>JBMNNX010000088.1:0-22565 GCA_050942745.1 Myxococcales bacterium
GTGCAGGGGCTGTGCGTCGCCGAGCGCGAGGCCGTGCTCTGCGTGGACGGCGCCTGTCTCGCCGAGGGCCTGCGCTGCCATCGCGTCAACGGCGTCTGCGAGGAGGACATCGGCTGCCTGTCGGACCTCGACTGCTCGGCGACCGAGATCTGCAACCTGCCGACGCACACCTGCGCCGTCCGCTGCGTCGCCGAGGACGCCGCGGCGACGTGCGGGCCCGGTCGGCACTGCGTAGACAGCCGCTGCTCGGACTGCGCCGAGAGCTCCGACTGTCCGAGCGGGCTCGTCTGCGACCTCGAGATGCTCACCTGCGTCATCGATGGCTCCGAGCGCTGCCTGAGCGATCGCGACTGCGAGGTGGGGAAGACCTGCAACCCTGCGACCGGGTTCTGCACGGAGAAGCCGCCGCCGTGCCTGAGCGACGACGGGTGCCTGCCGGACGAGCGCTGCGAGGTCGCCTCGGGCCGCTGCTTGCCGCGGACATGCCAGCCGGATCGCCTCGAGCCCAATGACGACATGGGCTCGGCCGAGCCTATCGCGGCGGGCAGCTATTCCCAGCTCACGCTGTGCGACCACGAGCAGGACTGGTTCTCACTCGAGCTGTCGCGTGGCGATCGGGTCGATGTCTTCGTCGATGCCAACCCGCTGCTCGAAGGCGCCCTCGATGCACGGATGCTCGACGCAGCCGGGCGCACCCTGAGCACCGGGCGCCTCGCCCTGAGCTGCACCGTCGCCGACGAGGGCACGTACTACTTGCGGATGCAATCGACCGATCTCTGGGTCGAGTACGGGCTGCGGCTGTCGGTCTCGCGCGGGGCTCCGTGCGACTTCGACAGGTTCGAGGACAACGACGATCCGTCGGCGGCGACGGTGCTGCCGCAGGCGGGCGACTACGACGGGCTGACGATCTGCGGGACCGACCAGGACTTCTTCGCCCTCACCGTTCCGCCGGGCGCGGGCGCGCGGATAGAGCTGCAGCACGTGCCTTCGGAGGGCGATCTGGACCTCTTCGCCCTGACGGCCGACGGCGCGATCGAGCTGGCGCGGTCGGCGACCGTCGCCGCGGTCGAGGCGATCGAGCTGCCCGCGTCCGAGATACCGGAGGACGGCCGGATTCTCGTCAAGGTCGCCTCCGAGGACTCGCGCGCGCGCAGCACCTATCTCCTGCGCATCGAGTGGCTGCCATGAGGCGAGAGCAAACCATGCCATCGAGACCTCGTTGTCGGACTTGGAGCCTGGTCGCGCTGCTCGCGTGCGCGCTCGCCTTCGGTCTTGCCTGCTCGGACGACCCGGAGCCCGCCGATCCGGTCGATGCGGGCAGGGGCGATTCGGGGGCCGAGGCGCCGGACGCCGGCACCAAGCCGTGCGGCGACTGCGACGCGGGCGCCGACGCGGGCACCGATGCCGGAGAGCCCGACGCGGGCGCCGTCGAGCTGAAGATCAAGCAGGTCGTCCCCTCGCGCGGCCCGGCCACCGGCGGGACAGACGTCACCATCGAGGGCGGCGGCTTCTACCAGGGCTTTGCCTCCGGCGCGACCGCGGCCAAGCGCGACACGCGCATCTACTTCGGCGGCAACGAGGCGAGCGACTTCCGAATCATCGACGACGACACGCTCGAGGTGACCGCGCCGCCGTGCGCAGCCGGCCCGGCCGACGTGATCATCCAGAACCCCAACGGCGAGGCGATCTGCGAGAGCTGCTTCACCTACTACGTCGAGCTGCAGCTCACCGGGTTGTCGCCGAAGACAGGACCGCTCGAGGGCGGCGTCGAGGTGGAGCTGACCGGCGCCGGGTTCGGCGACGAGCTGGTCGTGCTCTTCGGGCAGCGCGCCTCGCCCCAGGTCACGATCGTCGGCGACCGTACTGCTCGCGCGCTCGTCCCCGCGGCGGAGCAGGCGGGCGCCGTAGACGTCCGCGCCTTCAACAAGAACGGCACCGCCGAGCTGCGCTGGGGCTTCCGCTACGAGCAGGGCCTCTCGCTCATCGCCGTCCATCCGCCCTATGGCCCGCTCGCCGGCGGAGCGGTCGTCGCGGTGCGCGGCGCCGGGCTCGCCGAAGTCGAAGAAGTGCTGTTCGGAGCGGCGGAGGCGGTGGTCGTGAGGGCGGACGACGCGACGCTGGAAGTAATCGTGCCCGCGGCGGCGACCGCTGGCGCGGTCGATGTCTCGGCGCGCGCCGGTTCGCTGGCGGCGACGCTGCCCGCGGGCTACGTCTACTTCGATCCGGAGGCGAGCGGCCCGGCTATCGCTGGGGTGAGGCCGACGCACGGTCGGGCCGAGGGCGGCGAGGAGGTTCTGGTCGTCGGCACGGGCCTCGACGGTGTGACCGAGGTTCGCTTCGGCGCTGCTGCGGCTGTGCCGACGATGCGGTGGCCGGACGCGCTGATGGTTGCGACCCCGCCAGGCACGGCGAACACGACGGTGGACGTCGCGGTGGTCGGCGAGGGCGCGGAAGGCACGCTGGTCGGCGGCTTCCACTACAACCTTCGGGTCGAGACCGTCTCGCCGGACCGGGGCAGCTCACGAGGCGGCGAGGAGATCACCATCGACGGAGAGGGTTTCACCGAAGGGCTCGAGGTCTTCATCGGCGCGCTACCGGCGCAGCAGGTCGCGCTCGTGAGCCCTACGCGGATCACCGCGATCACGCCTCCGGGTTCGGGCGGTGCGAGCCTGGTGCGCGTGCGCGATGCGGCCGACCCGCTCAACGAAGACGCGCTCGACGGCGCCTTTACTTACGTCGATCCCTTGATGGTCGGGCGCATCTCGCCGGACGTCGGCGCTGTCGCCGGAGGGACCTACGTCACTGTTCTTGGCACCGGCTTCGAGCCGGGCGTCATCGTCGAGATAGGCGGCTCGCCGCTCAAGGACATGAGGGTGCTCGACGGCAACACGATCGTCGGGCGCACGCCGCCTGGCGCAGTGGGCGCCGCTGACGTCGTCGTGCGCATGGGCGAAGCGCGCGACGAGACACCCGGCGGCTTCACCTACTTCAATCCCAAGCTCGCCGACGGCGGCAGCTCCGGTGGCCCGATCAACGGGACGCTCAACGTCACCGTGCTCGAGTCCGGCGGCTACGGAGCGGGCGTGCCCGGCGCCACGGTGATGCTCGGCTACGACCCGGCGACGCCGTTTCAAGGCCGCACCGACCGCAACGGCCAGATCACCTTCAGCGACCCGTCGCTCGTGAAGGCGCAGACCGTGACGGTCTTCAAGGAGGACTATCTGACCGTCACCGTCGCCCGGCAGGAGTCGCAGAACCTCACCGTCTTCCTCACGTACACTGGGGGCGCAGGAGGAGGCGGCGGCCCGCCGGGATTCAGCCCGGGCACGCAGCCGGCGATCATCAGCGGCCGGGTGGCGGGCTTCAAGCTGCCCAGGCCGCTGCAAAACGGGGAAACCGCGTACGCCGAGGTGTGGGTGGCGCCCAGCTCGGTCTACGCGACCCCTCCGATCGGCTCGATGATCTCGCCGGCGGCTCGCGACGCCCGCGGCGAGCGCTGGCGGGTCACGCAAGACGGCGGGACCTTCTCGGTCTTCGCCTCCAAGGGGCTGCGCGCCGTCTACGCGGTCTTCGGCATCTTCGAACACCGCACTCAGAAGTTCACGCCGGTGCTGCTCGGCGTGCGCCGCGGGGTGATGGCCGATCCCGAGGAGCCGGCGGTCGAGAAGGACATCGTGCTCAACGTACACCTCGACGCGAGCGTGCCGATCACCATCGAGAGCGCGCCGATCATCGGGGACGCGCTCCTGCCCGCGCTCAACGAGACCTACGCGTGGCTCGAGCTGGGCGGCGAGGGCGTCATCCCGCTGGGCAAGGCGACGAGCGAGCAGCCGCAGCTCGTCTTCACGGGCCTGCCGCGGCTCGACGGCAGCAACTTCATCTTCCTCAACCGCTCGTCGCGCTTCGGCGGGACGCCCGAGAGCTACTGTTTCCGCAAGCAGCTCGGCGACCTGAGCGCAGGCGTCACCATCGGCCCGATGCTCGGGCTGTTGCAAATCGTCGAGCCAAGGTTGGGCAGGCGCTTCGAGGGCAGGATTTCGTGGAGGCTCGGCCAGGGGCCGCCCGCCGACCTCGCGCGACTGACGCTGAGCTACCAGTCGGCTACGAGCTACTCGACTGTCTGGCAGGTCGTGCTCCCGGGTACCGAGACCTCGGTCTCGCTCCCGCCGAACGTCTCGGAGATCATCGGCGCATCGAACAGCGGCAAGGACAAGCTGTACCTCTCGTTCACCGGGGTGCGCGCGCCGAGGTTCGACTACCACCACTGGGGCTACTCACACTTCTCGCTGACCTCTTGGACGTGCTGGACGACCGGCAGCGTCCGGTTCGATCTGTAGGGCAGGGGAGAGATGGGCGGGCGGATGAAAAGGACGATTCGACTGGTCGCCATGGCGGCGCTGTGCGGCGCCGCGCTCGCGGCCTGCTCCGACGACGACAAGCTCGCCGGTGGCTGCAACGCCGACGAGGACTGCGGCAACCCGGCGCACTGGCGCTGTGAGCTGGAGACCGGCGAGTGCCTGTGCCGCACCAACGACGCCTGCCGCGAGGGCGAGATCTGCAACAGCCAGGGCTACTGCCAGGCGTTCATCGGCTGCTACGACTCGCGCGACTGCCCGGACGGCTACTTCTGCGACACGGCGACGAACACCTGCCTGCCCAACGGCCGCTGCGCGAGCGACCTGCACTGCCAGGTCGGCATGCTGTGCGACAAGTCGACCAACGTCTGCAAGCCGGGCTGCCGCAGCAACGGCGACTGCAACCTGCGCGAGGCGTGCCTCTGCAAGACCATCGCCGACGACGGGACCGAGGTCGAAGCCCCGTGCGGCTGCGAAGCGACGACCGAGGAGGGCCGGCTCGAATGCCCGATAGGCCGCTGCTCGACGGAGGCCTGCGTCGAGGACGCCTTCTGCGGCTGGGGCGAGCTGTGCCGCACGCCCGAGTCCGGCGGCCTGCCGAGGTGCGAGAGCGACTACGACCCGGCGCTGCGGCCGTACTGCGACAACTGCGTGGTCACGCCCGGTCAGAACACCTGCGGCAAGGGCGCGAACTTCTGCCTCTACAGCACCTACACGCAGTCAACCTACTGCGGCGTCGACTGCAGCGACGGGCAGGCCTGCCCGAACGGCTACGACTGCGCCGACGTCATCGTCGTGTGGACGAAGACCAAGTGCACGTCGAACGCCCAGTGCGCGAGCCCCGAGTTCCGCAGCAGCATCCGCTGCGAGCAGGACGCCGACTGTCCCAACCACGCGCTCTGCGACGCCGAGTCGGGCTTCTGCTACGGCAAGTGCACCAAGCACGAAGGGGCGAGCGAGAGCTTCTGCGCGTGCGTCGAGGACGACGACTGCGCCCAGGACTCGTGCGATCCGAACACGTGGACCTGCTCGATTACCCGGCGCGAGTGCGACCTCGCCGGCAACGGCTGCAGGCCCATCCGTTGCGTCGATTTCGGCACGCAGGGCGGCTGCCACATCGGGCGCAACTGCAAGCCGCTCGAGGGGCTCACCTGCGACGACGTGCGCGGCTGGTAGCGCCGCTTGTCGCTTCAGCTCTCCGGGAGGTGCGCCGCCACCGACGAACGCCTTCTCGTTGGGTCATCGGATTCCCGGCGCGCGCGGGGATGTCGCGCCGAGCGAGGCGAGTTCCTCGCCTTCCGGGCACGAGGGCGACCGGCTGCGCGAGCTGTATGGCCGCCTAGTGCCGCCGCGCGCAGGTGACGTTCTTGGCGGCGGCGCGCTTGCCTTCTGCTTTGGTGATCACGCCAAAGCCCACCATCCGGCCGAGCACCGCGTCGCGCAGCAGCCGCAGCTTCCCCGGGTTCGTGCATTCGGCGAAGCGCGGGAAGTGGCTCTCGGCGGCGATCAGCTCGGCGACCTGTCCAATGTCGAGGCGAGCGGGCTCGAGGCCGAACAGCGCCCGGGAAGCGGCGCGGGTCCCGATGATCCCCGGAGCGTAGTAGGTGGCGGCGAGCCGGAAGGTGACGAGCTGCTCGACGGTGAGGGCCTCGAGGATCCACATGTCGGCGATGGCCGCGTGGATTGGGTCCGCGACGCCGACCGACTCTCCGATCAGCTCAGCGAACCGGAACTGACAGCGCCCGGGCCCCGGCTCACCGCCGGTCACGTCGCGAAGCAGGCGACCGAGGATCCTCTTCGCGCGCGCGAACCCTTGCTCTTTCGGCGCTTCGAGGTACTCGGGACAGGCTTCCATCGCGAGCAGAGCGCCGACGAGCGCCTTGGGAAGCTGGTCGCTTCCGAGGATCTCGAACTTCTCCACCTTGTTGCCGTGGATGTGGCTCGTCGTCGCCATTCGCTCCGACTCGATGCGGCGCGCGAGCGCCGAGCGGATCTCCTCGGGCCCGTTCATCGGCGGCAGGTCTGCGGCGTAGACGAAGTAGACGATGGGACCCGCAAGCCCGGCGACGAGTGCAGCGATGACGAGGATGAGCAGGATGCGCCGCATCGCTAACGCCGAAAGCGCTCGGGCACGTCGCGGATCACCGTGCACTCATCGGAGTTGCCCTCCTCCTCCTCGACCTCATCGACCGGCGGCGCCACCGGCGCCGCGGGACGGCGATTGGGCCCCGGCCGGGCGCCGAAGGGCAGGGGGCGCTTCCCTGGCGGCAGGCCGGAGGTCGGTCGGGGCGCGGGACGCAGAGCGGGATCGGCCGAGACCATCACCGACGGCTCGACAGCGGCCCGCGACGGCATCGGGCGCGAAGGGGTCGAGCGCGCTTGAGGAGCGCGGGTCGGCGGTCGCGTGTTCTCGTTGAACGAGCGGTTGGGCGCACCGTGCGACGGGGTGACCGGCCTCGGGTTGCGCGGCGGCGGCGTCTTCTCGGGGTCGTCGTCGTCGCCCAGAGCCCCGTTGGCGGGGACCACGGTGTCTTCGCTGTCGCTGCCCAGCTTGCTCGGCGGGAGCGCCGGGCGCGCGGGCGGCTCGGGCTGCGCCTGCGCGGGCGCGGGCGGCTTGGGCGGCTGCTCGGCCGGCCTGTCGGGCTCGGGCTTCGGCTCCTCGGCCTTGACCTCCGGGGGCTTCTCCGGTTTCGCGGTGCTCGGCGCGTGGGCCTGGCCAAAGTCGTAGCCCTGGCAGAAGGTGCCAGCCTTGACGCGCTCCTTGTGCTCGGCCTCGACCTTGATCGCGTACTCCTGGGCCCGGGCCATCTCCGACTTGATCTCCTCGGGATCCGGGTGGCCCGCCTCGCGGTGCTTGAGCGAAGGCGCCCAGCGCGTGCGGATGTTCTGCGACATGAACAGCGGCGGCGGCGGCAGGCCGTAGGTCTTCGGGTCGAAGAAGCTCTCGCCGATGTCGGGGAAGCCGTGCGCGTTCATCTGCGCGAGGAACGTCGGAAGGATGCCGGTCGGCGCGTGGTAGCCGTGGATGCGGCCCTCTTCGTCCTTGTGCGTGGGCGCGTAGACGAAGAGGTTCTGCGTGCGGTACTCGCCCTTTTCGTCGAGCGGCAGCACCTCGGCGATGGCGGTGGTGCGGCGCGAGCCGTCGTGGAAGCGCTCGCAGGTGATCACCGCGTTGATCGCCGAGGCGACCTGCGCGCGGATGGCCACCATCGGCATCTCGACCGAGGCCATCAGGCACAGCGACTCGAGGCGGCGCAGCGTGTCGGTCGGCGTGTTGGCGTGCGTGGTGGCCATCGAGCCGCCGTGGCCGGTGTTCATCGCCTGCATCAGGTCGAAGGCCTCGCCGCCGCGCACCTCGCCGACGACGATGCGGTCGGGCCGCAGGCGCAGCGCCGAGTGCAGCAGGTGGCCCATGTTCACCTCGCCCTTGCCGAACTTGTCGGCCGGGCGCGACTCGAAGGGCACGATGTGGTCCTGCTGAAGCTGCAGCTCGGCGGAGTCTTCGATGGTGAGGATGCGCTCGTCGTTGGGGATGAGCGTGGAGACGATGTTGAGCAGCGTCGTCTTGCCCGAGCCCGTGCCGCCGGCCACCACGATGTTGAGCTTGGTGTGGACCATGGCCTTGATGAGGTAGGCCATCTGCGGAGTCATCGAGCCCCACTCGATGAGCTTCTCGATGCCGGGCCGGCCCTGCATGAACTTGCGGATGGAGATCGTCGTCCCTTTGCGCGCGATGGGCGGGATGACGATGTGGATACGCGAGCCATCGGGCAGGCGCGCGTCGAGGCGCGGGCGCTCGTCGTTGAGGATGCGGCCGACGAACTGGGCCATGTTGCGCGCGGCGCCGGCGAGCCCTTCGACGGTGAACTTGGCGTCCGTCAGGACGAGCTTGCCCTTGGCTTCGATCCAGATCTCCTCGGGCCCGTTGATCATGATTTCGGAGACCGAGGGGTCGTCGAGGTACTTGAGGACTGGCTTGAGGAACGCCCGGAGGGACTCCTGGTACATCGAGGCTTGTGACATGCGCCGGAGGATAACATCGAAAAGCGGACGGGCGAGCCTCGGCCCTCGCGCCGGCAGAGCTGGCCTCGAGCCGGATGCGCAGACGCGAAAGGCCGCGACCGGATCGGCGAGCGCGCGTGCGGCGAGCGTCTCCGGATGAGCGCGGCGCGCGACGGGAAATGGCTCCGGGCCGCGGCGTAGGGCGGCTCAATCGGCCACCGCGATTCAGGTGAGGGAGGAGGGAGAGCGGCCCGCCCTCGGGGCGGCTCGCCGCCTGTGCCGCGCGAACGCGGGATCGGGCGCTCTATCTGCTGACGCGCCGGACGCCCCGCGCTTCGAGGAGCCCGCGCAACCGCTCGCGCTGATCGCCTTGAAGCACGAGGTCCTCGCCGTCGAGCGTCCCTCCACAGCCGAGCGAATGCTTCAGCTCGCGCAGCCATCGCTCCAGCTCGGGCGCAGGCAGGCCGAGCTTTTCGACGCGCGTCACTTCCTTGCCGCCGTGCCCCTTTCGCTCGTAGCGGATGACCGCGCGTGATGGGGCGGCGGGCATCTTCGGCTCCGGCGCGCTCGGTCCGGCAGGCAGGGGGCCGAGCTTCTCGCCGAGGCTGCCGAACGGATTGTTGAAGGGCGCGGCCGCAGGCTCCGGCTTCTTCGAGTCGCGCTTGCTCATTCCGCGAATGGATAGCAGGCCGGACTTCGCCGCGCGAGGTCCGGCGAGGACGGCCTCTCGCATCCTCCCGATGACCGATGCCGGCTCGAGCCGCTCGAACGACCAACCAGACGAGCGGACGAGATGCAGCGCGAACGAGCGTCCGCCTGACCTCAAAGGAGCGACCATGCGCACGCCGACGATGACCTACTTGATGATCGGTGCCGGAATCACCCTCCTCGTCGCCGCGGCGGCCGCCTCCCTCGGCCCATCGAGCCCACGGGAAACACCGGAACGCGTGCCGCCCGGAAACCTCGTCGTAACGCCGGTCGCGCCCGCGGTCTCCTCCAACTCGTTGCCCGCGACCGCGCCCCTGCCGGAAGCGACCGGGTCCGACACCGTCGAGCTGAGCGCGGCGCTCGGCTATGCCGCGGTGCTCGAGGGGTCGGCCGATCCCAACTACGTGCGCTGGCACATCCAGGCGCGGCCCGTCGAGAGCGAGGGCCGCAGCCCGGTGAGCATCGCGGTCGCCCTCGACCGCTCCGGCTCGATGTCCGGCGAAAAGCTCGACCAGGCCAAGGCCGCGATCGCCAGGCTCATCGACAACCTGGACCCTTCGGACCACTTCGCCCTGGTCATCTACGACGACAGCGCCGAGGTGTTCTACCCGTCCAGCCCCGTGACCGCCGAGAACCGCAAGGAGATGCGCTTCGCCGTCGCCTCGGTCGCGGCCCGCGGCGCGACCAACATCTCGGCGGGCCTCGAGCGAGCCGCGGCCGAGGCGCGCCGGGGGACAGCGGGATCCGAGGCCGTCGCGCGCGTGCTCCTCGTCTCTGACGGGCTCACCAACCGCGGCTTGACCGATCCCTCGCAGCTTGCCTACCTCGCGCAGCGCTTCCGGAAGGGCGGCGTGACGGTCTCGACCATTGGCGTTGGCGCCGACTTTGACCACCGCCTCATGTCCGATCTCGCCGAGAACGGCGCGGGCCAGTACCACTACCTCGACGAGCCCGAAAAGCTCGCCGGGGTCTTCGCCGAGGAGCTGCGGCAGGCGGTCGCCACGGTGGCTCGCGACGTCTCGCTGCTCGTCAAGCTCGCCCCCGGCGTGCGCCTCTCCGAGGTCTACGGCTTCGCCCACCGGGTGGACGCGACCGGCCTGGTCTCCGTGCCCATCCCCGACCTCCACTCTCAGGCCGGCTGGCAGGTGATCATGAAGCTCGAGGGCGGGAGCGCGCGCGGCGCCACGATGCCTCTCGCCGATGGGCGGCTCGTCTACACGGACCTGCTCCGCGACCGCGCGGGCCAGGTGGCGGCGGCCGAGCCTCTCGTCGCCACCGTGACCTCGAGCGCGGAGCAGGTCCGAAAGCAGGAGAACGCGACGGTGATGGTGGAGGTAGTGCGGATGGAAGGCGCGCTTGCCGCCCAGCGCGCCTCCGAGATGCTGGAGCGGGGGCGCAATCAGGATGCAGCGCGCATCCTCGCCCAGGCGCAGCAGGCGACCGACCAGGCGAACCAGCGCTACAAGTCCAGCGTCCTCACTCGCTTCTCCGGGAACCTGCGCGCGCTGTTCTCCTCCTCGGCGAATACGCTGGCCGGCAGTGCGGGGAGTGCCCACCTCGCCAAGCGCCAGCACCGCATGCTGAGGAGCTTCGGCAGCACCAGCAATTCCATCGCCAGCCCGTGACCCTGGCGCGACAGCTCTCGCCGGCCGGCGCTCTCGAGCGCCGGCCGGTTGTTCATGGGCGGGGCCGGGCGTCGTTTCCTCTGCCGAACGAGTGCCGACGCGCCCGCCACCCACTCACAACGCGCTTGCCCGCGGGCCGCGTCCGGGCGAGGCTGCCGCCCATGAACTGTCCTTGTGGAAACGAGAAGCCCTATTCCGAATGCTGTGGCCGCTTCCACGCCGGTGAGCCAGCGCCGACGGCCGAGGCGTTGATGCGCGCGCGCTACAGCGCATACGTCAAGGCGAATATCGACTTTCTCGCCGCCTCCCTCGCGCCGGATACACGCGGGGACTTCGATGAGGGAGCCGCCCGGCGCTGGGCGCGCGATTCGAAATGGCTGGGGTTGAAGATCCTCGATGTGAGCCGGGGCGGAGAGGGGGACGACGAGGGTGAAGTCGAGTTCGTGGCGCGCTGGAGCGAGCGGGGACAAGAGCTCGGTCATCACGAGCGCGCGCTGTTCCGGCGCATCGACGGTCGCTGGTACTACGTGGATGGCCACACGCCGAAGAAGACGCCGGTCGTGCGCGAAGCGAAGACCAAGCCGAACGAGCCGTGTCCCTGCGGCAGCGGCATCAAGTTCAAGCGCTGCCACGGCCGATAGCTGTTTCGCCTCCAGCCGGTCGAGCGAGGCCTCGCGCGGTCGTCGTCTTCCCGGCCGGAGCTGGGTGGCATCGTCGCGCTCGAGCTCCTCGAAAAGAGAAGGCGCGGCGAGCACGCGCCGGTGCGCTCGGTCGATGGCGAGGAGAGGCGCTCGGGCCGCCGCATGACGGTTCACATGCGCGGGATCTCGAGGCCCGCGCTGTCGGGCACCGCTTTCACTCGCTGTCCGGCCGCCTCCTGTTCCGGTGACCCGGTGAGGTCGCACGTCAGGGGCTCGGGTTTCGGTCCATGGGAAGCTCGACAGCCGGTCCGGCAGGAGCGGGCGTCGTCGCGTCTCTCCTCATCAGGCGGCTGGAGCCAGGCGAAGCTCGTCCATCTGCTCGACGTGCCGTCGGACGAGGGTCGTGAGCGCTTCGGTGAAGTCGGTGCGGCCCGCGGGGCAGTCGGCACGCGCAAAATGCTTGATGCCTTGCTTCTTGGCTGCCTCACGCAGCGCCTTGTCGATCTCCCACCTCGTCAGCAGGGTCTCGCAGGCGTGGGCGAGAGGCACGACCACGACAGCCCTGCGCTGGGGGCCAAGCCGGGCGAGCTCGTCTTCGATTGTGGGAAGGAGCGAAGCTCGCGGGTCGGTGCCGCAAGCGTAGGCGACCGACCAACTCTGCTTCAGGCCCTCGGCCTCGACCAAGGCTCGGGCAAATCGATCTGCCTCCTCCAGCCCTGGATCGACCGTGCCTGAGATCGGCATGCCGTGGAGCGCGAACAAGACATGGGCGTCATCGCGCTCCTCTCTGGGGAGGCTCTCGATGGCTTGCCGGGTCAGGTCCCCCCAGACCGCGCGCGCTTCGGGCGAATCGTCGTAGTGGTCGATGACTGAGACATCGAGCCCTTGGTCCTCTCCCGCGACGAGCGCGAGCTCGGCGCGAGCCGAGAGACTCGCCTCGGACCTGAAGGGACGCGCCCAGAGGCCCACGATGCGCCGGCATTTCTCCGCCCGCGCCTTGGTCACCGCCTCGGGAATCGATGGCGAGGCGTGACGCAATCCGAGAACGGGGACAAACTGTCGGCCCCTGTCCGCGTTGAGCTTGGCGCAGAGCGCTTCGAGCAGCGGCTCGAGCTGTTCGCGCTCGCGCGCCTTGCCCCTAGCGCCCTCGAGCGCGGCCGAGAGCTTCGGGGCTCGCATCATGGCGATGAACGAAGCGAAGAGCTTCTGCAGCTCTGTACCAAAGGGAAGGCGCATCATTCGCGGGTCGCCGTAGAGGCGCTTCAAGAAGGGCTTGATGTCGGCCGCGTTCTCGGGCTCACCGATGTCGAGGAGCAGGAGGGCGATCTTCTCCTCCCGGCGTTCCTTCGCCCCTGCTCGTGGCTCGGCCGTCGTTGCGGCGTCAGAGCCAGCCTTCGCTTCGACTTGAAGCTCGGACTTGCCTTCGAGTTGGGGCTCGGGCTTGGCCTCGGCCTGAGGCTCGGGCTTGGTATCGGGCTCGGGCTTGGCATCGACCTGAGGCTCGGGCTTGGTATCGGCCTGAGGCTCGGGCTTGGTATCGGCCTGAGGCTCAGGCTTGGCCTCGGCTTGAGGCTCAGGCTTGGCCTCGGCCTGAGGCTCAGGCTTGGCCTCGGCTTGAGGCTCAGGCTTGGCCTCGGCTTGAGGCTCGGCCTTCGCGTCGGCCTGCGGCTCGAGCGTGCCATTTCCGGCCGTCGCCTTGCTGGTGTCGTCGCTCATGAAGCCTCCTCACTTCGACCGAGCCTGCGCGCGATGCCTCGCGCTGCGCGGCGAAACGAATGGTTCGCGGTGGAACGGAACGGTCGGAGTATGCCATGAGGCCTCCGGCCGTGCGCCGGGGCGTCAAGGCTTCACCAAGCGCCGTCCGGTCAGGCCGGATGCCTCGAGAGCGTGTGGACGAGCTCGACGAGTCGTCGCGCCGCCTCTGGTGGGGTCTGCGGCTGTATCCCGTGTCCGAGGTTGAAGATGTGTCCAACTGGCCCGGCCCGGTCGAGGATGTCGCGCACTCGGGCCTGGAGCTTGTCGGGCGGGAGGAACAGAGCGGCCGGGTCGAGGTTGCCCTGCACGGCGACCGAGGGACCGAGCCTCCTCCGCGCTTCGTCGATCTCGATGCGCCAGTCGACGCCGATAACGTCCGGCCCGATGATGCCTGCCATGCGTTCGAGCAACGCGGACATCGAGGTTCCGAACAGGATGACCGGCGCGCCCTCGGCCTTCGCCCCTTCGATCACTTGGCGCAGGTAGGGCGCGGACCACTCGTCGTAGTCGACCGGCGAGAGCTCGCCGCCCCACGAGTCGAAGACCTGGACAACGCTCGCGCCGGCGCGGATCTGCGCCTTCAGGTACTCGGTCAACGTGTCGGCGAGCAGCCGGAAGAGCCGCCGGGCGGCTTGCGGCTGCTCGAACATGAACCGCTTGGTCATCAGGAAGCTTTTCGAGCTGCCGCCTTCGATCATATACGCGGCCAGCGTGAACGGCGCGCCGCAAAACCCGATGAGTGGCACCCGTCCGGCGAGCGCCTTGACCGCGCGCCGGATGGCCTCCATCACGAAGCCGGTACGGTCCTCAGGGTCGAAGCCCGACAGCCGGTCGATGTCCGATGGCGCGCGGATGGGCTCGAAAAAGCGCGGCCCTTTGTCCCCCAGCTCGAGCCTCATCCCCATCGCTTCGATCGGGATGAGGATGTCCGAGAAGATGATCGCCGCGTCGACCCCCAGCGCGTCGACCGGCTGGATGGTCACCTCGGCCGCCAGGTCCGGAGTCTTGCAGAGGGTGAGAAAATCGACCCTTTCGCGAATCGCCCGATACTGCGGCAGGTAGCGGCCTGCCTGGCGCATGATCCAAACCGGCGTGTATGCGACCGGCTCGCGCCGGCAGGCCTTCAGGAGCAGGTCGTTGGCGAGCATGACCTGATAGGTGGCCCGAGCCTGCTCGCCCGGTCAAGCAGCGACCGGGGCTTCAACGTTTGGCTAGCCGCTGGATGACGGAGGAGGCGAGGGCTGGGGCTGGCGCGGGCCGCGTACGCTCGGTGGCCGGACCAGGTCGCGCGAGATCTCCTCTCGCTCGCCAGGCGTGCCGGAGGGAAACGTGGTCCCTGCTTCGCCGCCGCGGCCGAGGTCTTCTTCAGGCAGGGGGTTGGGCCTCTGGTGGTTGCTCATGGAGCCCCTTCGCGACGCGCTGCTCTTGCGTCGGCACCTTCCAAAGGTGGGCACCGCCTCCTTGCATAGCCTCGACGCCCAGTCGGCGCCCGAGCGAGAGGCAGGGCGCGGGGCTTGCTCCACTTACCTTCGGGAATGGAGCCTGGGCGGCGCCGTTCCCCGAGGTTTCTGGAACGGCGCGCGGTCCTCCTGCACGGACTTCCTGATCGAGCGCCGAGCGGCCTGGCTTGACCACCTATGCCCGTTCGGGCACGATTCCGTATTCCATTCGGCAACCCCCTGATTTCGCGAGAGAAAACATGAAAGTCCTCAAAATCGACCTGGAGAAGTGCGAGGGCACGCAGGCCTGCATGGCCGAATGCGCGAGGGCGGTCTTCAAGAGCGACGATGTCGCCCACTCGGCGATCGTGGTGACGCGCGAGAACGGGAAGTTGGTGGCCACCCTTTGTGACCAATGCGGCGAGTGCATTGCCGTCTGCCCGACGCAGGCGCTCTACCGCGCCAAGAACGGCACGGTGATGCTGAAGAAGGACCTTTGCACCGGCTGCTTCATGTGCATCGGCTTCTGCACCAAGGGCGCGATGTTCCGCGTCTCGAAGGGGACCGTGCCCTTCAAGTGCATCTCCTGCGGTAAGTGCGTCGATGCGTGCCCGAACGGCGCGCTCTCGCTCGAGCAGGTAGACGACGAAAACCTCGCGGCCTGATCCCGGACGCGCCCAAGCACACGGAGCCGAGACCATGACCTACGACTACACGAACCGCACTTGCTACGCGAAGGTCGAGGAAGTCGCGCGGATGAAGCTGGCGCACAAGGTCCTCAAGGAGGTCTCCTTCACGCCCAGCCTGCCGCAGCGCGGCTACAACGACCGCACCCTCTACATCAACCTGAGCGACCAGACCGTCAGCGAGAGGCCGGTCACCCAGCAGATGAAGGACATCTTCATCGGCGGCCGTGGCTTCGGCCTCTGGCAGCTCTGGCGGGCGGTCAAGCCGACGACCAGGTGGAACGACCCGGAGAACGAGCTGATCATCAGCCCGGGACCGCTCGCTGGTAACACGCAGTATCCGGGCTCGGGCAAGTCCATCGTCGTCACGCTCTCGCCGCTGACCGACATCCCCATCGACAGCAACGTCGGCGGCTTCTTCGGCCCACTGCTCAAGTTCAGCGGCTTCGACGCGCTTGAGATCCAGGGCAAGGCCGAAAAGGACGTGGTCATCTTCATCGACGGGGTCGAGGGGAAGGTCCAGATCGAGGAGGCGCCGGAGGAGGCGCTCGACAGCCACATCGCCGCCGAGGTCTTCACCCACGAGTACGCCAAGGACGAGAAGGACCTCCAGAACGTCTCGGTGATCTCGGCCGGCACGGCTGCCGATCACACCTTCATCGGCTGCCTGAACTTCTCCTGGTACGACGTACGCCGCAAGGCCGCCCGCCTCAAGCAGGCCGGCCGCGGCGGCACCGGCAGGGTCTTCCGCGACAAGCGGATCAAGGCGATCGTCGTGCGCGGCCCGCGCGCGCGCGCCGACTCGAACAACCCGGCAGACCTCGACCGCGTGGCGAACACCGGCATCAAGCTCCACAAAGAGATCCGCGACGGCGACGCGAAGCAGTGCCACATGCACACGCAGGGCACCGCGCACCTTGTCGAGATCATGGATGCCTACGACCTGTTGCCGGTTCACAACTTCCAGTACGGCAAGCACCCCGAGACGCCGAAGATCGCCTCGTATGAATGGGAGAAGCGCTTCACCATCGGCATCCCCGACGGCTGCTGGTACGGCTGCTCGCTGTCGTGTTGCAAGGGCGCCGACGAGTTCAAGGTCCTCACCGGGCCGTACAAGGGCCACGTGAACACCGTCGACGGACCCGAGTACGAGAACGCCGCTGGCCTCGGCTCCAACTGCGGCATCTTCGACAAGGACTGGATCCTCGAGGCGAACTTCTACTGCGACGTCTACGGCATCGACACCATCAGCTTCGGCACCATCTGCGCCTTCGTGATGGAGTGCTACGAGCGCGGCATCCTCAACAAGGAGCGCACCGGCGGCCTCGAGCTCAACTTCGGCAACGCCGAGGCGCAGATGGAGATGATGCACCAGATGGCTCGCGGCGAAGGCTTCGGCCTCATCGCCGGCCAGGGCGTCGCGCGCATGAAGAAGCTCTTCGCCGAGAAGGGCTGGGGCGACCCGGAGCTGCTCAACGACATCGGCATGGAGATCAAGGGCCTCGAGGTCTCGCAGTACCTGTCCAAGGAGTCTCTGGCGCAGCAAGGCGGCTTCGCCCTCGCCAACAAGGGCCCGCAGCACGATGAGGCCTGGCTCATCTTCATGGACATGGTGAACAACCACATCCCGACCTTCGAGGACAAAGCCGAGGCGCTGCACTACTTCCCGCTCTTCCGCACTTGGTTCGGGCTCAACGGCCTCTGCAAGCTGCCGTGGAACGACATCGAGCCGGCCGACAACGCCCAGACCGACGAGCCAGCCAAGGTCCCCGAGCACGTGCAGAATTACTGCGACATCTACGCGGCCGTCACCGGCAAGGAGCTGACGAAGGAAGGCCTCATCCTGATGTCCGAGGCGGTCTACAACTTCCAGCGCATCTTCAACATCCGCATGGGCAAGGGGCGCCGTCAGGACGACCTGCCGCCCTACCGCGCCGTCGGGCCGGTGACGCGCGAGGAGTACGAGTCGCGCGCCGAGCGCTACGACAAGCAGCTCGAGCAGAAGGTGGGCATCGACCCCGAGGGCAAGGCGCTCGAGGAGAAGATGCGCCTGTTGCGCAAGCACCGCGAGGACCAGTACCAGAAGCTGGTCGACGCGGTGTACAAGCGCCGCGGCTGGACGAAGGAAGGCGTGCCCACGATGGAGACGATCAAGAAGTTCAAGATCGATTTCCCCGAGGTGCTCGAGGTCGTCGAGCCGCTGCTCGCGAAGGCTACGCACTTCGAATAGGCGATTCGGAGGGCGGCGCTCTCTCGCTTCAGCGGCCAGGCGTTCGTCGCATCGACCCCGCGCCGGCTTCGATTCCCGAAGCCGGCGCTGCTGTCCGAGCGCCGCGCCGCGGGCCTTCGAGCGAGCGTGAAGGACGATGCGGGCAGGCGCGCCTCAACGCGCCTCGGCAACGAAGCTCGCGCCGGGCGACGAGGTGCCCGGCGCGACAGGTTTGGCCCTCGAGTGGCAAGCGACGTTGAGCCGAACGGGCGCCCTCTCCGCGGTGGCGCGAGCGGACCAGGCGAAAGGTTGACCGATGATCACGGTGAATGGAGAGAGCATCGAGCACAGGCCCGGCATGACGGTGCGCGACGTCTTGAAGGCGAAGAGCTTCCTCTTCCCGCTCATCGTCGTGAAGGTCGACGGCGAGCTCGTCGGGCGAGACCGCTACGAGACGCACGTGGTCCCCGACGGTGCAGACGTGCAGGTCATCCACCTGATGAGCGGAGGTTGAGGGGAGCGCGCCGGCCGAAGGAGGAGGCATCGGGTTGCTCTGCCAGTCCGCCACTCCGCAGATCCGCGGAGCGTAGCCCCTTCGGCCTAGGTCACTACGGGCGCGATGAGGCATAGCGGGCCTGCACTCGCTGCTTGCCGCTCCGGCTGGCTCGTATGCGGCGCTGGGTGGGCTTGGTGTGCCGCGGCTCCAGAAGCTCAATGCCGAAGAGGCGAGTGTGTTCGACCGCCTGGCCGGCAGCTCGAGTCACGCCCGGAGAGCAAGCGCCGCGGCTTCGTTCCGAGGCATCGAACCGGGCGCCCGCCGGATGCCTGCTTGCCAGCCCGGAAGGCGCGTCGGCCCTCGCCAACTCGCCCCGGCGCCGATAGAAGGCGTGGCGCCCGACGGCTTCGTGCGGCGATGGCGGCGGCCGGGCATCGATGTTCGGAGCGCTATCCGAAGCCTCGGCTGTTATCTCGATCCACCGCTGGGCCCTTCGAGGAGCGCGCGCTTCGCGTCAGATGCTGAAGAGGAACCGGCCTAGCGGGCGAGAGCGAGCGCGCCCTGAGGGCGAAAAACCGGGGCCGAGGAGCACGGTCGTGTTTGCTGGTGTATCTTCGGCACCCCATTCGTTTGGGAGAAGCGAGTTACCTGGGGTCATCCGACATGGAAAGCAATCCGCAGAACAGCACTGAAACCATTCCCAACCTCGAGACCGTCGCCGAAGAGGCTGCGTCCACCGATGCGGCGAGCTCCGCGCAGCCGCAGGAGTACTCGATCGCCCAGGCGACCGTCGTGCGCCTTGCCGACAGCGCGGCCGTCGTCTCGTTCGGCTGGACGGCCGAGGGCAAGGTCCCGTTCGCCGAGTTCGAGACGGTCGAGGGCAAGCCCGCGGTCAAGGTGGGCGACTCCTTCGAGGTGCTCGTCGAGGCTCTCGGTGAGAAGCCCGAGCAGATCGTCCTCTCCAAGGAGAAGGCCGAGAAGCTGCGGGCCTGGGACGCGGTGGCCGGCTGCGGCAAGGGCGGGCAGCTCTCGGGCACCGTCGTCGCGCGGATCCCCGGCGGCTACGCGGTCGACGTCGGCATGCGCGCCTTCCTGCCCAGCTCGCAGGCCGACATCCAGCGCGTCGGCAATCCGGACGCGTTGCTCGGCCAGCGGTTCGACTTCACGCTGACCGAGTTCGACAAGCGGCGCGGCAACGTCGTCCTCTCGCGCCGCGCCATCCTCGAGAAGGAGCAGGCGGCGCGCAAGCAGGCGACGCTCGAGAAGCTGACCGAGGGGGCGGTGCTCCCCGGCGTGGTGCGCTCCATCGAGGACTACGGCGCCTTCGTCGACCTCGGCGGTCTGGACGGTTTGCTCCACATCACCGAGATGAGCTGGGGACGCATCGGGCACCCGCGCGAGCTCCTCAAGGTCGGCCAGGAGCTCACCGTCAAGGTGCTCAAGGTCGACGCCTCCAACGGCAGGGTGAGCCTCGGCCTCAAGCAGCTTCAGGAGGATCCCTGGGCGAGCGCGGCGGAGAAGTACTCGCGTGGCTCCAAGGTGAGCGGCAAGGTCGTCGGCTTCGCCGAGTACGGCGCCTTCGTCGAGCTCGAGCCCGGCATCGACGGCCTGGTGCACGTCTCCGAGATCGCCTGGAAGCGCGTCAAGCGCCCCTCCGACGTGCTCAAGCGCGGCCAGACGGTCGAAGCCGTGGTGCTCGAGGTCGATCCCAAGGCGCGGCGGATAGGGCTGGGCATGCGCCAGCTTCAGCCGAACCCGTGGGAGAGCCTGCAGGAGAAGTACCCGGTCGGCACCAAGATCACGCGCAAGGTGCGCGGGGTGACCGACTTCGGCATTTTCGTCGAGGTCGAGGACGGCATCGACGGTCTGGTCCACGTGAGCGAGATGAGCTGGACCGGAGTCGTCAAGAACCCTGGCGAGCACTACAAAGTCGGCGACGAGGTCGAGGCCGTCGTCCTCCAGATCGACGTGGAGCACGAGCGGCTGGGCCTGAGCATCAAGCAGCTTACGCCCGATCCCTGGCTCACCGCGCTGGAGGCCCACCCCGTCGGCAGCCGGTTCAAGGGCAAGGTGACGCGCATCGCCGACTTTGGCGCCTTCGTCGAGATCGAGCCGGGCATCGAAGGCTTGGTTCACATCAGCCAGCTCAGCGAGGAGCGCGTCGAGAGCGTCGCGAGCGTGGTCAAGGTCGGCGACGAGATCGAGGTCAGGGTGATCGACGTCAACAAGCGCGACCGCAAGGTCTCCTTGTCGGTGAAGGCCCTCAGCGAGGCCGACGAGGAGTACAGCCTGCCGGCCGACCAAGGCGACGCCCGCACCAGCTTTGGAGAGGTCTTCGGCGACAAGCTGCGCGCTCTGAAGGAGTAGCCAGACCGCGCCAGCCGAGAGCGACCGGCAGCCCGAGCTGCTTTGCTCGGGCTGCTCGTCTATTGAGGCCACGCCGGCCGCCGAACGGACTTCAACGCCGCGGCGCGCGCGCACGCTCGGCTTGCTTCTGCAGGCGCAGGCGAGCGCGCGCCGTGATGACGGACCGTGTCTTTCGGGGCGAGGGTGATCCGCCGGCGCGGGTGGACGGCGAAAAGCGGCAAGAGGATCCGTGAGCCTTGGCGGCCGGCGACTACAGTCGTGTTCCCGATTCGCTCGGCCGCAGCGCAGCCTCGATCAGAGGATCTCCAGGGCCACCAATGCCGTGAGGGAGGCTCTCCCGGGCTTGTCCGGCGCCTTGTCGTACTCGTATCGGAAGCGAGGCTGCACCATCACCGCGAAGCCGTCTGGCGGCCCGAAGAGAAGGTCCAGCCCGACGGAGACCTGGGCCTGATGGTCGAGCCTGGCTCCGTGGTCGAGCAGGACGGCGGGCAGGTAGTCGGCCTCGACACGCAGCGCATTGGCCGAATGGCCGAACGGTGAGCTGCGATGCGAGAGCGTCACCCGCGGCCCCGCGCCGGGCACCACCGAGGCCTCGGGTAGATCGAGGAGCGCAGCGCCTCCGACCCCGAGGGCGGTGAATCCGCGGTGCCTCTTCTGTTCGTGCAGCGCGACGAGCACCTCGCCGTGCAGCATGGCCCGGCGCGCGCGCCCGGCCGCCGGCCTGTGCTCGACGAGCGCGCCGAAGCCCCACCCGAAGGACTCGAACAGGCCCTCGCGGAACATCGGCGGGTCGCGCAGCAGCGAGCGATAGGCGACCGGCGTCACCCGGCTGCGCACGAGCACTGGGACGCCGAGGACCGGTCGCAGCTCCACCTCGGCCTCGAGAATCCGCAGCTCGGCGCTCGCGCGGATGCCTCGCAGGCGCTGATCGCCCAGCCGCTCCGAGAGCGCTGCGCTCCAGAGGGTGACCACCGGAACGACGCTCCCGTCCGCGCTCGCGCGTGCGCCCGCCCCCGCGGCGGCTCGCCACGCCCCAGAGGGTCCGAGCGAATCAGCGCTCGCCTCTTCGAGCGAAGCGCGAAGCGCCGCGCTGTCTTGTTCGAGCCAGGCGTGCGGATCGCGATCGGCGAAGACGCCGGCCACCAGCGCTCCGTGCAGCTCGGTCAGCCGCTCGAAGCCGGCCATCGTCGCCTCGGCGCGCGCTCTCTCTTCCAGCTCCGCGGGCCTCGGCTCGCGCCGGGGCGCGTCGCGCAGCCGGGCCGCAAGCTCCTCGTGGCGATCGAGGATCATCCGAGCGTGCGTGAGCTTCGACTCCCGCTCGAACAACCGCTGACGCGCTTCTACCTCCGCCCCGACGTCGATGGGCGGCAGGGCGTCGGGAAGGATGGACTTGGTCTCGAGATCGAGCAGCGCGGCGTCGGCGAGGTCCCACGCATAGCGCTCGATGCGAACGGTGAGCGCCCACCAGTCGTAGAGCTCGCCGAACGCCGGCGCCGACCCGACGAGCCGTTCGGTCAGGGGCGCGAGCTGCTCCCAGGCCTGCTTCCGTGTCGATGGCTGTCGTGAGCGCGCACGCTCGAACGCGCCCCGAAGCTCGTCCCTCGTCTCGCCGGCCGCCGCCGCGAGGAGGCGAGCCTCCAGCTCACCTCTCCTGCGCTCGGAGCGGACCGCCAGGTCCCGCGACGACTCGAGGTCCATGGGCACGTACGAGAGCAAAGGCGTCGTTTCGCCCGTGGCCACGGAGGCGACCTTCGCGTCTGCCAGCCCGTCGAGCATCGTCGTCGGCGCGACCAGCAACGGCCCCGGGACCTCTATCTCCACCGTCTCCGGCAGCGCCGCCTCGAGCAGGAAGACGAGCACGCTGGCGCAGTTTTCGGTGAAGAAGCGGTAGTCGAAGTAGCCGCGCCGCTCGAGCTCCCAGACCCGCTCCAGGGTCCGGCGCTGCTCCTCGGGGCTCAGGTTCAGGCGGAACCGACGGATGCTGCGCTGCTCGAGGTGGAGCGCCTCGCGCTCGAGATCAGAGGCCGCGAGCGTGCTCACCGTCGTCGTGTACCCACCGAAGATGCCGCGGGCGATCTGGCCGGGGCCGGCGATGGGGCCGTCGGTGATCGCCGCGATCTCGACCATCGTCTCGAAGCCCGGGCCGCGCACGAACCGTCCGGGCCTGTAGACCGGACGCAGGAGCACGTGGCCGAACAGCGACTGCGGGCGCCTTCCCGACGCGATGACGAAGAGCACCTCGAGCTGCTCGAGCTCGCCGAGCCTGGCCCAGCGCTCGAACG
>JBMNNX010000419.1:0-4241 GCA_050942745.1 Myxococcales bacterium
CCGCCGCGTGCGCCTCGGCCACCTTCTCCTCGGCCTCCTCGCGTGCGAACTCCTTGGCCGCGGTCTCGACCTTCGCCCCGGCGCGCAGCACGTCGGCCCAAACCTGATGCCGCCCCTTCTCCTTCGCGCCGCTTACCTCCCACCACTCGGGCGCCCCGCGCACGACCGCGTAGACCTCCTCGGCCTCGAGCCCGGCGCGGAACAGGTCGCAGAACACCCGGAAACGGGCCACAGAGCGATCGGGCGCCTCGGACGCCTCTTCGCACGTGGCGAGCTCCTTGCGGGCCGCAGCAGGCACCCTGGCGCTTCTTACGACGGGCAGATCCTCATCCTTCGGCGCCGGGCCCGCCGCCACGTCATACCGGCTGGCGTCGATCCCCGCCGCAGCCCACACCTCGGCCGCCGCCCGCGTGCCATCCTCGGCGCTCCCGAGCGTCTCCTGCCCCGCCCAAACATCGCCGGTGATGGTCGTGTATTTGCCTTCGGTGAACATGGCGACTTCGGGGATGCGGGGCTTGCCCGAGGCCCCCACCATGCCGGTCGCCGCCTCGGGGAAGCTGGCCTTGCCCCCGGCGGCGCCCCCGGGCAGCGAGCCGCGGGCGATGATGTGCAGGCCGCGCCCCGAGGGCGACTTCTCCATGTATGCCACGCCCGCGAACGGCCGCACGAAGGGCTCGGCCCACGAGCGCAGCTCGCCATCGCGGTTGAGCGCGTCGTCGATGTCGACGTAGACGAGCCCGGCCGCCCGCGTGAAGACGAAGCCGACGCCCCAGCCACCCAAACCCCCGTACTTCTTGAGGAAAGCCTGCGCGACCTTCCAGTCGCACCAGGTCTCGGGCTTGCGCGTGCTCGCGCGCCGCGTCTTGTCGCGCAGCTTCAGCGGGCACTTCGGCCGGCCGCTGTCGGGGTCGGGCCCCCAGGCGATCCAGTTGGGTAACTCCTTGAGCATACTTGGGATTTTCATCAGGTCCCTCGGCGTGTTGGGGTGGGACTACAGCAGATCGGAGATGTCGGCGGTGTCGGCGGGCTCGGCGAAGGCTTCGGGCGCCCAATGCCGCAGCCTGGCCTCGATGATCGGCAGGTACTCGCCCTTCTCGTCGAGCTCGCAGCCGACGAACCGCGCGCCCTCGAGCAGCGCCGCACACCCGGTCGTGCCGCTGCCCACGAACGGGTCGAGCACGAGTCCGCCGGGCGGCGTCACGAGCCGCACGAGGTAGCGCATCAGATCAATCGGCTTGACGGTCGGGTGAATGTTGCGCGCCTCACATCCGGTGCGCGCCGGGAGGTGCTCGCAGCCCGCGTCACGCTCGGCGCGGGAGGGCTTGGCGACGTAGAAGAAGCGAGAGGCGCCGCCGGAGTCGCCATGCCCTTGGAACTTGGTGCCGCGCGTTTTCTTCTCGCTGCCGACGCTGAAGCGGTCGCCGCCTTGCGTGATCATGCCGGCGGGCGATCTGCTCACCCTACTCTGCCTGTCCAGCTCCGCAACCGCGCACCCCGGCGCGCACTCGTCGCCGCAGTCGGGCAGATGCGAGAAGAGGACGTTGGCGGGGAAGCGGCCGGAAGCGTGACCGGTCACTGGAGCGGAGCGGGTTCCATCGGGGGCGGCACCAACGGAGAACGTGTTCCCGCCAGGGCCGTTTCGGTATTCGTAGGCCGGCTTGCCGTCAGGCGTGGCAATCCGACACCCATCCACATTCAACCCGCCCGTCCCGTGCGCGAGGACGTTCGCAGCGACCGTGCCGACGAGCGGCTTGCGGGCAAGGACGATGGGCTCGTGCGCGGGCTTGAGGGCGGTGCCCCAGCCTTGCCACTGGCGGGCAGTTTCGGTGGCCGGGACGGTGATGTTGAATTCCCGGCCGAACCCATATGCCGCATCCATTCCCGCGTGCTTCCCCGTCCCGCCTGCTATCCCGCTATTCGACTTTCCGATCACCTCCCGCTCCGCCCCAGCCGCCGCATCGATCGCCTTCGACACATCCAAGCTTTTCGGAAATCCTGTGCCGTACACCCAGTGCAGCGAGTCGCGGATCTCGAAGCCAGAGTCCTCGATGGCGCACGCCATCCGGTGATAGGTGCGCGTGCCGCCGAAGGCGAGAAGGTGCGCGCCGGGTTTGAGGACGCGAAGCACCTCGGCCCAGGTTGCGGGGTCGAAGGCGACGCCCGCCTTATCCCAGCCCTTGCCCATGAAGCCGAGCTCGTAGGGCGGATCGGTGACGCACGAGTCGATGCTCTCAGGCTCCATTTGCCGCAGCGCCTCGCGGCAGTCCGCGTGGAAGAGGCGCACCCGCGCCGTGTCGATGTAGGGCATCCGACATCTCCTGGTTCAGAGTAAAAGGAAGCCCCCTCGCCTGCTCTGCGGTCAAGGGGGCGTGTCTGATTTCAGTTGGCCGTCAGCATGCGGAACAGTGTCCCGCCGCGCTTTGCCTCGCGCTTGATATCGCAGTGCCGGCACCCGGCGATGAGCAGCTTCGGGTCGGGGCGCTCGAGCACCTTGAGCGGCCGGCCGCAGTCGGGGCAGACCCCGCGCCTGAGGGCGCGTAGGCGGTCGGCCGCGCTCAGGCGCCCGTCGCGCACGATCTGCGACATGTAGACGCCTCGGCGCCGTGTTGGTGGCTTTCGGGCACGTTCCGCCTCATTCATCGCCCCCTCCTGCCCAGCGAGCTGATGAACGCCTTCAGCTCGGCCTCGGTGACGAGCACGACCGTGACCGTCTTCGGCCGGTCGGCCTGGGTGCGCACAGGCGCCGTGGCCTGCTCGATCTGCTCGGTGGTCGGTTGCGGGATTGGGCAGTAGCCCTGGATGAGGGTTGCCATCTAGAGCCCCCTCACTTCGCGGATGTACGGGGAGAAGTCATTCTGCCCGAGCTTCTCCATGCCGACCTCGACGTGCTCATTGATCCACTCGCGCAGCGACTCAGGGTACTCCCTGGTGAGGTACCCCATCAGGTCGTTGAAGCTGCGATCCGCGAGCAGATCGTCGAGCTCCATCTCGTCGAGCAGCTCGCTCGCCCGCGCCTCGATCTCTTCATCTTTCACCTCCCCGGTGCGCTCCTCGATGGCGCGCATGAGGTACTCGCCGTTGTGCAGGGAGCAGTAGGGGGAGGCTTCGGCGACGCCGCACAGCGGGCAGGGGTCGCCGTTGCAGGTGCAGGAGAACGCCATCTCGTCGTCCGCGCGGGTCAGGGCTTCGGCGTTGAGCAGGGGGCGAGGTATCATCTGGGCTCCTTAGTTTGTGTACGGTGTATAAACCGTATACTCCCCCGCTCGGCCGCCTGTCAAGCAGGCACGACGAGCAAGTCCCTCGGCCGGGTCACGGCGACATAGAGTCCATGAGGGGAAAACCGTGCAAGATCGGGTACATCGGCAAAAACTGCACGGTAGGTCGAGCCCTGACTTTTATGGCTCGTGATGGCGAACGGGTGCCGGAAGGAGATGAGCGTCGTGTCGCGCCAGGCGAAGAACGCCTTCCACGCCTCCTTGCGCTGCCGGTCTACGAATGCCCGCCCCGGCCCGCGCGCTTCCCTGAATGCTTCCTGGTACTTGAGGGCCTCGGCCTTCCGCGCCTCCAGCTCGCGGTTGTACGGGTGGGCCGCGTTCTCGCGCTCCTCGGGCGCGAGGTAGTGCGTGACGACGAGCCCGCCACCGCGCCGGCGCAGGCGCACGGGCACCCCGAGGACCGGGTCGCGTGCGGCCTCGTCGAAGGACTCGACGATCAGCTCGTCCTGGTTCGCGACAATGAGCTCGCGGTCGCGGTAGAGGCTCGACTCCGAGAGCACGAGCTCGCCCGGGGCGAACGCAAGCCTGCCGTGCCCGTAGAGCTTCTGGCAGGCGGCCTCGCAGACGGCGTTCACCCGTGCGTTGCGGTAGCTGATGAAGACCTCGCGCTCCTCCTCGAGCCGCTCGCCCGGGGTCTCGAGCGCCTCGAGGAAGGCCGCTGCGGGCTTCACCACCCGCGACAGGCCCGTGCCCTCGATGTCCGACCACGGGCGCCCGTCGCGCACGGCCCAGGCGACCTTGACGATGGCGCTACCCTCGGCCTGGCGCACGATTTCGCGCAGGGTCGCCCGGTGCTGGATCTTGTCGAAGGGGATCGCTTTCTGCTTGACGGGCGGGAGCTGGGCCGCGTCTCCCACGATGAGGATCTTCATTCCCGTGTGCTTCGCCACCTTGCACAAGTCGACGAGCGAGGCGAGCGAGAGCATCGAGACCTCGTCGATGACGAGCAGCGAGGGGATCATCTTC
>JBMNNX010000420.1:0-4240 GCA_050942745.1 Myxococcales bacterium
CGAGCTGCGAGGGAACGACCTCGTAGTCGCACGGAGGCAGCACCTCGGCGCCGCCGACCACGGTCACCTCGACGGTCGGCTCGTCCGGATCGTTCGAGAAGATGCGCACCGTCGCCTCCTTGATGCCAGGCGAGGTGGGCGCGAACTTGATGCGCAGATCGACGTTCTGACCGGCCGCGATCCCCTGGGGCAGATAGCCCTGGGGCGGCCACTCGAGCGAGAACTCGTCGGGGAAGTCGGTGACCAGCTCGGCGCGCTTCTCCTCCCACTGCTCGCCGTTCTTGGTCGCCAGCTTCAGGTTGTCCTCGGTGGTGCCGCCGACGTCGGTGCCGACGTTGGCGATGGTGATGCGCCGGCGCTGGAAGGTGTCGACCGCGACCCGGCCGAAGTCGACACGCGCGGGCTGGACCTCGATGTCCGGGCCTCCGCCGGTGCCCATCAGATCGATGGTTCCCTCGGCGAGCTTGGCGTCGTCGGTCAGGTAGTAGAGCCGGCCGGTCTGCAGGCCGAGCAGCGTAGGCAGGAAGGAGAGCGGGATAGGGGTCTCGCCGCCGCCGGCCGGCACGACGAAGCTGGTCTCCGTGGTCTCGAGGGCGAAGGGCTCGCCCTTGCCCGGGGGCTGCGACAGCTCGAGGCCGGTGACGGTGATGTCCTGGTTGCCCAGGTTGCGGAAGAGCGCTTGCGAGACTGCCTTCGAGTTCGGGTTGACGAAGCCGAAGTCGAGTCGGCACAGCCAGCGCTCGGCGCCGGACTGGGGATCGACCGCGAGCACCTTCGGCTCGCACTCGAGCACCTGATCGACGCCCTTGCCGGTGAGCTGCAGGATGTTCGGCTGGCACATGGCCGGAGCGGGGATCGGCAAGAACGCGCTGTGCTCGCCGTTGTGGAGCGGCTTGAACTCGATGGGGATGATGAGCTCGCCGTGCGCCGGCACGGTGTACTCGCCAGCCTCGAAGCCGGAGAACCTGAAGGCGTCGGCGTCGAGCTCGCTGGAGATGTTGTCGATGGTCACCTTCCAGTCGAGATCCGAGGAGTTGGAGATCTTGACCTGCTTCGTGAAGGAGGTCTGCAGGGCGACCGACCCGAAGTCGAGCTTCTCGTTCGGCTCGACGGCGCAGCCGCCCTTGACCGCGCGGCCCTTGAGCTCGATCACCAGCGCGTCGGCGCTGCCGTCGATGACGTTGAGCGTCAAGGTGCTCGCCCTATCGCCTTCATCGCCCGAGGGCTCGAAGTAGAAGGCGAGCTCCTTGCGGTCGCCGACTGCCAGGGTGAAGGGCTCGAACTGGTAGCGGAAGGCGCTGTCGAAGCCCTCGCCCTCGGTGACGGTCTCGACCCGGAAGCTGCCGCGGCCGTCGTTGCGCAGCACGACCTTCCGCTCGAGACGGCTGCCGACGAGGACCGGGCCGAAGTCGACCATTGTCTCGGTGACGAGGCTCACCTCGCCGTTGGGCCCATACTCTTCGATGACGGGGATGCCCGCTGCTGGGCGAAAGATCTCCTTCTCTTCGCAGCCGGCGACGAGCGCGGCGGAGAGGAGCACCAGAGAGAGCAGAGAGTACTCGCGCAAACGCATGACAACTCCCGGGGTCGAGCGGCCAACCATTTCTCGAGAACGACACAGGATAGCTTGGGAGACCAAGAGATCGCCACCCTGTGTTCGCCCCGAGGAGCCGTCTCCCGCCGCCCCGGAAACGCGCGGCGTCGAAGCGTCCGGCTCTGCCGAGCCGGCCGCGTGGTGACAGGAGACGCGTTTCGAGTTCTGATGCTCGCCGATGCCGCGCCTCAGCTCCTGCTTTGTCCTCGTTCTCGCACTGCTTCTCGTGCCTTCGGCCCGCGCCGAGGGAATCTGGCGCCCTGGCAAGTACCGCGCGGGTCTTCGCACGCGCGACGATACGCGCGTCGCGCTCTACAAGTACGTGCCGGACGGCGGCCAGCAGGCGAGCCGGGGCA
The DNA here is from genome assembly GCA_050942745.1 of Myxococcales bacterium. Taxonomy (GTDB): domain Bacteria; phylum Myxococcota; class Myxococcia; order Myxococcales; family UBA5297; genus UBA10939. Next base: position 1,951 of record JBMNNX010000420.1, read on the forward strand.
GGTTGCTCCTGTTCCCCGATGTCGGAATGACCCACCGCGTCTTCGACGTGTACGGCCGCGGGCTTGCGCCTTTCTTGATGCGCCGCGGCTTCGAGGTCTTCGTCGTCGAATACCGAGGGGCGGGCGCCTCCGAGGTCCCGCTCGGCGGTTTCGGTTTTGAGGCGCTCGTCGAAGGCGACGGGGAGGCAGCCTTCGCCCAGGCTACCTCCGGGCGCGAGCGCATCTTCCTCGGCGGGCTCGGGCTCGGCGGCACCATCGCCTTCGTGCTCGCCGGCCGCCACCCGGAGAAGGTCGCCGGGGTCATCGGCCTGCAGGCGGCGATCACGCTCGACGTCCCCAACGAGCCGATCGGCCGCATGCTCGGGCGGCTGGAGGAGGCCGGGCCGTGGATCGACCTCTCGGAGCTCCTGCAGCGGCCGCTGTTCTACGGGCGCACCTGGTTCGAGATCATGCTTGCCTCCGACCGCTCGGTCCCTGCCCACGAGCTTGGGGAGCTGCGGCGGCTCACGATCGCGCGCGCGGCCGCCAAGGCGGGCTACGACTACCTCGGCGGGCCCAAGCGGTTCTTCATCGCCGGCGAGGAGAACGGGTTTCGCCACGACTACGGGCACGTCGACTTGATCATCGGCGAGCGCGCCGACGAGGAGCTCTGGCCGCGGCTGCTCTCGTTCCTCGACGAGCACGCGCCCACAAGTCCCTGAGCGCCGCGGCGGCCCTCCCCGATCTCGCCCGCGCGCACGAGCGCTTGCTCGAGGGCCGGGCTACCCGTACGTTGACGCCTTTTGCCCACCCCCTCCCGGGAAACGCTCATGCCGTCACAGAACAAGGCTCGCAACCCGTCGAGAAGGTCCCAGAAGAAGCCGAGGGTGCTCGGCCTCGAGCTCGCCGAGCCGCGCCCGTTGGACCCGCGGCTCTTCGGCGTGAAGGAGCACAGGCTCGGCAACGGCCTGACGTTGCGCCTTCTGGAGGACCGGTCGGTGCCGGCGATCTCGTACTACACCTTCTTCAAGGTCGGCTCGCGCAACGAGCGCCCGGGCCGCACCGGCATCGCGCACCTGCTCGAGCACATGATGTTCAACGGGGCGGCCAAGTACGGGCCGAAGGAGTTCGATCGCGTCCTCGAGAGCAACGGCGGTCACTCGAACGCGTTCACCTCGCACGACATGACCGCCTACTTCGAGGACTTCGCCGCCGAGGCGCTCGAGCTCGTCGTCGATCTCGAGAGCGACCGCATGCGCTCGCTGGCGCTCGCCCCCGAGGCGCTGGCGAGCGAGCGCGAGGTAGTCAAGGAAGAGCGCCGCTACGCGGTCGAGAACTCGGTGCTGGGCCTGCTCGACGAGAATTTGCAGGCGCTCGCCTTCCAGGCCCATCCCTACGGCTGGCCGATCATCGGCTGGATGGAGGACATCGCGGCCATCAGCCGCGAGGACTGCCTCGAGTTCTTCCGCACCTACTACGCGCCGAACAACGCCACGCTCTGGGTCGTCGGCGACTTCGATTCCGGCAAGGCGCTCGAGCTCATCGAGCGCTCCTACGCGGACATTCCGAGCGGGCCGCCGGTGCCCGCGGCCGCGTCGACCGAGCCACCGCAGCGCGGCGAGCGGCGCGCCGAGGTGCGCTTCCCCGCCCACGCGCAGGCGCTGGCCATCGGCTATAAGGCCCCGGCGGGAACCAGCGCCGACGCCCCGGTCCTCGACGTGCTGCAGTACGCGCTCTCGGCCGGCCACGGCGGCCGGCTCGTGCGCAGCCTGGTCTACGAGAGGCTGCTCGCCGCCAACATCTTCGTCGACTTCACCTGGCACGTCGATCCCGGTCTCTTCTCCCTGCTCGCCGAGCTCAACCCGGGCGTAAAGGCCGAGCGCGCGCTCCGAGCCATCGACGAGGAGCTCGAGCGCGTCGTGGACAAGGGGCTGACCGAGACCGAGCTGCGGCGCGCGAAGGGGCTGCTCCGCTCGCACCTGCTTCGCGAGATCGCCTCGAACAACGGGCGTGCCCACGCGCTCGGGGCCAACGAGCTGCTGCTCGGCGACTGGCGGCGCGCGCTCGATCTCCTGCGCCTTTATGCCGAGGTGCGCAACGACGACGTGCGCCGGGTCGCGGCCGAGGTGCTGCGGCGCGAGCGGCGCAGCGTCGCCACCCTCGTCCCCGATCTCGCGCTTGCCGGAGGCGCCCATGATTGAGAGCGCTGCCCCTGAGCTCACCCTCTCTCCGTTCACCCTCCCGCCGCGTCGCGAGCGAATCCTCGGCAACGGCCTCACGGTGGTCGCCGCCGAGCGCGCCCGCGTCCCGC
>JBMNNX010000089.1:0-22477 GCA_050942745.1 Myxococcales bacterium
CTCGGTGTGACCTGAGGCTGAACCTCGCGCAAGCCCGCGGGCTCGCGGCTGCGCTCCTCCTCGCCTTCGTACTGCCTGCCTTCGCGCCCGCGCCGGCGCGGGCGGCCGCCGATGATCCGGCGCTCCAGCTCCAGACGGTGCTCCCGTCGCTGCCCGGCCAGAACCAGGTGCGCTGGTGGGAGTTCAACTGGCGCTTCACCGACTTCAGCCCGGTGCCCGAGGCGGCGCCGGTGCGGCTCTTCTTCTACGAAGAGGAGCGCCACATCGCGCAGCTCGTCCTGCCGTTCATCGAGCAGGCATTTCGCGACTTCACCGAGGTCTTCGACTTCGCCCCCGACCAGACCGTCCCCTTCCTGCTCTACAACTCGCACTTCGAATTCGAGTCAACGACCGCCTTCTTCATCTCCGAGACGGTGCTCGGGGTGACCAGCACGCAGGACCTGACGATGGCGCTGCCGTACTGGGGCGAGCGCCTGCGATTCGAGCACGTGATGCGCCACGAGCTGGCGCACCAGTTCACCATCCAGAAGGTCGTCGCCGCCGGTCGCGAAGCGGGCGCCTGCAACCCGCTGCAGCTTCTGCCCCTGTGGTTCATCGAGGGAATCGCCGAATTCATCTCGCTCGACGATCTGACCCCCGAGGTGCGCGCCGCGCTCGCCGATCTGCTGATCCGCGAGGAGCTGCCCGACCTCTTCAGCGAAGGCCCGGGGACCTTCGAGCGCATCTACCTCGTCGGCCACGCCCAGGCGCGCTTCATCGAAGAGACCTTCGGCGAGGGGACGGTGCAGCGGCTCCTCGCCGAGTCGCCGCGGCTGTGCAGCAGCCTCACCTTCTTCTCCGCTCCGGAGCCGACCGACGCCTTCGCGCGGCTGCTCACCGAGGTGACCGGGGCGAGCCCCGACGGGCTGCGCCGCCGCTGGGGCGAGTGGGCGCGCGATCAGGTAAAGCCGCTGCCCGAAAAGCCCTTCGAGGGCCTCGAGGGCCTCGAGGTCTTCGACGAGCTCGGCGCGGGCCAGATCGACTCCTTCGCGCTCGCGCCCGACGGGCGCACGCTCTTCTACCGCACCGTCGATCGCGACACCGGAGTCGCCCACCTCTACCTGCGCGACATCGAGGACCCGAGCTCGCGCCGCCTCGTGACGCAGGACCAGAGGCTCGGCCTCGAGTCGCTGCACCCGAGCGGCCGGCGCGTCACCGCCGTCGGCAAGGACCGGCTCGCCTTCATCGGCCGGCGCGGCGCGAGCGACGCGCTCGTCGTGCGCCGCTATCGCCGCGAGGAGTCGAACGGCCGGGTGCGCTTCGATCTGCTCGACGAGCGGATCTTCGACCTGAGCGACGCCTACGCGCTCATCGAGGGCGGTTATCCGGCCATCGACCCGACCTCCGGCGCGGTCGTCTTCTCTGGCCTGAGCCGGGAGACCGGGTTCCTCGACATCTTCCGCGTCGGCGACCCCTTCGACCGCGGCGCGCGCATCGAGCGCGTCACCTCGGATCCCTTCGCCGAGATCGGGCTCGTCTTCGCGCCCGACGGCGCGCTGTTCTTCGCGAGCGACGCGACGCCCGACGCGCGCTTCGAGATCGCGCGGCTATCGGGCGACGCGCCAGTCCTGCTGACCCGCTTCGAGAGCGGCGTGGACGCGACCTCGCCCTTCCCGCTCGGCGACGAGGGCTTCCTCTTCGACAGCGGCGAATCGGGCCGACTACAGGCCTATCGGGCCTCGGAGGGCGAGATCGTCCGCGTCAGCGCCCTGCCCACCTCGCTGCAAAGCCCTGCCCTCGACCACCAGGAGCGGCTTCTCGGGCTCGCGCTGATCGACGGGCAGACCGCGCTGGTGCGCCTGCCGCGCGCGCAGCCCGTCTCGAGCCCGATCGAGGCGATCGCCGCCGAGCAACCCGAGCCCTGGCGCGTGCCGCAGGCGTCGCTCGGCGACGTGCAGCGCTACCGGCCGCTCGCGACGCTGGGGCTCGAGGCGGCGACCCTGCTCGTCTCGGGCGGCCCGCTCATCCTCGGCAACCTCGTCTTCGCCGACATGTTCCGCAGCGAGCTCATCGGGCTGAGCGTCTACATCCTCGGCGACATCGATCTCACCGAGGCGGAGGTCTTCTACTTCGACCGCTCGGGCCGCTTCGGCAGGGGCATCTCGCTCTTTCTCGACACCGGCCTGCAACTCGTCGAGCAGCCGCGCCTCATCGATCCGCTGCTCGACTCGTACTTCGTCCAGCGCTTCGGCGCCCGGGCCTTCGCCGAGTACCCGTTCGGCCGCTTCACGCGGGTCGAGGCCTTCGTCGCGCCGCAGGGCATCCGCGCCTTCGACTTCGCCTTCCCCGAGAGCCCCTTCGCGCTGGCGAACAGCGGCGTCTTCCCCGCGCTCGAGATCGGCGCCCGCTTCGTGATCGACACGACCCGAGTCGCGCTGGCTGGGCCGTACGCCGGCTACGCGGCGTCGGTGGGGGCCACCGGCACCTACGTCTTCGGCGGCCCGGACCCCTTCGCGACGCTCACCGGCGAGCTGCGGGCCTCGCAGCCGCTGCTGCGCGGCTACGAGCGGCTCTTCCTGCACGAGCGGGTCATCGCCGGCGCCAACGTGGGAGGCGATCTCGCCGAGCAGTACTACCTGCCGGCCGCCTACAACCTGAGGGCCTTCCGCGAGGGCTCGAGCCGCCTGATCGGCAGCGGCTACTACCTCGGGCAGCTCGAGCTGCACTTCCCGCTCGCGCCGGTGCTCGCCGAGACGATCTATCTGCAGGGCCTCGTCGGCGTGGACGCCGGGTCCATCTTCTTCGACTGGAGCGACGCGCTGGACCAGCGGGTCGCCGACGCGGTGCTCGGCGCCAGCTTCGGCTTCGGGCCGCTCATCCTGCGGCTCCAGTGGGCCAGGCCCTTCAGCATCGGCGCGGGCGTGCCGGTGCGCGGGTGGATCTTCCACCTGGCGCTCCTCACGCCGTTCGGGGCGCTGTTCTGACGAGGCGGGCTTTCGAAGACGGCCCGGAGCGCCAGCCTTCGTGCTGGCGCTGCGGCGGCCGCCAGGCTGGCGGGACCACAACGGGGCGGACGCGACACCAAGACCGGAGCGCCAGCCTTCGTGCTGGCGCTGCGGCGGCCGCCAAGCTGGCCGGATCACAACGGGGCGGACACGACACCAAGACCGGAGCGCCAGCCTTCGTGCTGGCGCTGCGGCGGCCGCCAAGCTGGCCGGATCACAACGGGGCGGCGCGACACCGAGACCGGAGCGCCAGCCTTCGTGCTGGCGCTGCGGCGGCCGCCAAGCTGGCCGGATCACAACGGGGCGGCGCGACACCGAGACCGGAGCGCCAGCCTTCGTGCTGGCGCCGCGGCGAATGGGCTCACTTCCGGGACCACCACGACAAGACATGCCCCAAACGGGGGATGCCGGGCAGGCCCGCACCGTCCGAGAGGCGCCCCGGGCTCCCCCATTTGGGTGGCACTGCACGGCCGCCCCCACCTATCGGAGCCCGACGCGACGCCCCTTGACGGGCGCACGAGCGCTGTCGGCGACGTCCGATGCCGCTTTCGACCCGCACGGTGGCACTGTCGGCCACCGCTGACGCGACCTTCGCGCGCAAGGAGGCATTGTCGGCCACTGCTGACGCGACCTTCGCGCGCAAGGAGGCATCGTCGGCCACTGCTGACGCGACCTTCGACGTGCAAGGGGGCATCGTCGGCCACTGCTGACGCGACCTTCGCGTGCAAGGGAGCATCGTCGGCCACTGCTGACGCGACCTTTGAAGCCGCCGGGGCACGTCGGCAACCGCGAACCGGGCCGACGCGCGAGCCTTCGCGCTTGCCCTTCCGGGGGACCGCCACGCCGCCGGGGCCAAGACGGAGCGGCCGAGAGACAGAAGGTCCCGTAGTGCCAGCCTTTTTGCCGCCTTTGCGCTGCGGCTACGGCAGCAGGCGGCTCGCCAGGCAGCCGAGACACCAAGGCCCAGACCGCCATGCCGCCAAGGCCTACGAATCGTTGACGCTGCGCGGCCGGCCGTGCGATCTCCCTCGACCCATGAGTGAGCAAGGCTATCCAGTGACGGTTGCAGTGCGGCGGCCCGACGGCAGCATCGAGCATGTGCGCGTGGGCACCGCGGTCAAGAGCGGCGACGGCTTCGTCCTGAGGATGGGCGAGCTGCAGATTGGCGCTTCGCCCGCGCCTGTGGCGGCCAGGCCGGCGCCCGCGTATTCCCCCTCTCCCGCGCCCGGCAGTGGCGGCGGCATGGTCTTCCCCAACTACGGGCGCAGCAAGGGCATGCCGATCTACGGCGCGAGCATGCAGGACCTCGAGTTCTACGCGAACGGCTGCCGGCGCACGCTGGCCGACCCGGCCAAGTCGCGCTGGCATGAAAAGGAGCGGGTGCTGCTCGCTGCCATCGAGGCCGAAATCGCACGCCAGCAGGGCGGCGGTGGCGGTGGCGAGATGGGCGGTGGCGATGAGCCGCCTCCGCCGGGCGACGACGACATTCCGTTCTGAGCGCCCGCGGACCGAAAGACCTGGACCTAGGTTTCGGCGTTCGCGCGGGTCTCTTCGCGCCCCCGGTTTCGAAGCGATCTATCGGGGGCGCCGGCACGAAGGCCGGCACGAAGGCCGGCGCTCCGAGTCTCGCTGCCTCGGCGGCGTGACGATCCACCGCGCCGGCACGAAGGCTGGCGCTCCGGGCCTCGCTGCCTCGGCCGCCCCGCCGTTGATGCGCCTGCGCCTGCCCGCCCGGCCACGGCGGGCCGTGGAAGGCTCCCGGCGTGGTGTCTACCTCAGACGAGGAGGTAGGCCATGCCCGAGAAGAGCCTCGAGGAACGCATCAAGGCCGCCAAGGCCGAAGGCAAGACATTCACCGTCAAGGAGAGCGACATCGAGCCGGACCTCGAGCAGATAGGCGAGACCCGGCACGGCGAGAAGAAGAGCCGCGGCGTCATCAGAGAGGAGCATCCGGCAGGCCGCCGACCAGCCACCACCAGCCGCCGGGCCATGGCCACGTGAAGCGCCCGCCGCTCGGCGACGAGGCCGAATCGGTCTTTCCGCCCGAGGGCCGAAAGGCCGCCCTGCCGCGCGAAGAGGCCGAGTACGAGCGGATAAAGCAAGGCCATCCGACGCGGCTGTCGCCTAGCGGCAAGAAGCGCGGCGAGCCGTAGGCTGAAAGCGCGCCCTCGAGTCCACCCGGAGGACCGCGCCGTTCAATCTGGCGCGGCTTCGGCCACGCCAGCGCACCTCGACGAGGTCGGCCCCTCGTCGGGCTCGGCCTGCGTCGAGCTCGCGGCCCCTCGGCAGGCTCGGGCCCCTCGACAGGCTCGGGCCCCTCGACAAGCTCGGGGTGACCGGTGGCCCGCGACAGGCTGCGCGGCGGCGGGAGGCCGGCGCCGCCCGGGCGCTGGCCGCGCGCGTTGAGGAAGCGCTCCCATGCCCCTGCGGCTGCTCGTAGACACCGATCTCGGCAGCGACGCGGACGACGCGCTGGCGCTGCTGCAGTTGCTCGGCGAGCCGCAGGTCGAGCTGGTCGGAGTGACCACCGTCTACGGCCCGGCCGATCTGCGCGCCCGGCTCGCGCGCAGGCTGCTCGACGCCGCCGGGTGCCGGGCGCCGGTGGTCGCCGGGGCGCGCGAGCCGCTGGGCAGCCCTATTCCGATCTGGCTGACGGGCAGAGAGGGCGCGGGCGTGCTCGACGAGCGCGATCTCGCGCGCCCGCTCGCCGAGGAAGGCATCGGCGAGGAGGCCGACGAGCTCCTCGTCGAGCGGATCCTCGCCGAGCCCGGGGAGCTGACGCTGCTGTGCCTGGGCCCGTTGACCAACCTGGCGAGAGCGCTCCGGCTCGAGCCTGCGATCGCCGGCGCGGTGCGCGCGGTCGTCCTCATGGGCGGCGGCATCGCGCCGCCGTGCTCGGCGCCGCCGCGACTGCCGAAAGGCGCGGTCTATCCCGCGCCGCCCAGCCACAACGTGCGCTGCGACGTGCGGGCCGCGCAGCTCGTCCTCGCAGCGCCGTTCGCCCGGCTGTCGATGGTCACGAACGGCGTCACCGAGCGGCTGCTCTGGCGCGGCGAAGGGCTGAAGGCGCTGCTCGAGCGGCCGCGGACGCCCGCCGCGGCCCTCGTCGCGCGGCTCGTCGCCGAGTGGCTTCGTTTCATCGGCCATGACGCCGAACAGGGCCTCGTTCCGCACGACCCGCTCGCCGCCGCCGAGGCCTGCGGTCATTCCTTCACCACCGTCGCGCGCGGGCGCATGGAGTTCCTCGACGGCGGCGAGAGCGTCTTCGCCGTCGATCCGGCCGGGCCGCACGCGGTCGCCTGGCGGGCGGACGCGGAGAGGTTCCTGAGCTGGTTCTCCGAGCGGATGGGAGCGAGCTGATGCAGCGCGCGCGAGGGCGGGAGAGGGACCTTCACTTGCTCGCGCGCGCTGGTCCTGCGCCAGTCTGCCGTTCCTTCGCGAGACGCAGCCGGGCACAGGCCCTGACCGGAGTCAGAAGCTGGCGCCGACCGAGCCCGAGATCGCGAAGTAGCCGCCTTGCGCGTTCGGCGCGAGGTCGTTGGCGAACGACTCGAAGAACAGCGGCGTGAAGGTCGCGCGGACGCCGCCGACGAAGACGCCCTGGTTCCACTCGAGCCCAACGGCCAAGGGCAGCTCGACCACCGTGTCGTCGTCGATGAAGGGGCCCGCGTCGCGCGTCGGGCGGTAGAACCCGAGCCCGATTCCGCCGGCGAGGTACGGGCGAGGTGCGGCCTCGCGGTTCGGAGTGGTGTAGAGGCGCCCGACCGCCTGGAGAGCGTTGCGAACGACCGAGCCGTCGAGGCCCTGCAGCCCGTTGCTCGAGCCCTCGTAGTTCGCCTCTGCCCCGAGCAGCCCTTCCGGCAGCGCGACCGCCTGCGCGCCCCACTGCAAGCCCGGCGAAGTCAGCGGCGCGAAGTCGCCGGTCAGCCCGCCGAGCCCGCCTCGCAGCGAGAAGATGACCTCGGGGCCTTCATCCCTGGCCGCGGCCGGACGGGCGAACATCGCCGCCGCCGCAAAGAAGAACAGGACTCGCCACCGCACCATCGGGTCCCTCCTTCCGCGCCGTCAACCCAAAGGTCGGGACGCCGCGGGGCGGTTGCCACCGGGCGCTGCCGGATCGGCGGCCCCACGCAGGCTCGCATCGATGCGCGGAGGGCGGACGGCAATGCCCCAGGCTGTCGCTAACTTCGTGGAAGGAGGTTTCGATGCTCGTGCGCGCGGCCGCGCGTTCTCCAGGTCGCCCTGCGAAAGTGCGGGCGAAGCGCACGCTCGCTGTGCGGCCAACCGGCGAGGGGTAGCGCCCTTGATGTTCGGCGAAGAGAGCCATCCGGAATCGACGCCGGCGGCGGGTCTGGGCCGAGAGCTCTCCGACGCGGCCCGCGACTTCTCGGCGCGGCTGCGCGCGGAGGTCGGCACCGGCCTCGAGGCGGGCCACAGCCTCGAGCTCGTCGAGAACGGGCGGGTCTTCGACGAGATGGAGCGGCTCATCGCGCGGGCGCGCTCGACGGTCCACCTCGCCCAGTACATCTGGCGCCCCGGCAAAGCCTCCGACCGCGTGCTCGCGGCGCTGTTCGAGCGCGCGCGCGCCGGCGTCGTCTGCCGCGTCCTCATCGACTCGGTGGGCAGCCGCGGGCGCTTCAAGCCCGAGCTGCTCGCGCGGCTGAAGACCGGCGGCTGCCAGGCGCGCCTGTTCCACCCGCTGATCTGGCCTTCGCTGCGCACGCTGACGATGCGCAACCACCGCAAGCTGCTCATCGTCGACGGCGAGGAGGCGCTGACCGGCGGCTGGTGCATCTGGGACAAGTGGCTCGGCGACGGGCGCAGCCCCGACCACTGGCGCGACACCAACATCCGCGTGCGCGGCCCGGCCGTCGCGCACATGCAGATGGCCTTCGAGCACACCTGGATCACCGCGGGAGGCACCTGGCTGTCGCCGCGCGACTACGCGGCCGGGCCGGCCGACAGGCAGGGAATCCTCGCTGCCTTCGTCCCCAGCGACGGGCGCCGCGAGGCGGCCGGCGAGAGGCTCGCGCACGCCTTCATCGCCGCGGCGCGGCAGCGGCTGTGGATAGCGAGCGGCTACTTCGTCCCCGACGACCGCATCGTCGAGGCCCTTGGCGCCCGAGCGCGCGCGGGGGTTGACGTGCGCGTCCTCGTGCCCGGGCCGTTTCACGATCTGCCGCTGATCCGGGTCGGCCAGCGCTCGAGCTACCCGGACCTGCTCGAGCGCGGGGTGCGGATCTGGGAGTACCAGCCCTCGATGATGCACGCGAAGGCGTTCGTCGCCGACGGCTGGCTCTCGATAGTCGGCTCGCTCAACATCGATCCGCAGTCGCTCAACACGCTGGCCGAAGGCTCGATTGTCTCGGCCTCGCCCGAGCTCGGCGCCGCGCTCGAGCGCAGCTTCCTCGCCGATCTCGAGCACTCGCAGGAGATTACGAGCGCAGGCTCGCCGCGCTCGGCGTACTCCTGGAGCACGCGCGTCGTGCGCAACGCGCTCTACGGCCTCGGTCGGGCCCTGCGCTGACAGCCGGCGCTCGGCGAAGCGTGGAAGAGCGCGCCCTGCGAGCGCTCTCCATGCAACGGCAAGAACCGTCGCCAACGTTCCGGTGGAACGCAGTCGCGTGTTTTCGGGAGGCGAGCGCTCTGCCCCATGCCAGTCCTTCGGTGGGAACGCCTGCGGTCGGAGATCAAGACGGAGACCGGCACCAGCGTCGCCGACGGCTCGAAGATCGAGCGCGCCCGGGTGCCCGGCGGATGGCTCGTGCGGATGAGCACGCCGGGCGGCAACGCCGGAGGCGCTGGCAGCGTCGTGTTGGTGTTTGTCGCGGACTGCGAGGAGGAGTGGGAAGAGTAGGCGCGACAGTCGAGAGTCGAGGGTCGAGAGTCGAGAGTAGAGGCGTGCTGGGTAGCCGCGTGTAGCGACCTGCCGCCGCCCTCTACGGTCCGGTGCCCGAAGGCGGTGGCGGCGGCGGCGCGACCGGCAGCGCGCCCCCGAACGCTGCTCCGAGCTGGTCGAGGAGCGCCTTGGTGGCCGGGTCGACCTGCATGCCGGACTGCTGGAGGGCGTCGGCGAAGCTGCGCGGCCCGCCCACGTCCTCGTCGCCGTGGATCTGGCGCATGTACCGCTCGTACAGCTCGAGCGCGGCCTGGGCCTTCGCCGGCGCCACCGCGGCCGTGGCGAGCAGGACGCCGTCGGACGAGATCTCGCGGAAATAGTTGTCCTTGTAGTGGCGGCGCAGCGCGCCGAAGAAGAGCTTGTCGCCCACGAGCTTCCGGAGCCGGTCGTAGTAGAGCGCGCCCTTGCCGTTGAGCAGGCCAACTATCTCGGAGCGCCCGCCGTAGTCGCCGATGGGCCGGTCTACGCTGGCGTCGGACCCGCCGAGCATCCGGTAGATGTTGTAGGCGTCGCGCACCTGCGTGCGCAGCAGCTCGTTGGCCGCCTTCTTTCCCCGGCGCTTCTCGACATAGAGGACGGCGCTGTAGGTCGCCAGCGGCTCGTCGAGCACCGGCCTCTCGCGGTTGTTCGAGCCGACGATGCCGCGCCACCACTGGTGCGAGACTTGGTGGGCGACGACCATCTCGAGCACGCTGTCGTTCACCTTGCGCGCGTCGGGGACGAACATCGCCATCGAGGTGGCGAGCCCAGGGTCGGTGAGCATCGTCGAGGCGAAGATGAAGCCCGGATACGCCAGGCCCTCGACGCCGCCGTGCAACGGCGCGGAGGCCAGCTCGAGGTCGGCCCACGGATACGGCCCGAACCTCTCGGAGAAGCACAGGATGGACCGCTTGGCCACGTCGAGCAGCTTGCGCGGCTGCTCGCCCTGCCCTTCGGGCGCGAGGACGCGGACGCGCACCTTGCCGGCGGTCGCCTTCTGCTCCTGGAACCCGCGCCCCGCGAACAGCGCGAAGCCCCGCACCGCCGCCGCGACGCGCGTGCTGCGCCGCCGGCCGTCCTTCTCCGGCGTCTGGCCGATCTCGGTGCCGGTGCCGGCTATCTGGAAGTCGGGCGGAGCGACTAGCGAGACGGTGTAGTTGGCCAGCGGGCCCCAGCTCGGCTCGCCCTTGCCCGGCTCGGGCGTGACGTCGGGAGCCCCGGCCTCGAAGCGGACGAGCTCGGGGAAGAAGCCGGCGAGGTTGTAGGCGGTGCCGGCGCGGCCGAAGACGCCGTGGTCGGTGCGCTGCTCCATGGCCGCTGCGGCGCCGGCCATGAACGCGAAGGCCTGCTGCATGAGCTGCTCGTCCGATCGCAGGCCAAGGTTGGAGACGTCGGGGATGCGAGCCGAGATCTCGAGCTCGACGACGGCCGGCGCCCCTTCGGCGGGCGGCTGCGGGAGATCGACGCGCAGGGTGCCGTCGCCCAGCGCGCTCGCCTGGGCCGGTTTCCCGTCGCAGGTCACCTTGACGATGGTCACCGCCGGACCGTCCTCCGAGTCGAGGAAGGGCGCATTGGCCGGGATGCGAAAGAACACCTCCCCGGCGGCGTGCCCGGTTGAGAGGACGACCTGGACGCGCCCGCTGATCCGGTGCTGCTCGGTGTCGAGGGCGAGGTCGAGCCGGTAGCGAGGGAGAGACTGCAGGCCGCCGACGGCCTTCTCGACGGCGGCGCGCTGGCCGGGCAGGAGGCTGGTCGCCACGACCTCGATCTCCGGGTCGGGCGCCGGCCGGTCGCTCGGGCCAGCAGACGTCGCTGGCGCCGCGGCCAGGTAAACCAGGAGCGCTGCAGCGGTCGGCGAGAGCATGGAGGTCACCTCCGAAGCGGACGAGGGCTCGATGCTACGATCCTTCCTCGTCTTCCGGCCAGGAGCGGTCGACCGCGGCTTGACCCGCTCGACCCGGGCAGCTAGTAGGTCGGCCCGACCAGATGCAAGGCGCGCCGGCCCCGTCGTCGAGCACGGTGCCGGACGAGCCGCGGAGGCCACGCCTTCCGACTCGAGGCGCGGCGCTGTGGAAGCCCGTAGGACCAACTCGATAAGACCTGCAAAGAAGCCCTGCGGCTCGCGTGGCGCCGAGCCGTCTGCGAACGGACACGATGCTCGCCCGCCCGGCAGCACGAAACGACCCTCAGGAGCCGTCATGAACCGCGCGCTTTGGCTCACCGCCCTCGCCCTCGCGCTCGCCGCCTGCCCGAAGCAGCAGGGCGCCACACGCCCGAGCTATTCCGGCCCGCCCAAGGCGTTCAAGCTGCTCTCGACGACAGAAGAGGCCGAGACCCGCAGCCGCACGGAGAAGCGCGAAGACCTCTTCGTGCGCAGCGAGTCGGGCGAGCCGACGCCGGTGGTGGTGGCAGTCGGCCAGGTTGGCCCGATCTCGCGCCAGGGTGCGCGCGTTCAGCTCTTCGGCGACGAGGCGGGCACCCGGGGCTGGGAGGTCGACAACTTCGTCCTCCTCGAGATCGGCGACGAGAAGGGCGAGATCCGAAAGCGCGTCGCCATCGGCTACCAGCAGGGCGCCTCGCTCGGCTCGGAGATCCTCGACACGGTCGGCAGCATGAAGTTCTCGTTCGAGCCGGGCGAGATCGACTTGTCGAGCCTGTTGCCAGCCGACGAGCCGTTCACCATCAAGGCGACCGCGCTCGACGTCGGCGGAGTCGGTCGAGTGAGCGACCTCTACCTGATCTTGTCGCCCGGCAGCTCCGGGACGGTGGACGACGACGACCTGCGAAACCAGTGAAGAGTCGCCTCGAAAGCCAGCTCGACCTCGACGCGCTCGTCGCCGTCCCGGCCGACGAGGGCTCCTTCGAGACCGTCGTCCGCTGTGTGCGCGAGGCGGCCGACTACTTCCACCGGGCGCACGGCGCGACTCCGCCCGAGCGGATAGCCGCCGACGGGCTCGCCAACGCGGTCGCCGACGACCGGGTCCACCTGTACGTGCTCACCGATCGATCGGGAGAGCCTGCCGGTTTGCTGGAGGTCGCCGTCGACACCCCAGCTCCCGGCGAAGCGACCATCGCGCTCCTCGTGCTCGCACAGCGGCTTCGCGCGAAGGGCCTGGGCAAGAAGGTGGCGCGCGCGCTGTTGGCGCACCTTCGCGAGGCGGGGCTCGATCAGGTCCGGCTCGGAGTGATGCAGGGCGAGACCGCGGCGATGGAGTTCTGGTCGTCGCTCGGGTTCTGGAACGGCGGAACGGCCGATGGGGTGACGCTCTTCGAGCTCGCCCTGTCCTGAACGGCTCGGAGGAGAGCCACAACTCATGCCACAGATGATCTTCAAGCTCGGCCTGGCCGCGCTGCTCCTGGCAGGTGCCTGCGAGAGGCGCACTCCCGAACCCGATCGCGGACCGCCGGAGGCCGCAGAGGCCGCAGAGGCCGCGGCGGCCGTGGTCGAGCGCGAGCCGGTCAAAATCCCCGAGGGCTGTGAGATCAACCTCTCGGGCCGCTACCGCGCCAAGGCCGACCGCAACTACCGCTATCTGATCGAGGACGATGGCGAGAGCCTGCGCGCCAGCCTGCAGGCCGCCGATGCGGGCCCTGCGCCGGCTCCTCGCCTCGAGCTGGCGCGCACGCCCGAAGGTTTCGTCGGCAAGGTCGTCACCGAAGCGCTCACCGCGGGCGGCCGGCGCTGTCCGGTCCACTACGAGGCACAGATAACGGCCTGCCGCGCCGGCGAGGTGGTCGTGCGCTCGCAGCACGCGCTCTCGATAGACGAGAGCTGCCGCGTGCTCGACCAGGAGCCCGCCGCCCTAAGCGACACCGTCCTGCTGCGCGAATAGGAATGCGAGATGAGCCGACTCGAAGGGCGCCTGCTGAACGAGATGGGGCGGGCGATCCAGGACTATGAGCTGATAGCCGAAGGCGACCGGATCCTCGTCGGTGTCTCGGGCGGCAAGGACTCAGTGTCGCTCATCCACCTGCTAGAGAAGCTGCGGCGGCGCTCGCCGGTGCGCTTCGAGCTCATCGCGGTCAACCTCGACCAGGGCGCGCCGGGGTTCGACCCCGAGCCGATCCGCGCCTTCCTCGCGGACCTGGGCGTCGAGCACCACATGCTGCGCCAGGACACCTTCTCTATCGCCAAGCGGCTCACGCCCCCGGGGAAGACGTACTGCTCGGTCTGCTCGCGGCTGCGGCGCGGCATCCTCTACAACACGGCGGTCGAGCTGCGCTGCAACAAGATGGCGCTCGGCCATCACCGCGACGATCTGATCGAGACCCTGCTGCTCTCGGCGTTCTTCGCCGGCTCGCTCAAGTCGATGCCCGCGAAGCTCGTCTCGGACGACGGGCGAAACACGGTTATCCGACCGTTCATCTACTCGAGCGAGGAGCGGATCCGCGCCTATGCCCTCGAGCAGAAGCTCCCGGTGCTGCCTCCGAGCCCGTGCGCCGAGGGCGAGAACCTGCAGCGCGCGCGGGTCAAGCGGCTCATCGCGGACCTCGCGAAAGATCACCCGGCGGTGCCGGGCAACCTGCTCAACGCGCTCCAGAACGTCGTGCCGTCGCACCTGCTCGACCGGTCGCTCTCTTCGACACGCGAAGGCGCCCGCTTCAAGGCCGCGGCGCCCCGCGCGGCCGACGACGCCGAAAGCCTCGACTCCGCGCCGGCGCAGCGCTCCGAGGCCTCTCAGGCCGCGGGCGCGCAGGGCTCGGTCGATGCCGCCGACGCCGGCGCCACGAACAGGAGAGCGAGCACCGCCGCGTAGGCGAGCGTGCTGGCGAGGAGCTCGAGGACATGCGGGCCTCTCAGCGCCGCGGGCAGCCAGTACGCCTGCAGCATGTGGAAGCCTCCGACCGCGATGAAGAGCGCCGGCCCGAGCCTCGCCCACAGCCGACGACGACCGCCCGCGGCGGCCACGATTACCGGCCCGCAGGCCAGTAGAAACACGAGGCTGCGGGCGGCGAGGGTCGGAAGGATCTCGCTCCAACCCGGTTGCCTCATCTCGAGGAGTCCCTCGCGGTACCAGCGCTCGATGAACGGCTGCACCGCGAGCCCGCACGCGAGGTAGATCGCCGGAAAGGCCGCCCAGGCGATCGCCAGGCGAAGGCCAAGAGAGCGAACGCCGCTGGCGACGAGGAGCGCGGCTTTCTTCCCCAGCCGATTGCCGCCCTCGCGCCTGCCCAGGAACGCGAGCGAGATCGCGAGCAGCGCGCTCGCCGGCAGGTAGACAACGAGAGTGAAGGCGACGCCAGCACCGGCTGCGGCGCCGCTGGTCATAAAGATGCGGGCCTCGAGCGCATTGTTGACGAAGGTGGCCGCGTAGACGAACAGCGCGAGTGCTGCGGCCCGAAAGGCCCACGGCGCGCGCAGGAGCGCTGCGAGCGGCGCCAGGGCGACAGCCAACAGCAGCACCGACAGCATCGTCCACGGCATCAGCTTCTCGGCGGTGACTCCGGCCGGAAGAGCGGGGACGCCAACTCCGAGGCCTTGGGCGAGCGCACCGCCGAGCCCCATCCCGAGCGAGAGACCGGCCCGTTGGCCGGCTGTGGCCTTGAACTAACAGGGGGAGCTGTTAGTTAGGAGGGCGCGCTCAACCGACTCCGACGCATGGGATACCGAGTCGAGATCGAGGACGCGCGGGGAGCTGTTAGTTAGGAGCTGGAAGAGGACGGCACCTGCGATGACGAGGAGAATGGGCGGAGGCGCTTGCGCATACGAGGTTTCTAGCCAAATGCGCGCCGCGGAGCCATCGGCAGGTAAGGCTCGAGCCGCGTCCGCCTCGGGCTATTACAGTTAGGTGCTATACTCCGCTCAAAACCAAATTCGCAAAGGGGGCAGCAATGCGACGGCTCGTCATCGGGGCTCTCCTCCTCGCTACCGCCTGCAGCAAGCCCATTGCTCAAGAGTGGGTCTACGCCACCGAGGGCGGCAGCCGGTGCACTCCGGCGCTCGTGGGCGAGGTGCTCGTCTTCGGCAACGAGAGCGGCTACGTCCACGCCATCGATCGCGCGGGCAACAGCCGTTGGAGCTTCGCCGCGCATCGCGACGTCATTGGCACGCCGGTCAGCCACGAAGGCCTCGTCCTCTTTGGCAGCGTCAACAACCTCTTCTTCGCCGTGAACCAGACGACCGGGCGCGAGGTTTGGAAGTTCACCGCGCGCGACCGCCTCAAGGGCGACCCGATCATCTTCAACGACAAGGTCATCTTCGGCAGCTACGACAAGAAGCTCTACGCGCTCAACGCCAAGACCGGAAAGCTCGTCTGGCGCTTCCCGTCCCCGCCGCCCGCCCCCGCGGCGGATCAGGCCGCAGCGACCGAAGGCCAGGTTGCCGCCGCGAAAGAGCCCGTGCCCGCCGCCGCCGACGACGCCGCTGCGCAGCCCGCGCTCGCCGTCGCCGAGCCGCCTGCGCCTCCCGTCGAGCCGGGCGAGTTCTCCTACGCCACGCCGCTCGTCGTCGGCGGCACGCTCTACGTCGGCAACCTCGACGGCTACCTCTACGCCATCGACGCGGAGACCGGCGCCTTCCAGTGGCGGTTCCAGACCGGCGCGGGCATCACCTCCGGCGCGGTCCACGACAACGGCGTGCTCTACTTTGGCAGCAATGACAAGCACGTCTACGCGCTCGACCTCGCGACCCGCCAGCCGAAGTGGAAGTTCGCGACCGGCGACGAGGTGAACGCCTCCCCGCGGCTCGCCGACGGGGTCATCTACGTGGGCGGGGTGGACAAGACCTTCTACGCCATCGACGCGGCCAACGGCACCGAGCGCTGGAGGTTCCAGACCAACGGCCGCATCGTCGCCGCCGCGGCGCTCTACCAGAACCTCGTCTTTGTCGGTGCCGGCCCGGGCGACGGAACGCTCTACGCGCTCGACCGGGCGACCGGCAAGCCGTTCTGGTCGTTCGCGACGCAGTCGAAGATCGAGGCCGACCCGATCATCGTCGGCGACCGGCTCTATCTCGTCGCGGGCGACGGGAGGCTCTTCTCGTTCATCATCAAGAAGACTTCGTGACGGCCCGCGACGCCTCGAAGTGCGCGCGCCACGTCCACGAGCAAGCAGCCCGGTGAGCTCCGCCACAGGGGATAGGCGAGTCCTTGCTCGCACGCTCGCCTGGCTCGGACAACCTTGACCCCGATAGGCGAGGGGCCTAAAGAGACGCTCCCCATCGGACGGAGGAGCGATGTCCCCAGCCTTCCGCGGCGCCGGGCCGGCCCTGGCTCGCGACGCCTCCGCGGTCATCCTCACACGCGGCCGAGCCTGCGGCGTGGAGCTGTTCTGGGTGCGGCGCGCCCGGCACCTTCGCTTCTCGGCCGGCTGCTTCGCCTTTCCGGGCGGAGCCGTGGACGCGAGCGACCGAGGCGTGCCGGTCGAGGGGGCGAGCGGCGAGGCGGCGGCCATCGTGGCCGCGGCGCGCGAGCTGTTCGAGGAGACTGGCGTCCTCCTCGCGCGAATGCCGGCGCCTCCCGATGCCAAGCGCCTGAGCGAGCTGCGCGGCGCGCTGCTCAAGGGCAAGAGCAGCTTCGCCGAGGTCCTGGCGGCCGTGGCCGGCCGCCTCGACGCGAGCGACTTCACGCCCGCGGGCCGCTGGCTGACGCCCGGCTTTCTACCTATCCGCTTCGACACGCGCTTGTTCCTGTGTGAGCTGCCGCCCGGCCAGGAGGCCGCGGTCTGGGAGGGCGAGCTCGCGGCGGGCGGCTGGGTGAGCGCCGACGAGGCTCTCGGGCGCTGGTCGGACGGCCAGGCCTACCTCCATCCGCCCATCCTCAACGCGCTGAGGGCCTTCTCCGCCTCGAAGTCTCGGGCCGAGCTGCTCGAGCGCCTGCGCCACCCCGCGCACGTCACCGATTACGTCTGCGAACGGATCGAGCTGCAGCGGGGCATCCTCACCTTCCCGCTCGCGACCTGCACCCTGCCGCCCGCGACGCACACCGGCTGCTTCCTCGTGGGGACCGGAGAGATGCTCGTCGTCGATCCGGGGGCCGATGACCCGGCCGAGCAGGAGCGGCTCCTTCGGTTCGTGCGCGCGCTCGAGGCCGAAGGCCGGCGCCCCATGGCCATCGTCGTCACGCACCATCATCCCGATCACTTGGGCGGGGTGGCCGCTCTCAAACAGGCCCTCGGCCTTCCGGTCTGGGCGCACCCGCAGGCGCGCGCTCACCTCGGCGCCATCGACCGCCCCCTCGCCGACGGGGACGTCATCCGGCTGGCGGGCGAGCTTCCGATGGAGTTTCTGATCATCCACACTCCGGGCCACGCCCGCGACCACGTGTGCCTTTTCGAGCCGCGCACCCGCGCGCTGCTGTGCGGGGACATGGTCTCGAGCCTGTCGAGCGTCTTCATCGACCCTCCCGAAGGCGACCTGACCGACTATCTCGACTCGCTCGAGCGGCTGGCTGCCCTCGACCCGGCCGCGCTCTTCCCCGGTCACGGCGATTTCGTCGCCGACGGCCGGCGCAAGCTCGAAGAGCAGCTTCGCCACCGCGCCTGGCGCGAGGCGCGGCTGCTCGCTGTGCTCTCCGAGGGCCCGGCGACGCTCGCGGCCATCACGCGGGCGGCCTACGACAAGGTGGCCGAGGGGTTGCTCCCGTTCGCAGAGCGAAGCACCTTCGCCTGCCTCGACAAGCTGCGGCGCGAACGGAGCGTCGCCGTCGAGGGAGAGCTCTACTACCTGACAACCCGAGGGGATTGCGATGCAGATCGCCGAGGATCTTGCTGAGGTGTTCGTTTCGCCGGCGCCGAAGGTGAGGCTCGTCAACGCCTTTCGCGACCCGTTCGACAACGCGGTGGCGGCCGCGCGCACCTGCTACAGCCCGCGCATCGTCGATGCGGCGGAGGTGTCGGAGAGCGAGCAGGCGCGGCGGGTGCGCGACCGCATCGCCCGCGAGACCTACGAGGCGGGGCACCACACGGTCCTCCAGCACTCGACCTTCCAGTTCGCGCTCGAGAACGTTTCGCGCCAGCTCGTCTGGTCGCTGCTGCACGCGCACCCGTTCTACAACAGCGAACAGGTCAGCCAGCGCTATGTCGAGGTCGGCCCGGGCAGCCTCCTCGTCCCCAGGCTGGCGCCGGCCGAGGACCGGCTCTACCGCGCCACCGCCCACCGGATGATGGCCTGCTACCAGCAGCTGACCGAGCTGCTCACCGAGACCGCCGCGCGCGAGTACTACGCCCTCTTCCCGGCCCGCCAGCGCGACGAGCGGCGCTGGGCGGGCGCGGTCAAGAAGAAGGCCCAGGAGGCGGCCCGCTACGCCCTGCCCATCGCGACGTTCACGCACCTCTACCACACGATCAGCGGGCTCACCCTGCACCGCTACCACCGGCTCGCCCAGGCCTACGACGTGCCGCACGAGGCTGCGCTGGTCATCGACCAGATGATCGAGGAGGTCAACGCCCACGACCCGCTCTTCCTGCGCGAGATGGAGGACCCCATTCCGCTCGAGGAGACGCTCGAGGCCCGGCTGCTCAAAGAGCACAGGGTGCGCGCAGGAGGCCCGGAGGCTCGCGCGTTCGTTCGCGAATTCGACGCCTCGCTCTGCGGGCGCACCTCCAAGCTGGTCGATTACAAGATCAACGCCGAAGCGGGGCTCGCCCAGGCGGTGCGCTCGGTGCTCGGGCTGACGCAGGAGAGGCTGTCGGACGACGACGCCATCCTCGCGGTCCTCTCGCCTGCCCTCAATCCCCAGCTGGCCGAGCCGCTCAAGCTCTCCACGCTCTCCAAGCTGACCCGAACGCTCTCGCACCCGCACTACAGCTTCCGCAAGAAGCTGTCGCACGCCGCCGACTCGCAGGATCAGCGCCACCGCATGGTCCCCGGCTCGCGCCCGGTGCTCCACGCGCAGTACGCCGGCGGCGAGCCGGACGTCGTCGTGCCCGAGCTTGTCGCCCGGAACCCGGCCGCCCGCGACCTGTTCATGGCGGAGATGAGCCGGGTCTTCGCCGACATCGATCGGCTGCTGTCCGCTGGGGTCTCGCACGAGGACGCCCTGTACCTGCTGCCGAACGCCTTCCCGGTGCGCTTCGAGGAGTCGGGCGACCTGATGCACCTGCACCACAAGTGGACGACCCGGCTCTGCTACACCGCGCAGGAGGAGATCTGGCGCGCGTCGAAGGAGGAGGTCGAGCAGGTGCGCGCAGTACACCCGCGCATCGGGGCGCACCTGATGCCGCCCTGCCAGCAGCGCGACCTCGCCCAGCTCCGCCCGCTCTGCCCAGAAGGCCCCCGCTACTGCGGCGTGCCGGTGTGGCGGATTCCCGTAGACGAGTTCTCTCGCGTCATCTAGCGGGGCGAAAGGTCCGCGCCGAGCCCACGACTGCGGCCTCGCAAGCTCGGCCGCCTCGACCGCGTCTTCGAAGCTCACGCGCGTCAGCGCGATTCCCGATCGCCGGGCCTCGCGCCGGCCTCCGGGGATCCTCGAAGTCGCCGCGCCCCTGCTCGATTCCTCGATGGGCGCATTGCCAGGCGCCCCAAGTGACGCCGGGGCATGCGAGGCCGGGCGCATTGCCAGGCGCCCCTACCGTGGGGAGCCGCGCGCGCCGTGGTGCTTGATGATCCCTTGGGCGCATGGTAAGCGACCGAGCCCCAAGTATGGGAAAGCGCTCGCGAATCCCTACAGGTAAGGAGCGAACCGTGACCCGTTTCCTCGCCGTCTGCCTGCTTCTTGCCGCCCCGGCTGCCTTCGCGCAGGGCACCAGCCAGCCCAGCACGCCTCCGCAGCCCGAGCCGGCGACCCCTGCCACGCCGCCCGCTCAGACCACGCCGCCCGCTCAGACCGCGCCGGCCGACGAGCAGGCCGCACCCGGCCAGGCCGCGCCCCCGCCGGTCGATGAGCGCGTGCGGCGCGAGCAGCTCAAGCGCGAGGTGCTCGACGAGGTGCGCGAGGAGCTCGATCAGCAGCGCGAGCAGCTGCGCGAAGAGATTCGCGCCCAGATCGCCACCCAGCAGGCCAACCGCGTCCTCGAGGAGGAGTTCCAGTTCCAGGAGGAGCGGCGCAGGCTCGAGCTGTTCGAGCTCGACGGCTACTTCCGGATGCGCCCCGAGCTCTTCTACAAGCTCGACCTGGAGCGCGGCGCCGACCCCGCGGGCTTCACGCTCTTTCCGCGGCCCGCCCTCGGTGAGGACGCGAAGACCCTCGCCGACGCCAACGTGCGCTGGCGGCTCGAGCCGACGCTGAACGTGAGCGAGGACGTGCGGCTGCGCGCCCAGATCGACGTCTTCGACAACCTCATCCTCGGCGCGACGCCGCTCGGGGCCTTCGGCCGCAACGCCTACGCACCCATCTCGGTCTCCAACACCGCGCAGGTGCCGCCCGCGCGCGACTTCAACTGGCGCCAGGACGCCCTCGTCGTGCGCCGCGTCTACGGCGAGGTGGTCACTCCGGTCGGCCAGTTCCTGTTCGGTCGCATGGGCAGCCAGTGGGGCATGGGCATCCTGACGAGCTCGGGCAACCGCATCGAGTCCGACTACGGCGGCTGCGACTACGGCGACACGGTCGATCGGGTCATGTTCGTCACCACGCCCATCGCCGGGCACTACATCGTGCCGTTCCTCGACTTCGTGGTTGAGGGACCGACGAGCATCCGGTCGGCCGAGCTGTTCGGCCAGCCGGTGGATCTCGACCAGCGCGACGACGCGCGCGACTACGGCATCGCCATCGCCAAGCGCGACACCGACCTCGAGATCGAGCGCAAGCTCGGCGCGGGCCAGAGCATCCTCAACTACGGCCTCTACTTCGTGTACCGCACCCAGCAGTCGGACGCCGCGGGCTTCTACTCCCAGTCTTCGCCCTACGGCGGCGAGCAGCAGAGCTTTGGCTTCATCGCGCGCGACGCGCAGCTCTACATCCCCGACCTGTGGTTCAAGTACCAGACGAGCAAGCTGCGCCTCGAGCTCGAGCTCGCCGGTATCTTCGGCACCATCGGCAACATCGCGTTCGACCCGGCCTCGGTGCCCCAGGACCCGTCGGTCACCATCGTCCAGTTCGGCGGCGCGGCGACGGTCGAGTACGGCGTGCTCGACAACCTCGACATCGGCCTCGAGGTCGGCTTCGCCTCCGGGGACAAGGCGCCTGGCATCGGCAACGACCAGGGCCGCGACGTCGTGCCGCAGGCCGGCCTCATCGACGGCCCTCAGTTCTGCCTGACCGACGCCTGCACCCTCGGGCGCGACTCGCGCATCACCAACTTCCGCTTCAACCGCGCCTACCGCGTCGACCTCATCCTGTGGCGCGAGCTCTACGAGGGCGTCACCGACGCCATCTACGTCAAGCCGGGCATCAAGTACGAGCTGACCGAAGGCCTGAACCTCTGGGGCAACGTCATCTACTCGCGCGCCTTCTACGGCACGTCGACCCCGTCGTCGCGCATCGATCCGAGCACGGGCGAGCTCATCGGCGACGCCAACCTCGGCATCGAGCTCGACGTCGGAGCCCAGTACGTCTCCGGCGACGGCTTCCTCGCGGGCGTCGCCTACGGCGTGCTCTTCCCGTTCTCGGGCCTCGACAACCACTCCGGCGACACGGTCATCGAGGCGCAGACCGCGCAGTCGGTGCGCGGCTGGTTCGGAATCGTCTACTAGTGCGCGGCCTCCTCGTCATCGTGGCGTGCGCCGTGGCCCTTCTCGGCTGCGGCGTGCGCGCCCCTCCGAGGCCGCCGCGCCAGGAGCCAGCTCCCGCCGCAGACGCGGGGCTTTCGCCGGACTCCGGGAGCACGGCTCCCGAGCTCGAGATCGACGGCGGCGCGGCCTCCGGGGCCGTTGAAGAGTAGAGCGCGCACGAGTCGGAGCGCCTCGCTTGGCACCTCCGGCCCCAGACGGCCCACATCGGCATCGCGCTTGTCACGTGCTTGGTTGCGCGGGCTTTGGAGCAGCTCTCGCGGAGAAGTCCGCCCGATCCACCGGCTCCGAGTCTTTGACAGCACGCGCGACGCCCCGTGAAAAGCCCCTTTCGCGCGAAGCGCGGGAGGGGCTCTGGGGTTGGTGGCACGTTCCGCCGTTCTTACTTCGCACAGAGGAATCGAGCCGGTTGCCCACTTGCGTTCTGCACGGGGGGCCGCCGAGACGGCGGCCACTCCCTTCCTCAGGCACGGCAGCGGCAGTCCCCCTTTCCCGCCGCGCGGCGCCCGGTGAACGCTCCCTCCTGCACGACACGCCTTCGAGCCGCGGACTCGCCGCGGAGATCTCCACACGCCGACGAGAGTGGGCTCTCACGGCCTTCGCGCGTGCAGTCAGAGATTGGGCGTTGGGACTTTCGCAGGGCTCGCCTTTCGGCCCCAGCCCTCTCTCAAGCCGTCCGTGCGTGAGCTACCGCGCCGATGATCTCCGCGGCCTTCTCGCCCTGATTCGGAAACAGGTCCTCGGGCACCGGAAGCCCGGCGGCCTCAACGATCCTGCGAGCGCACTCGTGGCTCCTGGCGCGACAGTAGCGCTGACGGAAAAGCCCCGCGAGGCTCGACTGGTCCTTCATCAGCAGCTCGAAGAAGCTGCAATTCTGGAGGCGTGGGCACTCAAGCATCGGTTCCTCCCCATGCACGTGGCTGTTCGAAGGGGGCGCACCTTTGCACACCCGCGCGCGGAAAGCCAATGAAGAACGACCGGCGCGCCGCGTCAAAGCCCGCGACCGACACG
>JBMNNX010000421.1:0-4229 GCA_050942745.1 Myxococcales bacterium
GCAGCGACGGCCCGGGAGGCGCGATGTGGTTCGCCCAGCTCGCGCCCCCGTCGCTCGTCTTGCGGAGCGAGGCGTGGGCCGTCGTCGAGTCGCCGACCGTGTAGCCGGTCTGGGCGTCGATGAAGGTGACGCCGTAGAAGGTTCGGCTGGTGCCGGTCTCCGCCGAGCCCCACGTCCGACCGCCATCGGTCGTCTTGCGCACGGTGCCGCCGTCGCCGGCCGCGTAGCCGACGCTGCCATCCACGAAGGACACCGCGCGCAGGAGCGACGAGGCGCCCGATTCGATGACCGCCCAGCTCGCGCCGCCGTCCTCGGTCCGCAGGACCCTGCCGCCGGTTCCCACGCCGACGACGATCTGCTCGGCGGCGTCGAGCACCGCGAGGTCGCGCACTGCCCAAGTGACGTTGGTGGTCACGCGGCTCCAGGACTGCCCGCCGTCGAGCGACTTGAGGACGACGCCGCTCGCGCCCGCGGCGAAGCCGATCTGGCCGGCAAAGCGCACTGTGAAGAGGTCGGCACCCGTGCCTGATTCCACGCGCCACCAGGAGACGCCGCCGTCGTGCGTGCGCACGATGACGCCGCTGGCGCCGACGGCGACGCCGCTGGCCTCGTCGAGCATGGCGACCGAGGAGAGAAAACCGGTCGCGCCGGTCGATGCCTGCAGGAACGAGGTCCCGCCGTCGAGCGTACGCAGCGCGACCCCGGCCTCGCCAATGAACCAGCAGCGCTGGGCGTCGGCGCAGGCGACGTCGAGCAGCGTCGCGCCCTGGGGCCTCGGGTTGAGGAAGCGCCAGCTTCGCACCTCGATGACGCGCGTCGCCGACCAGGCCGAGAGGTTGCCGGCGAGATCGCGCGCTCGGACCCGGAAGTAGTAGCGCGCCGAAGCGAGCGGGGAGGGCACGTAGTAGAGCGCGGTCCGCTCGGCCTGCTGGGTCACCTGCGAGAAGTCGTCGGTCGTCGAGAGCTCGAAGAGGTAGGCCACCGCGCTGCTCGAGGCGCTCCACGTGAGCGTCGGGGTCGAGTTCGCGACGACCGAGGGATCGGGCTGATCGACCGCGGGGACTGGAGGCGGAGTCAGGTCGGTCTCGAAAAGGTGCGTGGCGATGGGGCCGGAGTTGCCGGCGAGATCGACGGCGCGCACCGAGAAGACGTGGCTGCCCTCGCCGACGGGGATCTCGACCGGCGAAACGCATGGCGCGAAGGTCGCGCCGTCGAGGCTGCACTCGAAACTGGCCGGCTCGTTCGCCGACAGCTCGAAGCGCACCGGCGTCTCGTTGGAGACGGCAGGCGGGCCGGCCACGATGGAAGCCGTGGGCGCGACCGTATCGACCGTCCAGCGGGCCTCTGCCTGATCGCCCGCCCGGCCCTGGGTATCGATGGCGACGACGCCGAAGACGTGCGGGCCGTCGGCGAGGTTCGAGTAGCTCGAGGATCCGGAGCAGGGCGCGGCCGGGGCGCCGTCGAGCGAGCAGCGGAAGCTGCAGCCCGGCTTGTTCGCGACGTAGGTGAGCAGCGCGCTGCGCTGGTCCGTGTGCTCCGGGGGCGCCGCGGTGAAGAGGACGACCGGCGGGAAGGCGTCCATGGTCCAGCCGTAGCGCGCCGGCTCGAGCGAGCGGTTGCCGTACCTGTCGATCGCGTGGACCTCGAAGGTGTGCGCGCCGTCTGCGGTCACTTCGACGCGCTGGGGGCTCGAGCACGGGGCGAAGGCGGCGCCGTCGAGCGCGCACTCGAAGCTGGCCGGCTCGTTCGCGGCGAACTGGAAGTCGGCGCTCGCCTGCGTCGAGGTGGCCGGCGGGCCGAAGCTGATGGCGGGCACCGGAGGGGTCGTGTCCACGACGAATGTGACGCTCGCCGGCGGGTTCTCCACGTTGCCGGCGGGATCGCTCGCGCGCACCGAGAAGACCCTCTCGCCGTCGCTCAGCCCGGTGAGCGGCAAGGGCGAGGAGCAGGGCGCGTAGAGCCCGCCGTCGAGCGCGCACTCGAAGCTGGCCGAGGGATCGTCGGCGGAGAAGAAGGAGATCGTCCGGGAGGGCGCGCCGGTGTCCGGGACCGGGGCGATGGTCGTGCGCGGCGCGGTCAGATCGATCATGAAGCTCGCGCTCGCCGGGGTCGGGTCGGCGTTGCCAGCGGGGTCTACCGCGCGGACCGCGAAGGTGTGTGTGCCCTCGCGCAGGTTCAGCTCGAGCGGGCTCGAGCACGCGGAGAAAGGCGCCGAGTCGGCGCTGCACTCGAAGGTCGCCGTGGGATCGTCCGAAGAGAACTGGAAGATGGCGGGCTGCTGGTTCGAGAGGGCGAGCGGCGCCGCGTCGAGTTGCGTCTCGGGGGCGGTCGCGTCGACGAGGAAGACCGCCTCGAGCGTCTCCGCGTTGCCGACGTCGTCGCGGGCCGAGAGCGAGAAGCGGTGCTCGCCATCGGCGAGGTCGTCGTAGCTGGCCGGCGACAGACAGGGAAGCGCCGGCGCACCGTCGAGGGCGCAGGCAAAGCGGGCGGACTCGTCGGACTGGAATTCGAAGACCGCCGAGCGCTGGCGGGAGACGGCGGGAGGCTGTCGGGTGAAGGTGACCCGCGGGGCGGTGAAGTCGAGGCGCAGGTCGGTCTGGGCCTCGGTGGCGTTGCCTGCGGTGTCGGTAGCCCGGACGAGCACGGTCTGGACGCCCTCGATCTCGGTGCCGCTGGTGCGGTAGCCGCAGGTGACGTGGCCTTCGGCGCCAAGGACGCAGGGGACGGAATTGCCCGCGACGACGGCCTCGGCCTTGCTCAGCGGCTCGTCGGCTCGGAAGGTGATTTCGACGTCCGCGTTCAGGCCCGCGCGCGGCGGGGTGACGACGAGCTTCGAGACCACGGGCGGCCGCGTGTCGGCCGAGTTCCCGGGTGTGGTTTGATTGCCACAGGCGGCGGCAATAGCGAGGGCGAGGGGCAACAGTCGGCGCATGGTGACCTCGAGCGGCTCGGCGTCGTGAGAAGCGTCGATTATCGCAAATCGAGCGGCGCAGGTTTCCCCGGAGAGGCCGCGTCGCTTCGCGCGCACAACTGCGCGAGGCGACTGGCGGTTTTGCTGCGCGAACGCGTCGTCGCGGGCCGGTGCTGCCAGGCCTTGGCCGATCGGCCCGGCGTCGTGGGCCCCGCGGGCCGCTGACGTCAGGAGGCGGCCCTCGCCGCACCTGCTCGGCGGGGCCGCCGACGGCCGGCCGATGGCTTGGCCTCGAGTGGTCCGTCCGGCCGTCCTCAGGGATGGAGAATCGGCGACTGGTCGCCGGCCATTCGAATCGGCGCCAAGAGGCCGGCTCGATGTGGACAGGCCCGCCGGGCGGCTCTGCGCGCGGCCGCGCCTGAACCTGAATTCCATCGCAAATAAGCGCGGTTAGCTGTTGAGTTCGCCGCGGTTAGTCACCGTGCGTGGCGTTGGCAAGCCGTTGCGCCGGTTGCTCGCTTGGATGTATAGCTGCCCGCCGAATCGGGGTCAGACGGGCGATACAGGGGGGCGGCCCGCGCTGAAGCGACCTCGCTTCGAATACGGCGATCGGCGCCCCTGGCTCGCCGGTTGCTAACACGTCCCGGCCCAAGCGGGACTTTGGAGGAAGCTGCCGATGAACGAAGCGTTGCCCGAGAGCCACCGAGAGCTTCAGCGAACCCTGCGCGACTTCTGCGAGCAGAACGTCAGGCCCAAGGCGCGCGAGTGGGATCGCGACGAGCGGTTTCCCATCGAGGTCGTCCGCGAGCTCGGACAGCTCGGGGTCCTGGGCATGCTGGTGGACGAGGAGCACGGCGGCTCGCAGATGGGCGCGCTGGCGTTGGCGGTCGCAGTCGAGGAGATCGGGCGCTTCGACGGCGGGCTCGGCCTGTCGGTGGCCGCGCACAACGGCCTGGGCAGCACGCACTTGAGGCTCTTTGGAAACGCGGAGCAGAAGCGCCGCTACCTGCCCAAGCTGGCGACTGGCGAGTGGCTGGGCGCCTGGGCGCTCACCGAGCCGGACGCGGGGTCGGACGCCGCCGGGCTCAAGACGAGGGCGGCGCGGCGCGGCGACGCCTGGGTGCTCAACGGCACCAAGCGCTTCATCACCCAGGGCACGGTGGCCGACGTCTACGTCGTGCTCGCCTCGACCGATCCGGCGCGCCGGCAGAAGGGGATCACCGCCTTTGTCGTAGAGAGGGGGACGAAGGGGTTTAGCCAGGAGACCATCCACGGGAAGATGGGGATGCGCTCCTCGGACACCGCCGAGCTCATCTTC
>JBMNNX010000090.1:0-22415 GCA_050942745.1 Myxococcales bacterium
CCGCTGGCCTTTCTCCACATCGACTTGCGCGACGACCGAAGCGAGTTCAGCACCGCGCTGCACGTGCGTGTCGACGAGGCGATCGCCGACGGCGACAGATGCCTCGTCATCCACATCAGCGGCGCGGTGGCCATCGCCAACACCATCGCCTTCGTCAGCGAGCAGCTCGATCCGATCGCGCTCTTTCTCGGCCTGACCCGCGGCAACAAGATGGCCCAGGCCATCAAGTACGTCATCTTCGGCGAGGGCGAGACCGGGCTGCTCGTCTACGACGTGCTCCGGCGCCACTGGGCCTCGACGCCCGGACACCACGTGCGGCCACTCGTCTTTCTGATGAGCGAGTAGCCGGCCTTTCGTCTGGCTTGCGGCGCGGTCGCTCGTCGCGTGCTCTGCGCCTTCGCCAGACACCTCCAGGCGGCGCCCCGGCCGGCGGCCGTTCTTGCGGCGTTCGCGCAGCTCGGTGCTAGCCTGCTGAGCGATGCGCCGTCTCGTCCCGTTGCTGCTCGCTCTCGCCCTTTCCGCCTGCTTCCGCGCCCACCCCCCTACGCCCCGGCCGACCTTCGCCGCGCTCGCCGACGCGCTGTTCGACAGCGTGGAAGCCGAGGGCACGCTGGTCGGCGCTCTGGTCATCGACGCGCGCACCGAGAGCCTGCTCTACGCCCGGCGCGAGCACGCTCGCCTGCTGCCGGCCTCGACGATGAAGGTCGTCTCGACCGCCGCGGCGCTCTCGGCGCTCGGCCCCGACTTCCGCTTCCGGACACCTGTCTGGCTCGAGGGGACGCAGCTTGGCGCAGTGTTCGAGGGCGACCTCGTCGTCGAGGCCTCCGGCGATCCCTCGCTGGGCTCCTGGCGCTTTCCCGAGACCTCCGGGGTCTGCGCGCAGGTGGCCGATGCGCTGATCGCGCGCGGCGTGCAGCGGTGGCGCGGCGGGCTGCGCGTCGAGGGCGCGGGCGGTCCCGGCGTCTCGCTCGGGCCGGGCTGGGCCTGGGACGACGCGGCCTATGCCTACAGCGCTCCGCCGACCCGCTTCGTCTTCCGCGAGAACACGGCCGAGCTTCGCCTCGAGCGCTTCGGCGGCGCGTCGTGTGGCGCGCCGGTGAGCGTCGCGCTGGTGCCGTCGGCCGGGGAAACCGAGGCGGTCGTCTCCCTCGAGACCACCGCCGCGCGCGCGGGGCTCGGGTGCGTGCGCGAGTGGGGCGCTGATCGCCTGCGGTGCGTCTGGCGCTCGACCTCGCCCGAGCAGTGCCCGCGCTCGACCTCCACGCGAATCGCGGTGCACGAGCCCCAGAAGCCGTTCGCGATGTGCGTCGAGCAGGCGCTCGCGGCGCGCGGCGTCACGCGCGATTTCGCCATCGCCATCGCCCTCGAGCCGACGGTCCAAGCGCCGATTCCGGCGCGCGAGCTGCTCGTCGAAATCGTGAGCCCCACGCTCGCCGAGCTCGTGCGGGTCACGAACAAGGAGTCGCTCAACCTCTATGCCGAGCGGCTCGCGTTGCGCTTCGCGCAAGAGCGGACAGGCGAAGAGAGCTATCGCGCGCTCGCCGAGGCGATGGCGCAGGAGCTCGAGCGCCGAGGCATCGCGCGAAACGACCTGAGCGTCGCCGACGGCAGCGGGCTGTCGCGCTACAACCTGGCGACCGCGCGCGGCATGGTGCGGCTGCTCAAGACCAGCCTCGACGAGCCCTATGGACGGGCGCTGATAGAGAGCCTCCCGATCGCAGGCGTTGACGGCACGCTCACCCGAAGCCCGGTGACGAGCGCCGCAGGCCTGGTCTACGCGAAGACGGGGACGCTGTCGGGCCAGAAGGCCTTCGTGGGCATCGCCGACCGGCCGGGCGACGCAGCGCACCCGCGCGTCCTCTTCGCGCTGCTGCTCGGCAACCAGAGCAGCGAACCCGCCCTCCACGCCAACGAGGTCTTCGCCCGGTTCGCCGACGCTTTGGTGGTGGCGACGGTCGAGCGTCGAGGGTCGAGCGTCGAGAGTGTTGGGTCGGAGGGGCGGTAAGGGCGCGTGGCAATGCGCCCGGCCCCGCGTGCCCCGCGGAATGGCGAGTCGTCGGTCGCCGGGGGGCCGTATCGACGTTCGCGCTGGCACGAAGACGGGCGCACTGCCGTGCGCCCCTACCGACCCGGGCCTGCGCGGAGGCAGGTTCGAGGCAGGGAGGGCCTCGGCGCACCGGTCCCCGACCGCAAATTTGCCCGCCCCGGTGAGCTCGCGTAGCCTCGCGGGCAGCTTGTCCTTCCGCCCCGCCGCCGCGCGAACGGGCCTTCCCTCCGGCTGCTCGGGGAGGTGATCCGTTGCTCTTCCCGACCGCCGAGTACGGGATCTTCTTCCTCCTCGTCTTCGCCGCGTCCTGGAGCCTGAGCCGCTGGCACCGCGGGCACAAGGTTCTGCTGCTCGTCGCGAGCTACGGCTTCTACGCGTTCTGGGACTGGCGCTTCGTGCCCCTGCTCGCCGGCATCTCGCTGCTCGCGGCGCTGGTCGGCCGCGCGCTCCAGTCGATTGAGCGGCCAGCGGCGCGCAAGGCGCTCCTCACGGCCGGGGTCGCCCTGTCGCTGGCGACCCTGGGCTTCTTCAAGTACGCGCGGTTCGCGGCCGAGGTCATCGTCGATCTCGCGGGCGCACCCGACGGCCCGATCGACCTGCCCGAGATCACGCTGCCGGTCGGCATCTCCTTCTTCGTCTTCCACGCCATCTCGCTGATGGTCGATGCCTTCCGGCGGAAGATCCCGGTGCCGGTCACCGTACTCGACGCGCTGCTCTACGTCGCCTTTTTCCCGCAGCTCGTCGCCGGCCCCATCCTCCGCGCGAGCAGCTTCCTGCCCCAGCTCGCGGAGCCGCCCGACTCGCGCAGCATCGACGCTGTCCGCGCCGTCGAGCTCATCGTCCTCGGCCTGGCGAAGAAGGTCCTCATCGCCAACTACCTCGCCACGCAGATAGTCGATCCGGTCTTCGAGTCGCCGCAGCTCCACGGCGGGCTCGAGGCGCTCTTCGGCGTCTACGCCTACGCCGCGCAGATCTACTGCGACTTCTCCGGCTACACCGACATCGCCATCGGCTCGGCGCTGCTGCTCGGCTACCGCTTCCCCGAGAACTTCGACTCGCCGTACCTCGCGACGAGCCCGCAGGACTTCTGGCGCCGCTGGCACATCTCGCTGTCCACGTGGCTGCGCGACTACCTCTTCATCCCGCTCGGCGGCTCGCGCCGCGGCCAGGCGCGCACCCTCGCCAACCTGGCGATCACAATGATCCTCGGCGGCCTGTGGCATGGGGCGGCCTGGAGCTTCGTGCTCTGGGGCGCGTTGCACGGCGGCGCGCTCGTCGTCCATCGGCTCTGGTCGCAAACCGCGCTCACGGCGGTCCAGCGCGTGCGCGCCTGGGCCTTGTGGCCCGCGATTTCCCGAGTCCTCACCTTCCACTTCATCTGCCTGGGCTGGGTCTTCTTCCGCGCCCCCTCGCTCGACGGCGCCGTGGACGTCCTCCGCGCGCTGGGCAGTGGCGGCAGCGTTGGGCCGTGGTTGAGCGCGCCCCTGCTCCTCGCGCTCGCCGCCGGCTTGCTCGGTCAGGCGACCCCGGCGGCCGCGCGAGCCTCACTGCGCGCCCGCCTCGGGCAGCTTCCTTTGGCCGTGCAGGGCTTCGCCCTCGCGGTGGCCATCCTGCTCATCAAGACACTTGGTCCCCAGGGCATCGCGCCCTTCATCTACTTCCAGTTCTGAGCCCGCCTGGTGAGCCGCTTCAATCGCCCAGCACGTTCCCGATCGCCCTACGTCATCGACGGCACGGCTGCGTGCATCGAAGAGGCGCTGGGGGACTACGCGAAGCGCGCAGACAAGCGTCGCGTTCGCCTCGGCCAGAAGCGAGAGCAACCGCCAGTGCCGGGGCCACGCGATGACTCGGACCCGCTGTCGATCGCCCGGCCCCGCCGAAGCGACTGCCGGGCGCCACGCCGCGTCGAGACGCCGGATGAGCGGCCACAAGCCGGAGTGGCCCGCTGCTACACCGCGCGCGAGGTCGGAGCGATGCTCGCCGTCTTCGCCGCGACGATGCTGCTGTTCGGCTCCGAGTGCCTGGTGAGCTGGGCGCATCGGCTCGATCTTGGCCCGGCGCAGGACGCTTGGCTTTCACTCCTGACGCCCGTCTATCGGGCCACCGAGGCGATCGGCCTGACGGCGCCGCGCCGAGCCGTCGCAACGGCGAGCGGGCAGCTCGCGCGCGCCCTCGGGGCCGGGCAGGACCCGCTCTTCGAAGAGGCCTGGAAGAAGATCGGCGAGATCCCGGTCGAGCCCTTCGACGAAGGCCTGGACGACTGGCCTGCATTGGAGCCGGAAGTTCCGGCTCCCGAGCCCGTGAAGCCGGTGGCCGACGGGCGGATCACCGTGCTACTCGTCGGCGACTCGCTAATGGCGGGCAGCCTCGGCGCCGCCCTCGAGAGCGCCCTCGCGCGCGACAGGCGCTTTCGCGTCGTGCGCGCGCACCAGATAGGCACCGGGCTCGCCCGCCCCGAGGTCTTCGACTGGAACGGCGTCGTCGCTCCGCTCGTCGAGCGCGAGAAGCCGCACCTCGTCATCTGCTCGCTGGGCGCGAACGACGGGCAGCGCATTCGCCATCGCGGCGCACTGCTCAACTTCGGCGACGCCGCGTGGAACGCGGTCTACCGCAAGCGCGTGAAGGCCTTGATGCAGACTCTGGCCGGCGCCGACGCGCGGGTGCTATGGCTCGGCCTGCCGCCGATGCGCAGCGAAGGCTTCACGAACCGAATGCGGCACCTCAACCGCATCTTCGCCACCACGGCGAAGCGGGTTCCGCGCGTTGACTACATGGAGCTGGGCATGCTCCTGACCGGCAGGGACGAAGGGTTCGCCACGTTCATCCGCGACGAAGACGGCAAGCTGCTGCGGGTGCGAATGGAGGACGGGGTCCACTACTCGCCGGCGGGCGCGCGCCGGGTGGCGCGCTGGGTCGTTGACTGGGTCTACGAGCAGGTTCGGCAGCGACGGGCGATCGCGGGATAGTCGCCGGTCGCGGGTCCCTTGCTCGCAGAGGCCCAGCCCTCGGCCGCGACGACCTGTCCCTCACGCGCGAGGCACCTCGGGCGCGCGTTTCGATGCCCTCGCGCCCCGCAGCACACCCGTTCGCCCTGAGCTTCACACCGGTCCGTTGGCCGGCTATGGCCTTGAACCAACACTGGTCAGCTCAAGCGCAGGCCGAGCTTGCGATACCGCGACCGAACGGATGGATTGCGGAGCTCCAGCTCCGCGTCGCACCGCGGCGACAGGTCGTTTTCGGCCGCCCGAACGACGAGTGGCGGATCTGGTGTTGCTCCACCCTCCCGACTGCGCAATCCCGTCTCCACACACGCAGGCCGCCGAGACGGCGGCCCTCCCCCCTCAATCGCGGCCTCTCTTCACCAACCGTCGCCGGAGGTGACCTCGCGCAGATGGAGCTGTGGGCTAGGAGCGTAGCTCCCGACGCGCGAGCGGCGGGAGCGGAGTCGAAGGGCCCCCTCGATTTCGAGCCGGCCCCTCGGCTTCGCCTCCCGCGTTCCGCGGGAGGCTACGCTCGGGGTGGACCGGAGAGGAGGCTCTTGCTCCTCGGCACAGTTGCCCGACTTCGGGGCGACCGCCGGCGCCCCTGCGCTCGGGGTGACCGGGAGGCACGATCGCTTCTCTACAAATCGAAGGCGCAGCCGTCCGCGGCCTCAGTCAGGCGGCGCCAGGCGCAAGCGCGGATTCTTCGCGTCATCGACCCACATCGGCTCGAACGTCGCAGTCAGGAAGAAGCCACCGCCCCGCGGCACGGCCTTCACGACCTTGCAGTCATCCACCTCGGCCGCGCTGTCGCCGACTATCTGGCATCTCCAGTTCGGCTCTGGCCGCTTCCCGCTGACCACCGTCTGCAGGAAACCTTCGTGATAGACGACCTCGGCGAGCAGCGCGCCCTTCGCCGCAGTCTCGCCGTCGGCGACCCTCGGGATGAGCAGGCCGACGCACTTCGGGACCAACGGCTGTCCGCCCTGCGAGCCGACCGGCTGGCGGCTTCGAAGCCGTTGCCTCGGCGACGCCTCCCAGCTCACGGAACCGCTCGCAGGCGCGGTGATGGAGCACATCGTCACCCGGCCTCGCTTGCCAATCTCGAACTCGGCCCACTCGCCCTCTCGCGCCGACCCCTCGCCCGCCGCCGCGGCGGGCACGATACCTGCCGGTTCAGGTTCCGGCTCCAAGTCGTCCTCATCGGGCACGTCGTCCACCTCGTCGTCCGGAGCGTCGGCCGGCGCATCGGCCGCTGCCGAGGGACCTGCGTCAACACCGGCCACGAGCGCCACGGGGGTAGCGACTTCGCGGGAGCCCGGCTTCTCGACGACCGCCTTGGCATCGCCGGACGCCTTCTCGTCGGCGGGCTCGGCAGCCGGCTTGAGAGAGAGCGTCGCCTCGCCGTCAGGCGCAGCGGTCTTTGGCGCTTGCGAGCCCGGCGCAGCCGCCAGCTCGGAGAGGCCCGCCTTACGGCCGGCTTCGTAGCCGAAATACCAGCCACCGCCAGTGCCCACTGCCAGGCCCGCGATCACACCGAGGACCAGACCGAGCTTCGAGCCCGCCGACCGCGAGCTCTCGACTCTCGACTCTCGACCCTCGACCGGCGCCTCTCGACTCTCGACCCTCGACTCTCGACTGTCGCCGATCGCTCCCGCCTCCCAGGCAGCTTCCACCGCCGCGGGATCGGGCGCGGGCTCGCTCGAGACTTCGACCGCGCCGGCGACCTCGGGGACGGGCTGATCGGCGTGGGATCCGAGAACCACCGACTCGCGCGGCGCCTCGGCCGAAGAGCGCGCCTTTTCGCTCTCGATCAGCGCCTTGGGCTCGACGTCGAAGAGACCCTCGACATCGAGTCTGGGCGCGGCTTGTGCGACCGGCGGCGGCAACTGCGCCTGGGGCGAGACGCCCGGTTCATCGACGTCGATCTCGATCGCCTCTTCGGCCACCCGCTCATCGGCCGCCGGCGACTCCGTCTGCGCCTCGGCCCGGCTCTCCTGCCGAGCCCAGGCCGCGACAACACTCTCCGTAGTTGACCGCGCCGCGGCTGCGCGCGGCTGCGGCGAATCCACAGGCAGCTCGGGCTCGGCGTCGAACAGCAGCTCGACGAGCGGCGCGTCGAAGGGATCTCCGACCGATGGCCGGGAGGCGTCGGCGGCTCTCGCCGGGCTCAAGCGCTGCCGGACCTGCGCCAGCATCTCCTGCGCCTCGAGGTTGTCGGGATCCTGGTGCAGCA
This sequence comes from Myxococcales bacterium, assembly GCA_050942745.1. Taxonomy (GTDB): domain Bacteria; phylum Myxococcota; class Myxococcia; order Myxococcales; family UBA5297; genus UBA10939. The sequence goes on from JBMNNX010000090.1 coordinate 7,265, forward strand.
TCGCCTCGAAGTACCCGGCCGCCTCGGCGTAGCGCCCCTGCCGGTTCATGCGCAGGCCGGCCTGGAAGAGCACGCGCAGGCTCTCGTCCCACTGCTCGCGCGGCGGGTGCCGCTCGAGAGACGCCGCCATGGCGCCCTCGGGGGCGAGGAAGCCATAGCGCCGCAACTGGCGGATGAACTGCCCCAGGCTCTCGAGGTTGACCGGAATGCCGAGGCGCCGGCCCGACTCGACGACCTCGGCCAGCGTGCGAGTCCCGTCGAGCATGCGCGCGAGCGAGAGCTCGAAGTCATAGAGCGTGAAGCTCCGGTTCGCCGCCGGGTCGGTGACCTCGACGAGCATCTCGGACTTGCGCACGTGCTGCAGATCGCGGCGAAACAGCGGGACCTTGTCCTCGCCGCGAGGAGGCGCCTCCGGCTCGACGGTCAGCTCGAAGCCGCCGTCTCCGCCCTCCTCGTCCGCGGCCGTGTCGGAGCCGCCCCCGGCGACTGCCGCGGCGACGGGCGACGGAGGCTTGCTCGACGGCGCCTGGATCAACAGGCCGAGCCTGCCGAGCTTCTTCACCAGCGGTCCGTAGCCTGGCTCGCGCGCGTCGATGCCGCCCGCGGTCGCCCGCGCGAGCAGCTCCACCTCCGGAGCGGAGAGATCCAGCGCGTCGCCCGTGCGCTTGTGCACCACGCGCCCGCCCGAATCCGTCGTCTCGACCTGAAAGCCTTCCTTGAGTACGAAGAGCGCCATCGGTCTCCCAACGAGATCGCGGCAGGCCCGAGTATCCCCGAAGCTGCCCGGTAGCCGGCGTTGATGGTAGCGCCCTTGTCCAGTGCTGGACAGGACCAAGCGGGCGTCAACACTCCTGGTGCGGGACGACGTCCCCGACTTTCCGCGCCCGGTGAGAGGCAGGGCGTCTTGGAGCGCCGAGAGGACCGACCCGCGTCAGCGAGAGCGATGTCGAGCCGAGTGAGCCTGGCGAACGGGAACGAGCGGTTGCGCAAGCGCCTCTCTGCGCCTGGGGGAATCTCGACCGCTGCTCCGCGGATTGGCCGAAGCCCGACCTGCGCGCGATCGGTCGGATGTTGTCGCAGGAAGCAGCCGCCGCCTCTCGGGCCTGCCAGGCCTTCGCTCGAGCGGCCTGGCGAGCGCTCGAATGACCTTTCGATCAGGCTTTTTCCTGCCGACGCAGGCGAGCCCTCAGCTCGCTGATGGCCTCGTCGATCACCTTTCCGAGCAGCTTGCGCTCCTCGTCCGACGGCTCGCGGCTGAGGCCGACCTGGATGCTGCTGAAGCCGGCGGACGGATCCATGCGGATAGAGGCGAGGAGCCCTTCCGGCAGCTTCGGTCGCACGAGGTCCTCGAGCGCCTTGGCGAGCGCGTTGCCCCTCTCGCCGCAGCCGCACGCGGCACCGCGCGCGAGCGCCTCGAGGTGAATGCGCGCGACGGCCACGTCCGGATGCCCGGCTGGCAGAGCCTCGAGCGCCCGCTCGAGCATCGGGCGGGCCTCGTCGCCTCGCTTCTGGTGCTGCAGGAAGATGCCGCGCGCGACCAGCGTGACTCCGAGCTGCAGCTTGTCCCCGGCCCGCTCGGCGCTCGCGAGCGCATCGACGAGCAGCCTGTCGGCCTCGGCCGGCTGTTCATGCCGGCCGAAGAAGAGCCCGGCGTTTCGCAGCACCAGCGCGCGGACCGCCTCGTCGCCGAGCGCCTCGGCCCGTCCGACCGCGTCGCGGTAGGCCTGCTCGGCGCCCTGGGCATCGCCGGCCTCGTCGCGGGCCAGCGCAAGCCCGAGCCTCGCCCGCAAGACCTCCCGATCATCGCCCGCCTGCTCGAAGTGGCTCGCCAGCCACCCGATGGCCTCGAGCCGCGCCTGGTGGTCGCGCGCCCGGCGGGCGACTTCGGCCTTGGCGGCGACGACCTGGGGCAGCATCGGCCGCAACGCCTCCTCGTCCTCGAGCCGCTCGCGCAGCTCCTGGAGCACGATGAGCGCCGGGGGCGGCGGGTCGCGCTCCGCCCGGTCGAGGCACATCGCGACGAGCTCGGCCTGAAGCTGCGGCGAGAGCGCGTCGAGGTGCTCGAGCAGCGGGCGCTCGTCGCCATACCGCGCCGCCCGAATCGCCGCGCGCAACGCCAGGGCCACGACCACGCGGCCGCTGTGCGCGTGCCACAGCACGCCCGCGGCCTCCTCTATCAGCTCCTCGGCCCGCTCGAGCTCGCCCTGCCAGAAGAGCACGTCGGCGAGCGAGACCTGGCCGACGGCGTAGCCCTCGGTCCCCTCGCCCCACACCTCGGCGCGCCCGCGCAGGTTCTCCTCGAGCACGCTTCGGGCCTCTCCGAGCCGACCGAGCCGCTGAAGCACCTCGCCGAGGTTGCCCTGGTAGTTGAGCTGCGCCCTGCGCGCCTGCGAGGTGTGCGTAGGGATCTCGGCCGCCTGCTTCATCAGATCCGCGGCCCGCCCGAAGTCCCCCAGCGCCAGCATCACGTGGGCAAGCTCGAACAGCGCCTCGGCGTGCTCTGCGCTGTCGGCGCCAAAGCGCTCGGCAGCCTCCCGCGCCGCGTCGGTGAGGAGCGCTTCGGCCTCCCTGGGCTTGTGCGCACGCAGCAGATCGAAAGCCTGGTCGAGTCGGTTCATGGCGGCGCGCATGTTGGACCATCAACACGTGCGCGGTCCATCAATTGCCGGAGCCGGGGCGCGGCGCTTGCCAGCCTCCTCGTCACCAGGGCGAAAGGCCAGCCAGAAGGCCGCGGCGCTCGCGAAGGGCTCGCGCGGCCAAACGCTGGAGGCATGGCGTCCGCCCGGCGCCGATTTCGCCCCGCGCATCGCCAAATTTCGCCAGTTGTCATTCGCCCGAAAGCTCACCACGCGAGGCTTGGCGAAAGGCCAGCCCCCGACGAAGGTAGGCGCCCATTCGCAGGGCCGAGCGGCCGGCGGGCGCGGCCGGAACGGGTGGCAAAGATGCAGGACGAGCAAAAGTCGAGAGAGCAGCTCCTCGCCGAGCTCGCCGCGGCCCGGCGCCGAATCGACGAGCTCGAGGCGACGCGGGCTTCGCGGCCAGCCGACCAGCCGTCCTCGGCCACGACCGAGGAGAAGCTGCAAAGGGTGATCGCCGATGCGCCGGCCGCGTTTGCCGCCTTCGACGCGCAGATGCGCTACCTCGTCGCGAACAAGCGCTGGCACGAAGAGTACGGGCTTACCGGTCGCGACATCATCGGCCGCAGCCACTACGAGGTCTTTCCGGAGATTCCCGAGCGCTGGAAGGAGATCCATCGGCGCGTGCTCGCCGGCAGCACCGAGCAGAGCTACGACGATCGCTTCGACCGCGCCGACGGATCGGTGCAGTGGCTGCGCTGGAAGCTCTGGCCCTGGCGGCTGCCCTCCGGGGAGATAGGCGGAATCGCCATGCTCACGGAGGACATCACCGTCCAGAAGCGCGCGCAGCTCGCGCTCGAGGAGAGCCGCCGGGCTCTCGAGGAGGCCGAGAAGCGCTACCGCGTCGTCGCCGACTGGACCTACGACATGGAGCTGTGGATCGCGCCCGACGGGGCGCTGCGCTACATGAGCCCCTCGACCGAGCGCGTCACCGGTTGGACGCCCCAGGACTTCGGCGACGACGGCATCGACCTTGTCCGCCTCGCTCACCCCGAGGATCGCGACCTCGTTCGCGAGCACTGCCGCAGGGCGGCCTCCGGAGAGCCTTCCGCCTACGCCGAATGGCGGATCATCCGCCGCGACGGCCGCGCGGCCTGGGTATCTGCCTCCTGGCAGCCCGTGAGGATTGGCGAGGAGTACCTTGGCGTGCGGATGAGCATCCGGGACATCACCGCGCGCAAAGAGGCCGAGGCCGCTCTGGAGCGCAGTGAGGAGCAGTATCGGGGCATCTTCGAGAACTCGAGCCTCGGCATCTTCCAATCGACCCTCGACGGGCGCTTCCTCACCGTGAACCGGGCCATGGCCAAGATGCTGGGCTTCGGCTCGCCGGACGAGGCGCTCGCCGGCGTGGCTTGCAGTTGGGACCTCTATGGCCTGTCTAACGTCCGGGAGCGGCTGCTCGAACAGCTGAAAGCATCCTCGGGCACTATCGCTATCGAGGGCCCCGTGAGCCGCCCGGATGGCAAGCCGCTCTTCGCGAAGCTGACGGCCCGCGGGGTGCGCGACGAGGCGGGCGACGTGAAGTACCTCGAAGGCTTCCTCGAAGACATCACCGAACGAAAGCGCGCCGAGGAGGCGCTCCGCGAGAACGAGCAGCGGCTCTCGCTGATCGTCGCCAAGTCGCCCGACGTCATCTCGCTGCAGGATCGCGACCTGCGCTACCAGTGGATCACCAACGCGCCCGGGCCGACCGCCGAGCGCATCCTCGGCCATACGGACGAAGAGATCCTTGCCGGCGAGACCGCACAAGCGGTGATCGCCGCGAAGCGGCGGGTGCTCAGCACCGGCGAGTCTGCCCGTCTGGAGATGGCCTCGATAATGGAAGGCAAGCAGTACTTCTTCGACGTGGCGCTCGAGCCCTGGCGCGATTCGGAAGGGAGAATCGTCGGCATCTTCGGCTACTCGCGGGACATCACCGAGCGCAAGCGCACCGAGCAGGCCCTGCGCGAGAGCCAGGAGCGTCGCTTCCGCGAGCTGATGGAGGCGAGCAGCGACCTGATCTGGGAGATCGACCCCGAGGCCCGCTACACCTACGTCAGCCCGCGAGCGCTCGACCTGCTCGGCTACACGCCCTCGGAGCTTATCGGCAGATCGTTCTTCGAGCTGATGCCCGAGGCGGAAGCCCGGCGCGCCGCGGAGCAGTTCCGCGCCTACGCCGAGCAGCGCCAGCCCTTCAAGTCCTTCGAGAACGAGCAGCGCCGCAAGAACGGCTCCCTGCTGGTGCTCGAGAGCAGCGGCGTGCCCTTCTACGACGAGGAGCAGCAGTTCCGCGGCTACCGCGGCATCGCGCGCGACGTCACCGAGCGCAGGCAGGTCGATCGCTTCCGCGAGGAGTACGTCTCGCTCGTCTCGCACGATCTGCGCTCGCCGCTGTCGGTCATCGTCGGCCAGGCGGGCTCGCTGCAGAAGACGCTGGCGAAGAAGGGATTGGAGCGCGAGGCCGCCGCGACCGTGGCGATGCTGCGCAACGCGCGCCGGATGACCCGCATGCTCGACGAGCTCGCCGACTCGGTGCGCCTCGAGAGCGGACGGATGCAGATGCGCAAGCAGCCGACGGATCTCCTCGCCTTCGCCCGCGACTTCACGACCCGGGTCTTCGGCACCACCGAGGAGCGCGAGCGCATCGAGCTGCGCTTCGAGAGCGCGCTGCCTCCCATCAGCCTCGACGCCGACCGCATCGAGCGGGTGCTCGCCAACTTCATCTCCAACGCGCTCAAGTACTCGGCGCCAGACCGCCCGGTGCGCGTTCGTATCGAGAGACGAGGAGACGAGGCGGTCGTCTCGGTGTCCGACGAAGGCCCGGGCATCGCGCCCGGCGAGCTCGCCCGAATCTTCGAGCGCTTCTATCGTTCGCCCACCTCCCAGCAGCGGGCCGAAGGGTTGGGCCTTGGCCTCTACATCTCCCGGCTCATCGTCGAGGCGCACGGAGGGCGGGTCTGGGCCGAGAGCGAGCTCGGGAAGGGCAGCACCTTCTGCTTCTCGCTGCCCATCGGCGCAGAGGAGACCGCTGCGAAGGCGGGCGAGCAGCCGGGCGTCGAGCCGGCGCACCCTGCCTAGCGGGCGCCAACGCGAGCTTGTGCTAGAAGAACGCGCCCGCTCATTCCCGGGGCACGAAAGGCGAGCGATGGCGCGACGAAACGGCGAGCGACGGCAGGGACAATCCTCGATGACCGACTGGGAGAACGAGCGCACCCTCGCCGCGGCCGAGATGGGGAACGAGGCGGGCTTCGAGGAGGCGGGCGACACGCGCTGCATCTGCGGCTCGGACGAGTTTCTCCTCGAGGCCTATCTGCAGGTAGTGGACGGCAAGCCGGTCCCGCAGCCGGTCGAAGTCGAGACGCTCACCTGCCCGCAATGCGGCCGCGAGTTCGAGGCTATCGCGACCGAGGACGGGCGAATCCTCCGCGGCGACTTCCTCGGGCAGGTCGAGCTCGACTGACCGGGCGAGGCCGATAGCGGTCTCGCGCTGTGGCCGTGTTGGCGCTAACAAGACCAGCCGCCGCACCCCTCGCATCGGCCGCGCCGCCTCTCGATTCCTCGACGGGCACACTGCCGCGCGTCCGTACCGATGTTCGTGTGACGCCCGTGTCGACGCCCGGGTAGACGGTCGTGCCGGCGCGGGGTCGGGCGCATCGCCATGCGCCCCTACCTACCCGGATTCGAGCTCTCGACTCTCGACCCTCGACTCTCGACCGTCTACCCCCGACTCTCGACCGTCGCCCTCTCCATGACGACCGAGAGGCTCGCCTTGCGGACCATCTCCTCGGTGACCGCGTTCTCGAAGGCGACCTGGAGCTGAGTCGGCAGCTCGCGCCCCTGGACGAGCCAGAGCCGGCGCGCCGCACGTCCTGCCCTGGCCGCGGCGGGCGCGGGCGCCGGAGCCGGCGGGCCGAAGAGGCGCCCGAAGTGCTGGCAGACAAGCTCGAAGGCGGACTCGACCTCCGCCAGGCCCGACTCGGCCTCGAGGCGAAACCGCACGCTGACGACCCGGTCCAGACCCTTGCTGCGCGCAAAGCCGATCTCGACCTCGCTCGAGGCCATCTCGTGCGGCTTGGACCGCAACAGCACCGAGCCTTTCGCCCGCGACAGCTCGCCGCTCTCGAGCGCGAGCGCGTCGCGCAGCGGCATGCCTATCTCCATGCCTCGGAAGGTGCCCTTGCGGTCGGTGACCGCGAGCTCGAACCACTTGTCGGCGTTGCTCATGCGCCCTCTCGAAGGTTGCGAATCACCGGGCGGCGTGCGGCCACTCGGGCCCGCCCCAGATCTCGTGGACCCACTCCGGATGGTCGACGAACGGGTTCCGGTTGCGCTGGAAGGTCTCGAAGATGACGTCGTTGCGCGCCCGCTCCCGGTCGTCGGGCGGATCGTCGATGTGCCACTGCAGCAGGTGCGAAAGCTTGCCGTGGCGCGGGGTGCTCATGTGGTGGTTGTTGTCCGGCTGGCCCTGCGCGTTGAGCAGCGACGGGATCGCCTCGACCAGCTCGAGGTCGGGCATCGGCGGGTCGTCGCCCTCGTAGCGCACCGCCATGTAGAAGAGCGTCCGCGCGACGTCGCCCTTGACCTCGTCGCGCGGCTCGAACGAGACGCCGTCAACGATGTTGCAGGCGGTGTCCGAGTAGGGCACGCCGCCCTCGGCGAAGTCGAGGTGCCAGCGCGCGCTGTTGACGTCGGGGCGAGTGGGCCGCAGGTTGTGCAGGTCGCTGTAGCCGGCGTAGGCGTCGGAGCCGAAACCGCCGTGGCTCTTGGCCCAGATGTGCTCCTTGTTGAAGTCCGACCGCGTCGATTGGCCCGTGTAGAACTGGATTATCGAGCCGGGGTTGTTCGGGTCGGCGTCGGTGACGCTGAAGGCCGCGTTCACGTCGTCGCGATACGAGAGCACGACGTGGTTGGCGATGATCTCGTGGAGCGCCGCCTTCAGCTCGCTGCCCGTCTTGCCCATCGCGCGCTCGTAATACGTCTCGAGCGTCGCCCCGACGATCTGCCAGTCGCCGGCCGCGTCGCCCTCGCCCTCGCTCGCCCGCCGCAAGCGCGCCCAGTGGCGATCGGCATCGGGAATGGCCACCGCGTCGTCCGGGCTCGTCGAGGGCCACTCGGCGGCGTCAACCACCTTCTGCGCCGCCGCGAGCGCGGCCTCCCGCAGCCAGTCGATCTGGTTGCGGCCGGTCTCGTAGACGACCGCGTCGAGCACCGTGCCGTCCGCGGCCTCCAACCAGAGCAGGCCGTGCTTGAAGCTCGGGCCGAACGGCTCCGACGAGACGAAGTCCCAGACCCTGGGGTTGTTGTCGCTTTTCTGCGAATCGGTCGTGCCGGTGTAGGAGGCGCCGTGGACTCGCAAGACGTCGCCGTCGGCGAGCGCGAACGGGAGCTGCGCGCTCTCGAGCTGCTGATTGACGTAGGCGTGGTTTGCCGACCAGTACGACCAGCCGCCGAGCTGCGCCAGCGCGTCCGCGTGGGCGACCGTCAGCTCGACCCAGACGTCCTCGCCATCGGAGACCGGGCCGTCGTAGGAGAGCCCGAAGGCCGAAATGAAGACCGGAGGCCACTCGGGCAGCGGCGGAACGCCTGCGTCGGCCTCTCCGCCATCGGGCGCGCCCGCGTCCTCGGCCGGAAGCCCCGCGTCCTCGGCCGGAGTGCCCGCGTCGTCGCCCTGAGCCCCCGCGTCCTCGAGCGGCGCCCCCGCGTCTTCGCCGGCATCGAGCCCGGCGTCGAGGGACGCGTCGGGCAGGCCGGCGTCGGTTGAGGCGTCGGACGGCTCGACCCCGGAGTCGGCGGCGACGCCGCTGTCCTCGACCACAGGTGGCGCGGGCTCGGACGGGCATCCGGTGAGCGTCACGAGGGCGATGAGCAGAGGAGCGATAGTCGTGGCGACGGGGCGGAAGACGATTCGTGGCGTGCGGATCATGTCGAGGCCCACGATACACCACGACTCCCTGCGGTCAGCTCGCGAGCAGGGCGATGGCGCCATAGCGCGCGAGCTTTCCCGCGGCCATGAAGAGCGCGCTCCAGACCGGATTGAGCCGCAACCACCCGGCGGCCACGCACAGCGCGTCGCCGACCACCGGCGCCCAGGCGAAGAGCAGCGCCGCCGGGCCCCAGCGCTCGACCAGGGCGCGCCCGCGCTTTGGGGCCGTCTTCGCGAAGAGCCGGCCCAGCGCATAGGACGTCATCCCGCCGAGCGTGTTGCCGAGCGTGCCCACGCCCAGCGCCCACCAGACCAAGTGCGGATGGACGCGGAGCACGCCGAAGAGCACCGCCTCCGAGCCGCCGGGAAGCAGCGTCGCGGCGAGGAAGCTGGAGGCGAACAGGCCCCACAGGCTGAGCTCTTCGGTGACGCCGGGCATGTCGATCGCGATCCCTCGCCAGGTCCCCGCTCACCCCGAGCATAGCCGTGGACTGGCCTTCTCCGTGACCGCGCGAGCGCACGTCATAGTCCCCTCTCCCGCGCTTGCGCGCCGCTGCGCGGGGAGGGGGCTTTGTCCGGGCTCTCGCGCGCTGAGTCGGGGAAGCGGGCGGCCCGGAACTCGCCTCGGCGGCTCCCCCGGTCACCCCTCCCGCCGACCACGCCCTACTGCGGCCCTCGTTACATTGGGCCGGCCGACATTCGAACGGCCGAAGAGGTGACGCTCCTCCCTACCCCGGGCGAGATGGCGGCCCGCCTTCCCTCCGGCCACGCACCGCCCTCCGCCGTGAAGCGCGGGCTGGGAAAGGTCGCGCGCGCCCCTGTTGTTCTGCCCCCGGACGCCGAAACAGCGGGCGAGAGACGTCGGCTCGCTCGTGCGCCGGTCCTACGCCTGCTCGTCACCTTTCCGAGACTCGATGCCTCCACGCCGACCACGCGCACTCACCCGCGGCCTCCTTGCCGCAGCTCTGGCAACGATGGTGCTCGGTGCGCTCGCGCCCGCCGTGGTCTGGTTCGCTCGCGACTTCCAGGGGCCCGGCGACCGCTCGCTGTCGCGCTACCTGCCCCTCTTGACGTTCCGGCCTCGCCCGCGATGGAGCCTGCCAGGCTCCGACTGCGAGATCGCCCGGGTTGCCCGCCAATCCGGAACGCGCCCTGCGCTGCTCAAAGGCGTCGCGCTCGCGCTCAGCTCCGATCCAGACGCGCTCGCGCTGACGATGGACCTTTCGCCGCGAACCCGCGAGCTGCTCGTCACGCTCGGTGAGCGAGAGGAGCTCCTCGAAACTCCCGAGGGCCGGCTCGAGGCCGTCGGCAGGGGCCTCGCCGATCTCGAAGAGCTCTTTGGCGGCGAAGAGGCGGCGCTCGTCGCGCTGGTCGCCGGTATCGAGCCGACGGCGAAGGCGGTCGAAGAGGTCCATCGCCGCGGCCTCAACCCGACCTACGAGAACCTCGCCCGCCGCCTGCCCCGGACGCTGCGGCGCGAAGCGAACGCCGTCGTTCCTGGCGCGCTCTCGCTCGCCACGGCCTTCGACATGGACTGGCCTTCGGGCTCTTTCCAGCGCCTCAGCTCGGCGTTCGGCATGCGCATCCATCCGGTCAAAGGGACGCGCCGGCTGCACGCCGGCATCGACATCCCGATGCCGTGCGGCACGCCGGTGACCGCCACCGCGAGCGGCAAGGTCGTTCGGGCGAGCTACGACCGCGTCAGCGGCTGGCACGTCACCATCGACCACGGCAGAGGCGTCACCAGCTCCTACATGCACAACGACAAGCTGCTCGTCAGGCGCGGGGAGCGGGTGCACCGCGATCAGGTCATCGCGCTCTCGGGCAACACGGGGCGGACGACCGGGCCGCACCTGCACTACGAAGTCGCGCACGCTGGGACTCCGGTCGATCCGTTCTTCCTTTACCGGCGAGGCGAGCTCGTCGCCGCGGCCGACAAGGAGAGCGGCCGAGAGGAGGCGCTGCTGCAAACGCCCAGGATCGCCCCGTCGGCGCGGCGCCGTCAGGCCTGCTCGCGGTCATCGCCAGGCGGTAGGCGAGCGCCGCGGGCGAACTCGAGCTTGCTGTCGCTGACTACGGCGGCCGTGGTCGCCGAGTTCCCGGTCGAAGTCGCCGACTATGGAGGCCGTAGTCGCTGGCTTCCCGGTCGAAGTCGCCGACTATGGCAGCCATAGTCGCTGGCTTCCCGGTCGAAGTCGCCGACTATGGCAGCCATAGTCGCTGGCTTCCCGGTCGAAGTCGCCAACTATGGCAGCCATAGTCGCTGGCTTCCCGCTCGAAGCTTCCGACTTCGAAGCCTAACTCCTCGACTTCGCGTGGATAGTTGCCGACTTCGCGGTCGAAGTCGTCGGCTTCCCGGCCATAGTCATCGACTTCGCCGTCATAGTCTTCGACTTCGCGATCATAGTCGGCGACTTACCCAGAATGGATCAGTTCTCCCCCGGATGGGGTGTATGCCCCCCCGCGAGCGGCCGCCTCGCCCATCGCCAGGGCTCAGGTGCGTAGGCCGAGCGTGCGCGAGGCCGGCTCGACGAGCGGCGCAAGGTCGAACCGGTCGCCGCCGAAGGGCGGGACCCAGAGGTCGCCGAGGCGGCGGACGCGCTCGGGCACGTTCCTGAGCGTGAAGTCTTCGATCTCGATGCCCTGCTCGACCTCGCGCCAGGTCACCGGGGTCGAGACCGTCGCCAGCGGCTTGGGGCGCACCGAGTAGACCGAGGCGAGCGTGCTGCCCCAGCGGTTCTGGTTGTAGTCGATGAGCACCCGGCCCTCAGGGCGCGCGGCGATCTCGTAGACCGCGGTGGCGAGCTGCGGCATGCGCCGCTCGACCTCGAAAGCGAAGGCTTTGGCAAAGGTCCAAACCTGCTTCTGCGTCGGCCCGCGCACGATGCCGACGTAGAGGTGCATGCCCTTCGAGCCGCTGGTCTTGGCGTAGACCCGCATCCCCAGCGCCTCGAGCAGCTCGCGCACGCGCAGGGCGAGCTCGCGCACGTCGGCGAAGGTCGCGCCCGGGACCGGATCGAGATCGAAGTGCAGGTAGTCCGGCCGGTTCAGCTCGTCGCGGCGGCTGTACCACGGGTTCAGGTCGATGCAGCCGAGGTTGATGATCCAGAGCAACGAGGCGAGGTCCTGGACGACGGGAAAGTCGATGACGTTCCCCGAGCGATGGACGACGCGCACGGTCTCTATCCACTCCGGCCTGGGGCGAGGGGCGCGCTTCATGAAGAAGAACTCACCCTGCCAGCCATTCGGATAGCGCTTCATCACCATCGGCCGGTCGCGCAGGTGCGGCAGCAGCACTTCGGAGACCGACTCGTAGTAGCGCAGCAGGTCCCGCTTCGAGAGGCCGAGGGCGGGCCAGAACGGCTTGTTCAGGTGCGTGAGCCGGACCTGGCGATCGCCGACACGGACGACGGCCTTATCGACCTCGTCGGGGATCACCGAGGGGCTCATGCGACCAAGGTGGCGACGCCGAAGAGAGCCCAGCAAGCGCCGCGTCCCTGATGCGCGCCCGCATTGCGGAAGGTCAGCCGCCCGGAGCGCGAGCTGGCTTCGCGGCCGCCGCTGGCGCTCTGGGATTCGGTACGCCCGCTCGACCGCTCCTATGATGGCTGGGCAGGCTCTGGCTCGAACCCGCCCCACGGGAGGCCGTCCATGAAGAGATCGCTCGTGCGCATCGCCATCCTCGTCATCGTCGGGGCGCTTGCCGGGCTCGCATTCGTCGAAGTGCGGCAGAGCCGCTGTGAGGCCAAGGTCGCCGAGCTCGAAGCCTGGTACACCGCGCTGGCCGAGGAGGGGAACCGCGGCTTTGACCTGCTGGGCAAGGGCGTGCAACTCGTCGCGAGCAAGCGCCGGGGGCGCCAGTTCCTAGCCCAGGCCTCGGTCGAGGCGAGCCGGGGCGTGGTCCAGGTGAACGGCGCACCGGTAGCGATGAGCGTTTCGGACGGCCAGCCGCTCGACCGAATAACGGAGGCGCTCGTCGGGCTCCACGGCCCTGGACCTGCGCGGTCGCCCCGGCTCGAGGCTGCGAAGGGCGCCGACGCGCGGCGACCGCCCGTTCCCGACGCAATCGCCCTTTTCATCGACAGGCAGACGAAGTGGTCGGTGGTCTGCGATCTCGTCGAAGCGGTCGCGAACGCCGGCTACCGGCGAGTCCTCTTCGTCGCCGAGGGAACGAGCGCGGTCATTGCGCCACCCCGCGCCAGCAACACCGAGCGCTTCGAATCGCTCGCCCGGCAGGCTTCAGGCGTCCCTGCCCCGGTGCTCAGTCCTGACAGCCCTGCCCGAGAGCGCCTCTACGACGAATGCCAGCCGGCGGTGGAGCTTCTCGAAACGTATTCCCGCACCAACCCTCTGCAGGTCTTGGCCCGGGCGCCTCGGGAGATTCCCGCCGCTATTCGGGCTTGCGACTGCGCTGTCGATTTCGACGCGGTGAAGAATCAACTCTGGGCGCAGATGGGCCGCTTCTCCGGTCCTGCGCTCGTCGATGTCCCCTTCACGCTGGCCGACGAAGGTGCCGCGGCGCGAGTGGTCGAGGGCACGGCGCAGCAGCCGTTCGAAGCGGTTTTTCCGGCCCTCGAGGCGGCTGCGCTTTCGGGTGAACCGCTCCGATTGCGGGCGACGGGGCGCTGACCGATGGGCTCGATCGCCCGCTCCTTCGGCGCCCACGGGCCGAGGGCTCGCGCAGCTTCGAGACCCGCGGAACCGAGCCGCCGTCTTCCGTCGCCGAGGCCGCGTTCTTCCGGGCGCGGGACTCATTCGACCTCTGGTCGAGCTTCGACGCCCGCCCAGCCAACATCCATCGAAGCTGAAGGAAGCAACCCCTAGCGCGGAAGCGAAATCATGAGCGAGGACGAAAGGCTTCAGGCGGCCATCCTCACGGCCGGCGTCGGCGTCGAGCAGGTCGGGCTCGACGACGGCGTCCGGTTCGAGGTCGACGAAGACGAGGGCACCATCACGCTCACGCTCGGCGCCGAAGGCGAGGAGACGTTCGACGACATCGATGAGGCGCTGGAGCGGATCGAGGCCTACGGCGAGGAGTACGGGGGCGACGGTTCCCGTCCTGGGGCCATCGTGGAGTTCGTGAGCAAGGTGAACGGGCTTGTTGCGAAGGTCCCTCCCGACGAGAAGTTCGACGAGCTGATGGGTCTCTACGACCGAGTCGAGGCACTGGCGGAAAAGATCGGCCTCGAGAGCTGGAGGAAGGTCTCGGGCGCCCAGGGTGAAGAGGTGATGGCGGATGAGCACGGCGACGTAGGCTTCTACCAAGATGGGAACGGAGTGCTCTGGTACGTCTTCGTCGATGAGGATGGATGCGTGGGCTATCGCATCTGGGATGGCGAGAAATTCGACGAAGACGAGTGACACCACCGGCTGGTGCTGCGAGATGCGCTTGAACCTGGCCCCGGTCCTCTCAGTGTGAAGCCCGGGCCAAGCGGCTATCGCTCGAAGGAGCCTCCGACGTGTTCCTCGAGCGGTCCGCCCGCGCCGCCCGACGCGGCAGCTCGCCGTTGTCTCAGCGAGTCCGCGCCCTGAATGGCAAGCGACGAGAGGAGCAGCCCAGGCATCACGAAGAGCAGCGTGAAGCGGACTGCGAAGAGCAGGAGTGCCAGCGGCAAGGCAACGAGCGCCCGCATTCCTCCCGGCGAAAGCAGCGCCCCGACGAGCCCGAGCTGGTCGAGGCCATAGACGAGCGCGACGTGCCCTGCCAGGAGAGCGGCGGACCAGAAGAGCCTGCGCCGAAGCAATCGAGCCTCGGGCCTCACGGCGTGCCTCCCGCGGTGAGCATGGCCAGCAGGATCGCGTTGCCCAGCGGGCCGCCGCTCAAGAAGCGCGTGCGCCCGGACCTGGGAACCGCGACGCCGAAGAGCTCGGCCGTCCGATAGAGCGCGGCGAAGAGGTCCTCGTCTCTCGCAAGCCGCGCCCCCGCGAGCGCGAAGCCGGTCGCCGAGACCGAGACGCCGAGCACGACCGGCCCGCTGTCGATGTCGCCGGAGCCCGAGGCGCCGGCCGGATACTCGCGGATGGCGCCGAAGCCGAGCAGGGACTCGCGTTGTCGGGCGACCGGCTCGAACAGCTCCCGCGCCAGCTCCGGGTGCGTGAACGAGAGGGCGAAGACGGCAAAGGCGCTCCCGCTGCCGCGACCGGGCGACAGCGGCCGGCCGGTGTCCGCGTCCACCGACTGGTGCAGCAGGCCCGAGCGCGGATCGCGAAAGCGGCGCAGGCTCTCGACTCCGCGGCGGACGGCCTCGCCGTGATCGGCGCCCTTCGCGCGGTCGAACAGGGCGATGGAGCCGACGACCGCCGCCAGGTCGGGCGGATAGGCCTCGCCGGGATAGGTCTCGATGATGCCGTGAGGCGCCTCGCGCAGGCGGCGCGCGAGGGCATCGGTGATCGCCTCGTTGGCGTCCGCGAACCGATTCGAGGGCTCGAGCAGCGTGAGCATCGACAGCGCCATGTTGGCGTAGCCGAGGTAGGCGTGCCCTTTCTGCGACGCGAGGGAACGCAGCGGATCCTCGCCCCAGGCATCACGGCCGATCGCGAGCGAGGCAGGCGACAGGAGGCGCTCCGCGCACAGCTCGATGACCGGGAGGTAGGTCGCCCTGAGATCCGGATG
>JBMNNX010000108.1:0-19972 GCA_050942745.1 Myxococcales bacterium
CTGCGGCGCCTATATTTGCGAGCCGACGGGATGCCTTACGGCGTGCGATGACAACTCCGATTGTGTTGCGGGCCTGTGTGACCTAAGAGATGGAAGCTGCCCGCTGGCATCCGCCGTTACGCAGCTTGACTGCGATGCGAACGCCGAGGCGCTACAGCTAGCAATTGACGCCAACTGTTCGGCCGCCCCCCCCTGCTACCTGCACGTGCTCGCGGGGACATGCAACAAGATCACGGTTCAGAACAAGGATATCTACATCGCGGGCACCGTCGGCGCAATGATACGACCATCGAATCCCGGGCCGGCCGTTTTGGTTCTTGACATCTTGGGGGAGAACACTCGGCTCGCACTCGTCGATATGACAATTCAAGGCGCGTCGAGTGACGGCGTCCGTTGCACTGGAATCGACAGCGACAACAAGCCCGAAATTGCAATCATTCGCTCCACAATCGGGCTGCCTGGCGCCGGCGTCAATACAGGCAATGGAATCCACGTCACCAACTGCGGACTTACCATCCGCGAATCAACAATTCAGAACAATTCGCTGACAGGCATTAACGCCTCCGCCAGCGAACTCACCGTCCGCGACTCAACGATTCAGAACAATTCACAGGCTGGCATAGAAGCTTCGACCACCGGTGTGACAGTCGATAAGGGCATCATTCAAGGAAACTCAGCCACCGGGCTGTCTATTTTCAATTCGTCATTCGACGTTGCAAACAGCATCATAGCACTCAACGACCTCTTTGGCGTCGAAATCCATGCCACCACAAGCAACCTGACAAAGACCTTTCGTCACAATACCGTCGCAAGAAACATTGCCGGGGGAATGAGCTGCAGCGGCTCTACAGGAGCAACAGCGATTTTCCGGAGCCTCTTCTGGAATCCGGGCGGTTCAGAACTCTTTGGCGTCTGCGACGCCGATCCCACCTCCGACATCCCAGGATTACAAGACTCCTGCGGCAATGGGACGAATGAGCCCGGCTTCGTCAAGCCGTCCCCCCCGGACGCGAGCTTTCTCCTTGCGCCGAACTCCCCTTGCCGAAACCGAATCAGTTGCGATCCTCAGGTAACCGCTGACATCGAAGGAAATCCACGGCCAGATGGCTCGACCAGCATGTGCGAGCCTGGAGCTGACGAATTGCCCCCCTAACGCAGGTTATTTGGGGCGCAAGCTGTCGTCGATGCGCGCTGGCGTCATCCGATTGAAGCTCAATGCGATCGCCTTCAGCCACAGGGAGGGAGCATGCAGCTACACTATTTACTAGCTTTGGCGATCGCCAGCGCACTCGCCTGCACCGACACTCCGCGCCAAGAATGCACTGACGCCGCCTGCGTCGAAGCGAGCTTCGTATCCTTGGTGCTCGACGCCCCGAAACCAGGTGCCATCAAGCCGGTCTTCGACGCTCGCGCGCACCTGGAGCCACGCTCGGGCAGCTCGCCGATCGCCCCGGAGCGCGTCAGCCTGGTCCTCGAGAAGGCCGGCGCAGCTGCCGTGAAAAAGGACCTCCTGCTGGTCTCGGGCACCTACCGCTACGAAGGTCGCGTGGAGGTGGCGAGCTTTGGCACCTTTACTCTACGCGCAGAGTCGGCCGAGACCCGGCTTTCGTCCGCGCCGGTCTCCATCAACGTGGTTGCGTGCTCGGCCGATGCAGATTGCGCCCTCTGCCAGGCCTGCCGCGACGGCTTCTGCGTCAATCAGGAGCCGACCGAGGACATCAAGGACGAATGCGAAGAGGGGGACTGCTCCACCGGTCTGTGCGATGGCGCCGGAGCATGCGGGTTCAAGGTAGCGGGGACCGTGTGCCGACCAGCACAAGGCTTGTGCGACGAGGCCGAGCTCTGCACCGGAAACGCGCCTGAATGCCCGGAGGACGATGTCAAACCCTTGGGCGTGATCTGCAACGCGGCGGCCGGTGATTGCGATGTCGAAGAGAAATGCGACGGCGTTGGAAAGGAGTGTCCCGCCGACACGTTCAAGCCCGCGGATACCGAGTGCCGACCGGCAGAAGGCTTGTGCGATGAGCCGGAGTTCTGCTCCGGGACGGAGCCCGAATGCCCGGAGGACGACGTCAAACCCTTGGGCGTGGTCTGCAACGCGGCGGCCGGCGATTGCGATGTCGAAGAAAAATGCGACGGGATGAGCAAGGAGTGCCCGCCAGACCGCTTCGAGCCCGCGACCACGGTCTGTCGGGCGGCTGTCGACGTCTGCGACGTCACGGAGAACTGCTCCGGAAATGGCCCGCTGTGCCCTGAAGATAGAAAGCAGCAGTCCGGAACCGCCTGTGGCGAGCCTACATGTCAGGGCAGCACCTTCAGCCCTAGTCCGACCTGCGACGGCGCCGGCAGATGCATCGAGGCTGACGCCGAGGACTGCGGCGCCTATATTTGCGAGCCGACGGGATGCCTTACGGCGTGCGATGACAACTCCGATTGTGTTGCGGGCCTGTGTGACCTAAGAGATGGAAGCTGCCCGCTGGCATCCGCCGTTACGCAGCTTTACTGTGATGCGAACGCCGAGGCGCTACAGCTAGCAATTGACGCCGACTGTTCGGCCGGTACCCCCTGCTATCTGCACGTGCTCGCAGGGACATGCGACGCGATTACGGTTCAGGACAGGGACGTCTACATCGCGGGAAATTCCGGGACCACGATAAGCCCGCTGAGCCGCGGACCGGCTGTCTCGGCGCTCGAACTCTCGGGCGAGAGCACCCGGCTCGCCCTCGTCGACATGACGATCCAAGGTGCATCAGGCCCGGTCAACAACCCCGGCGACGGCGTTCGCTGCGAAGGGCTCACCGGCAACAAGCCCGAGATTGCGATCATTCGCTCCACAATCGGGCTGCCTGGCGCCGGCGTCAATACAGGCGATGGAATCCACGCCACCAACTGCGGACTTACCATCCGCGAATCAACAATTCAGAACAATTCACAGGCTGGCATTAGTGCTTCGAGCTCACACACGACCATTGCGCGCACGCTTGTCAGTGAGAACATCGTCGGAGGCATCCGGCTCAACCAGTCAAGCTTCACCATCAGCAATTGCCTGATCATCAATAACGGCGTAACGACCTCGCCCTCGGCCTTTGGAGGCATCCGCATCATCGACACAGAAACGCCTGCGACACTAATCCATAACACCATCGCCTCCAATGGTCTGATTCCAGACAAGCCTGGCGTTGAATGCATCGGATCGCCCGTGAGCATCGTCAACTCGCTGATCTGGGGCAATGGCGCGCCAACAAGCACGTCCTCCGACGTAGTCAACTGCTCGACCACTCATCCCGGCTCGCACATCGAGGGCGACGAGTCAGCACAACAATGCGGGGCCGCCGCGCCAGGGTTTTCGGCCGACTATCATCTTGAGCCGACATCCCCGTGCAGGGACACGGTCCCATGCGATGCGCAGGTCCCTACTGACTTCGACGGAGACGAGCGCCCACAGCCTCCCGGCAGCTTGTGTGATGTAGGCGCCGACGAAATTCGGCCTTCACCCTAACTGCTCGGGACGCGCGGACGAAGCCCTATCGCATTTACTGGTTACAAGAACAAGGGCCACCCACGCTCTGGGGTAAAGGGAGGAAGCGTAATGTACTTTCGTTCGACTCTTCTTGTCGTCGCGATTGCCACGTTCGGATGCGGAGAGACTTCATCACCGTCCCCGAAATCGGGCAACCCATGCGAGAACAACAATGGAGGCTGTGACCCCAACGCGATTTGTGAGCCCATCGACGGCCTTTCCGTATGCTCTTGCAAGACCGGCTACGTCGGTGACGGAATCACTTGCGCTCCAGACCCGTGCACCATCAACAACGGCGGATGTGCCCCCAATGCGACCTGCGCGCTCGCCGATGGCAAGCCGGTTTGCACATGCAATTCCGGTTTCGTCGGAGACGGCACGACTTGCGCTCCTGAAGACCCCTGCGCTTTCGACAATGGCGGATGCGACGCCAATGCGACCTGCGCGCTCGTCAACGGTGAACCGGTTTGCACCTGCAAGCACGGCTACGAAGGCGACGGACTCACTTGCACCCGACTGGATCCATGCACCGTCGACAACGGCGGATGCGACGTCAACGCGATCTGCGAGCTCATTGATGACGAGCCGTCTTGTACCTGCAAGGAGGGCTACACCGGTGACGGCACGTATTGCGCCGTCGATCCGGAATTCCTTCCGCGCCTCGCTGTCGTTTCACCAGGTGAGGGAAACACATTCTCCCTCGCGCAACCTGCCACAGTGACAGTGAACGGCACGGTATATGATTCGGACCTCGCCGCCCTCGAGTACCGAATCGACGAAGGCACCTGGAATGTTGTCACGGTCGATGGCGGGACTTTTACATTCCTTTTCGACCTTCAGGACGAAGACCACACCTCTCACATCATTTCGATTGTCGCAACTGACCTCGCCGGCCACACCTCGGAGGTCAACCGGACGATCGTCGTCGACCGACTTGCCCCCAGACTCGTTGTCTCCTCCCCACAAGACGGCGAGGTTCTCATGGAGACGAGCTATCTCGTCACAGGCACGGTAAATGAGGCCGACCTGCAGCAGCTCACCATGCGCCTTGACGACGGCGCGGAGACAGCGCTGGTCCTCGCCGGATCGTCCTTCGAGGAGGAGCTCTTGCTCCCCGAAGAGAGCTCCGCCATCCATCGAATCACCGTCACCGCCATCGACGGCCTCGGAAATACTGCGTCCAGCGAGGTGACGTTCGCGTTGGGTCCCAGAATCACCTTCAGCGGACTCGAAGAAGGGCAGGTATTCAACAGCGACGCGCCCAATCCCGTACTTGTCAGTGGGCGTATCGACAATGCCTCGACCGCTTCCTATTCACTCGACGGAGCAGCTCCGCTCCCCGTCAGCCTCGGCGCCTTCTCGATACCCGTCGCCTTGAACGACTCCGACGACCGAGTCCAGCACGTCCTGTCCATCGAAGCCACGAACGCGAATGGCCATTCGGCTTCCCGGTCGGTCTCCTTCCTGGTCGATCGAGTCGCCCCTGTCGTGTCGATTAGAGACTTGTCGAACGGCCAGATTCTCGGAGGCAGCGTCCCGAATCCGTTCATAGCTACGGGCATCGTCGCCGAGGCGGCGATCGCCTCGGTGACCTATTCGATAGATTCGGCGCCGCCGGTCACCCTGGCGCCAACTTCAACCCTCGAGATTCCCATCCCGCTCGACGAAACCGACGACCACGTGTCGCACACGCTCGTCGTAGAGGCCGTCGATGCGGCAGGTAACGCAACGACCGAGACAAGGCTTTTCATCGTCGATCGCATGGCTCCGGCCATTTCCATCGCAGGGCTTGCCGACCAACAGGTCCTCAACGCGGGCGCTCCCAATCCGTTCTCTGTCACGCTCGAGGTCTCAGAAGCAGCGCTCGTCTCCTCGACCTATCGAATCGACTCGAGCGTGCCCGTTTCGTTCCCCGGCCCCACAGGCGCAGCTTCCATTCCACTCGTCGAAACCGATGATCTTCAGCCGCACACCTTCGTCGTCGAGGCCACCGACTCCGCGGGCAATTTTGCCAGCACGTCCCTGACCTTCTTCGTCGATCGCGTAGCTCCACGAATTGCCCTCGGCAACCTGGTCGAGCAACAACTCCTTGGTTTGGCGGCGCCAAACCCGTACCCCGTCACGGGAACCTTCATCGAAGCTTCCCTCCATTCGGCGCAGTTCCGAATTGACAGCGGTACTCCCACGACGCTGCCAACGGCGTCGCCTTCCTTCTCGCTTAACCTCCCGCTCGACGATGACGATGACTTCGTCTCGCATACCCTTCTCTTAGAGGCCACCGATTCAGCCGGAAACTCAGCCGAGAGAACGATCGCCTATTTGGTCGATCGCGTCGCGCCCCGGGTGGCGATTACCACTCCGAGTCAGGACGGCTCGTGCGAAGCGGGCGCTGCCACCTGCTCTGGAGCAGTGATCAACCGCGCCACGGCCTCCCCATTCAGGTTCGCCGGCACAGTTCACGATGCCGGGCTCCCCGAAACCGGCGGCCTGAGCGCAACCGTGAACTCGGTTCACCTTTCCCCGAGTGGAAGCACTCAATGGACGTGCGACTGGACAAATTTGCCAAACAGTAACGGGGCGAGCTACACGTTTACGCTCACGGCAACCGACAAGGCAGGCAATGCTGCTTCGGCCAGCCGCGTCGTTTGGGTCGACCGGGTCGCCCCTCAACTCCTCTCGTCGGTCAACAATGGCCGGCTCGTCCCGCGCGACGCCACGCTTGCGACCTTCTCCGAGCCGATGAACGTGGCCTCGGTAAGATCGGCCACGACCTTCAGCCCGAGCGCAATCGCCAGCAAACTCGCCGCCAGCGACCAGCGCTCGTTCGCTTTCTCGAGCATCGATGCTCTGTCACCGTACACGGTCTATTCGATGCAGATCGCCCAGTCGGCCTTCGATCGAGCTGGCAACGCTCTGACAGCCTCCTCCACAGTGCTCTTTCTGACCGAGCCCGTTGATCCCGACTTGAGCAGCACGGAAATCGCCCTCAATGCCGCCGATCCGGTTCTAAGAACAGACCCGGATGGCCGTCCGGTGTTGATTTACCGGAGCTTGAGTGGCACCTCGGTTCAGTCGAAGTTCTGGCTCGGCACGAGCACCAACAATTCGTCCGGATGGGAGAACAAGTCGCTGACGATGCCAAGCGGAACGCTGAAGGCGCTACCGAGCGATCTGGCGGTGTCGGGGACACTGCAGGCCGATTTGCGGCTCGCTCCAACCTACAAGGCCGTCATCAAGGTGACGACCGCATCGGACAACAACGTGTACTTCGCCGAACGACAGCCCGCATCCAACTGGGCGCTTTCACAACGCCTCGGCCTTACTTCGGAGGTAGGGCGCCCAAGCCTGGCATCCGGACTCATCGGCGGCACTACGAAGGAATTTATTCCCTACCTCGACACCCTAGCACTCGAGGTGCTCGGCAGCGTCCGCAATGGGTCTTCTTGGGCTGCAGTCCCTGCGCTCTTGGAGCTGAATCAGCCCGCTCTCGCCATGAATCAAGCTGGAGCACTCGCCTTCGACGGGCTCGCTTACCTTCCGGACCGAGTTTTCCTTCCCAGAAACGTCGACGAGACGAAAGGTGGCCTCGCCGTCGCCGGGATTCAGCAATTGGAGATCGATGGGTCGCCTGTCGGCAGCGCGTACCTGGCCTATTCCGCCACCTCGACAATGGTCCTTGGCAGTTTCTCGTACACCAAGCCTTTTCTGGCAATCGCCTGTTCCTCGACTCCGGCGTCGCCAAGCAGTTGGAAGGAAGGCACCAACACGCCGCCAATCCTGCCGTTCGGTTGCGGTAGCCTCTGCAACAGCCCCAAGCGCATAACAGGCTTGTCAATGGCCGTTTCCGAAACCAAGGTGGCCATCGCGGTGGAGGTTGACGGCAACACGGTCTACTTCGGCAGCATGGACAACGGAGACTGCACCGCAGCGCCTTCGAACGTCACTTGGGAAACCGGCATCACGAGCGCGAAGCAGCCCGCCGTAGCAGTTGGTCGCAACGGAAAGATCTACAAGGCCTATGTCGCCGAGACCTCCGATACCTTGAGGTGGGCTCCGTAACCCCGACCATCGGCCGGCGGCCCTCGCGCGACGAGGCCGAGGGCCGCCGGCGCATTCGGTTGCCCGAGGCAGATCGCGGCCGCAAGGTGGCGCGGCGCTCCAACGGTCCGGCCGCCCAGCCGTTTCCCCGCCGTGCCGCCAGCGCGCCGTCGGCAGGCTGCTCGGCACGAGGGCGCTCCGAGCTCCAGCATAGTAGTAGACTACCTGCCCCTCGCGCCGCCCGCCCCGTCGAAGGCCTTACACAAACAGCGACGAGAGGCTGTCCCCTTCGTGGATGCGGCGGATGGCCTCACCGAACAGCGGCGCGGTCGTCAGCGACTTGATCTTCCCCGACGCCCGCGCCTCGTCCGTGAGCGGGATGGTGTCGGTGATCACCAGCGACTCGAGCGGCGACTCTTTGATGCGCCTGATAGCCGGTCCCGAAAGCACGCCGTGAACCGCGTAGGCGTAGACTCGCCTCGCGCCCTTGTCGACCATCGCTTGCGCCGCCTGCGTCAAGGTCCCGGCGGTATCGACCATGTCGTCGAGCAGGATGGCGATCTTGCCCTCGACGTCGCCGATGAGGTTCATGATCTCGGCGACGTTCGGCTTGGGGCGCCGCTTGTCGACGATGGCAATAGGGCAGCCAAGCCGCTTCGAGTATGCGCGCACCCGCTCGACGCCGCCCGCGTCCGGCGAGACCATCACGATCTCCTCCGGGTTGGGAAAGGCCATGCGCAGGTGCTCGAGGAAAACGGGCGAAGCGTAGAGGTGGTCGAAGGGAATATCGAAAAAGCCCTGGATCTGGCCGGCGTGCATGTCCATCGAAACCACGCGGGTGACGCCCGCGGTCGACAGCAGGTTCGCCACCAGCTTCGCGGTAATCGGCGTGCGCGGCGCGACCTTGCGATCCTGGCGACCGTATCCGTAGTAGGGCATCACGGCGACGATGGCGCTCGCGGAGGCGCGCCTGAGCGCGTCGCACATGATCAGCAGCTCCATCAGGTGATCGTTCGCCGGGGCGCATGTCGGTTGGACGATGAAGGTCTCGCACCCGCGCACGTTCTCGCCAATCTCGACGTTGATCTCTCCGTCGGAAAACCGCGTTACTTCAGCCTTGGAGAGCGCGGTTCCGAGGTAGCTGGCGATGTCCTCGGCCAAGCGCAGATTCGCCCGTCCCGAGAAGATCTTCATTATCCGGCCATTGGGATGCACGGCTCAAACCCCCGCGCGCGCGATGGTGCGTGAAAACTACGCCCGACTCACGCGCCTTCCAATGCGCTGGCGGGCCTGGCTTGTCAACGGTCAAACAGACTCGCCAGCCATGCGGCCGAGCCTGGAGCGAGCAGGCAGGGCGATGAGGCGCCGGGTTGCCGGAGGTCGGCGCGCCAGTGCGCGTTCGCTCCGCCACGCCTCTAGCCTTCGGCATTGCCCGAACCGATCAGGCCGGGCGCGACCGCCGCTCCTGCGCGCGCCGCGCAGATGCGGCGAACGGCGAGCAAGGAAGAGCGCGAGCCAGCGATCGGCGGAGCGCGCGGCCCCCGACTCCTGGTTGCTCGATCACTGCCGGCCGACCTGATCCGCTCAGTCGTCGAAGTGCGAAGGATCGCCGCTCTGGAACGCCACCCGCTTCAGCTCACGGTCGTATTCGGCGAGAATGACCCGCTCCATCTTCTGGCGGGTCTCGACGTTGAGCGGGTGGGCGATGTCCTTGAAAGTGCCGTCTTTGCGGCGCTTTGCTGGCATGGCGATGAACAGGCCGTTGTTGCCGTTGATCACCTTCAGATCACGGACGACGAAGCAGCCGTCGAGCGTGATGGTGACGTAGGCCTTCAGCTTGTCTTCGTTCACCGGATAGACGCGAACCTCGGTGATATCCATGGCGTCTTTCCTCCCCGGTGCGTAGGAACCCCCCACGCCAGGTTCGCGAGGCAACCTGTCCGGTAACATGGCCAATTACCTGATGTCAACCTGCGCCCCCCGGGCGAGCAGATGAGAGCGCGGCCTCCTGTTCGGGTCAGGGAAGCACGCCGGCTCGACTGAGAACCTCGGTTCCTACGAGGAGCAGGTGATAGACGATGACCGCAGAGTAGGCTGACAGGCACACCAGCAACGCCATCGCAGGCAGCAACCTCCGCCGCCCCATCCAAAGCGCCAGAGTCCCGAGGTTGACGAGCGCGAGCTTGGCGGCCAGGAACACTCCCGGCGAGCTCTCCCAGGCCGCCCGCATCAGCGGATTGGCCTCGGTCATCAGCCCCGAGGCAAGAAACGCATTGGTAAAGGCCGCGTCGAGCAGGTTGAGCACCAAGAGCGCGACCACCGGCCCCAATCCGCGCCATCTCCGCCGAAGAGCAGCCCTCGCCGCCCACTCGCCCCTGCGCCGCACCCTCCCTCGCCCGCGGCAGTCCGCCGCTATGGGCGCGGGCCTTCAAGGGCTGAGCCACGCGCGCGGGCGCTCGAGAAGGCGAGGAGTAACAGGGCTATACAGTCGCTCGCTTGACACATCCCGCCCCGCCGCCCATCATCCCGCGCCGCCGAAAGACGCCAGCGGAGCGGAGATGCTCGGTTTCCCCAGGAATATCGGCTGGATTGAGGTCATCTGCGGCTCGATGTTCTCGGGCAAGACCGAGGAGCTCATCCGCCGGCTCAAGCGCGCCCAGATCGCTCAGCTCAAAGTACAAGTCTTCAAGCCGCGCCTCGACGACCGCTACGACACCAGTCGCATCTGCAGCCATTCGGATCAGCGCCTCGAGTCGATCGCCATCGACCGCGGCGAAGACATCCTGCGGCTGCTCAAGCCGGACACGCAGGTGGTCGGTATCGACGAGGTGCAGTTTCTCGGGCCCGAGATCGTCGCCGTCTGCGAATCGCTCGCGCAGAAGGGGCTGCGGGTCATCTGCGCCGGGCTCGACCAGGATTATCTCGGCAAGCCTTTCGAGCCGATGCCGCAGCTTCTCGCGGTCGCCGAGTACATCACCAAGGAGCTCGCCATCTGCGTGGTCTGCGGAAACCCGGCCAACCGCTCGCAGCGCATCATCAGCAACAACGCGCGCGTCGTCGTCGGCGCGGCGGGCGCGTACGAGGCTCGCTGCAGGAAGTGCTTCGTCCCCGAGCCGGTCGAAGCGACGCCACCGCAGAACCTCAGGCTGCTCTGAGCGCCTCTGCGCTTCTGCTCCGGTGTCCAACCAGCATCGGCCTCCCGGCGAGGCCGACCGAGGAAGCCTCGTCCGCCGGAGCCTCGGCGCCTTGGCGCGGCAGTTCAGCCATGGCGCAACCCTGCGGCGCTCGCTTCCGCTCGCATCGGCCGCCTTCCCCGGCGCCAAGCCGCCCCTCCGAGGGCCCCTTTCATCCGATGAGTTCTCGGCATGCGGGCAGGCTCCCTGGCGCTCGGTGAACTTTGCTTTGCGATCAGGTCGCCTCCGGTCTGCCGCGCTCGGCGCGCCCTTTGGGAAGGGAACCGGCCAAGCGCGGGTTTTCGCCCGGTAAGTGCCGACAATCCCTGAGCAATCCCTTGTCGGTTCGGCTACGATGCCTCGCCTGAGCGCATGAACCTGACCCTCGCCACGCGCATCTTCCTCGGCTACGCGATAGTGACGCTGACCTTCGGCGCGGTGTCGATCTACAGCGTCGTGCAGCTCCACTCGATCGGCCGGGAGATCCGGCTCGTCTCCGACGGCTACCTGCCGCTGACCAAGGCCGTGGCCCAGATCGAGAGCTTCCACAAGAACCGCCAGCGCGACACCGAGCGCCTGCTCGACGAGCGCGAGCCGGAGACCCAGCGCGCGCTCATCAAGCTCGCCCGCGTCTACTTTCCACAGCTCATGCGCGAGAAGCTCGCGGCCGCCTCCAGCATCGCCGACGAGACTCGCGGGCGAGCGCTCGCATCCGAGCGGCCGTTTCTCGAGGGTCTGGTCGCCCGCCAGGAAGAGCTGTCGAAGCTCTATGAAGACTACGAGCAGGCCTGCAACAAGCTCTTCTCGGTCATCGAGACCTCCGGCGGCGCGGTGCGCGGCAGCGAGCCAGTGCGGGCGGTCGTCGCCCTCGAGAAGCGCATCGATCGCGAGATCAAGGTGCTCGGGTTGATGCTCGATCAGCGGGTCGCCGAGCGCGTCGGCGCCGCCGAGCGGCGCGAGCGCCGCAGCGCCTGGGCGATCATCGCCCTCTCGCTCTTCGCCATCGCGCTCGGCCTCGCCGCCACGGCCATGGCCGGCCGGCTGCTCGCGCCCATCCGCACGCTGACCGGCGCGGTGACGCGCATCGGTCTCGGCGACTACTCGGCGGAGGTCCCCCTGTCGGCCAAGGACGAGATTGGCGTGCTCGCCCGCGAGTTCAACGCGATGGCCAAGGCGCTGCGCGAGCGCGAGCGCCAGCTCGAGGAGAAGCAGGAGGCCCTCGTGCGCGCAGAGCGGCTCGCCGCCATCGGCCGCATCAGCGCCCAGATAACGCACGAGATCCGCAACCCTCTCACCTCCATCGGCCTCAACACCGAGCTGCTCGAAGAGGCCATTGACGAGGGAAGTGCGAGCGGCGAAAGCCGCCAGCTCGTCAAGGCGATAGGCCACGAGGTCGACCGGCTCGTCGAGATAACCGAGCAGTACTTGAAGTTCGCCCGCTTCCCGAAGCCGGTGCTCGAGCCGGCCGACCCCAACGCGATCATCGAAGCCGTGCTCGAGTTCCACGAGGAAGAGCTGGCCCGCGCCGGCGTGCGGGTTGAGCGCGCGCTCGCCCCGAACTGTCCGCTCGTCACCTGCGACCAGGGCCAGGTCCGGCAGGTGCTCGTCAACCTGCTGCGCAACAGCCGCGAGGCGCTCTTGCACGGGGGCACCATCCGCGTCGAGACCCGCCCGCTCGTCACCCAGGTCGAGGTCACTATCGCCGACGACGGCCCGGGCATCCCGCCCGAAGGGCTCGCGCACATCTTCGACCCCTTCTTCTCCACCAAGGATCGCGGCACGGGCCTGGGCCTGGCGCTCACTCAGCAGATCATCGCCGAGCACGGCGGCGAGATCCGCTGCGAGAGCGAGCTTGGCCGCGGCACCCGCTTCCACATCCGCCTGCGGCGCGCCGCCACCGCGCTCGAACCCCGAACGGCCTGATCCGCCAGGAGTCGCTCAGCCTTGTACACGCGTCACCGCGACCTGCTCCCCAATGGCCTGCGCGTTGTCACCATCGACGTCCCCCACCTCCACAGCCTGATGCTCGCGGTCTATGTCCGGGTCGGCTCGCGCCATGAGACGCCGGAGAACAACGGCGTCTCGCACTTCCTCGAGCACATGTTCTTCCGCGGCAGCCGGCGCTATCCGGACAGCACGGTGATGAACGGGCTCGTCGAGGACGCGGGCGGCAGCCTCAACGGCATCACGATGCGGGATCAGAGCCTCTACTACACGCCCATCCACCCCCGGCACTTCCAGGTCGGGTTCGACGTGCTCGGCGACATCCTGACCGCCCCGCTGCTCGAGAACCTCGAGGTCGAGCGGGAGATCATCCTCGAGGAGATGATGGACGAGGTCGACGCGCAGGGCCGCGACATCGACCTGGGTAACCTCGCCAAACAGCTCGTCTTCGGCGACCACCCGCTCGCGCTCAAGATTGCCGGCACCACCAAGACGGTGCGCGCCCTCGGCCGCGAGCAACTGCGCGCGCACCACGCCCGCTTCTACACGGCCGGCAACATGGTCGTCGCCGCGGCCGGCCCCATCAGTCGCGAGGCGGTCCTCGAGCAGGCCGCGCGCTCCTTTGGCGACATGCCGGCCGGAGGCCCGGTCACCGAGCAGCCCCCGACCTTCGCGCAAGGCGGTCCTCACTTCCTCTTCGTCGCGCATGACGAGAGCCAGACCGAGCTGCTCCTCAGCTTTCCCTGCGTGCCCGAGAGCCACCCCGACCATTTGCCGCTCAGCCTGATTCGCTCGGTGCTCGACGACGGGCTGACCTCCTGGCTACCGCTCAACATCGTCGAGCGCCGCGGGCTCGCCTATTCGGTGCGCGCAGGCATGGACATCTTCGACGACTCGGCCATCTTCGAGGTCGAAGCGGCCTGCACGCCGGCCAAGGTGGTCCCGGTCTTCGAGGAGATGGTGCGCCAGCTCGCGCGGCTGCGTGACGAGCCGCTCGCCCCCGATGAGCTCGACCGGGTGCGGCGGCGTCACCGCATCGGCCTCGACTTCACCCTCGACGATCTGAACGCGCTCGCCGGCTGGTACGGCGGCACCGAGCTTTTCCGGACGCCCGAGACCTTCGAGGAGCGCCTGGCGCGGCTCGAGCAGGTGACGCCGCAGCAAATCCAAGAGGTCGCCCGGCGCACCTTCACGCTTGAGAACCTCTACGTCTGCGCGGTCGGACCGGCCAAGGGTCGAGCAGAGGCGAAGCTGCAGCGGGCCGTGCACCGGGCGCCATTGCGCTAGCCCAATAGGCCTCCGACCTGCCCAGGGAGTCGAGAGTCCTGAGCCGCGGAGTTGGAAAGTAAAGGCCGGTGCCGGCAAGGCCCGCGCTCTCGACCCTCGACCCTCGACCGCCGCCCCTACCTTCCGCCGCGGATGACCTGGATGCCCGAGCCGCCTCCCGAGCCGCCGCGCGAGGGTCGCTCGCGCGCCTTGGCTTCGAGGGCGCGCTTGATGCCGAGGTAGCGAGGGTTGCCCGACTCGCGCCCGAGCGCGGCGCCGATGAGCTTGAGCCCGCGGGTGACGTTGATGCCCGTCTCGGCGTAGAGCGCAGCGAGCTCGACCTCTTCCTCGGCGCTCGCCTCGCCGAGCAGCAACAGGTGCTCGAGCGTCGACATGGCGTTGGCCTTCTCGCCGATCTTCGCGTGCAGGCGCCACAGCCGCGACAGCGCCTCCACCTGGCTCGCCTCGGCGTCGAGCACCTGGCGGTAGGCGTTGATCGCCCGCACCGGGTCCTCGCTCGACTGGTCCTCGATGGCGCGGGCGCGGACGTAGAGGGCTCGCCCGTTGAGCGGCTGCCGCGCGATGACCTGCTCGGCGACGCGCTGGGCGGCCAGACCGTCGCCGGCCATCAGGTGGATCTCGGCGAGCGCGGCGAGCGCGTTCATGTCGGTCGGCCGCGAGGCGACCACCTCCTCCATCACCTTGGTCGCCTCCTCGAAGCGCCGCGCAGTAGCCAGCGCACGGGCGCGCCCGGTGGCGACCGCCACGTTGTCCGGCTCGGCCCGCGCCGCCACCTCGAACTCGCGCAGCGCCGCCTCGACCTTGCCGCGCGAGTAGAAGTACTTCGCGCGCACCGTACGCACCCGCGCCGAGTCGCTGTTGGCGGCGACCGCCACATCGAGCAGGCGCACGGCCCGCTCCTCGTCGCCCGTGGCGATGAGGATCTCGGCAAACAGCGCGAGCGTCTCGGGGTCTCCGGGCGAGGCACTGTCGACGCGCTCGACGATGGCCTCGGCCTCGTCCACCTCGCCGGTGCGCAGCAGCGCCGTCGCCAGCTTGCGCATCAGCGCGCCGTCCGGGGTCCCCTCGCTCGCCTCGGCGGCCTTGCGCAAGTGGTCGATGGCCGCCTCGAAGTTGCCCTGGCGCAGGTAAATATCGGCGAGCAGGCTTCGGACTTCGGGATCGGCCGGGAGCAGCTCGGCGGCCCGCCTGAGCGCGAGGATAGCCGGACCGTCGTTGCCCATCCGCGCATGGAGCCTGCCGAGCGCTAACTGCGGCTCGGGGTCGGACAGGGTCAATCCGGCCGCCTGCTCGAAGAGCTGGATGGCGACCTCGAAGTTCTCGGCCTCGACCGCGTTGTGGCCGCGCTCGATGAGGGCGCGCGCTTGTTCGTCGCGCGTGGGCTCCTCGGCGAAGAGCTTCGCGACGCGGTCGCACCCGCAAAGGAGCGCGCAGAGGCTTAGGATTTTCAGGGCTTGGCGCACGACCCGAACCCTATCCCCCGCTCGCGCGAAGGGTCAAGGCGCGAGCCGGTGCGCTCTCTTCCCGGACGCATGCGGCTCATTCAATCGTTTCGATCACCAGCGGCCGGGCAGCCGGCGTCTCGCGACCGAAGCGATACGCCGCGAGGACGCGGCGGGTGATCTCCGGGCCCTTGCTCTCGTCGTTGATGTACATCCGCACGAGCGTCTCGCCGCGGGCGACCTTGGCGCCGACCTTCTTCTCGAAGACGAAGCCGACGGCAGGATCGATGACCGAGTCGACCCGCTCGCGCCCGGCGCCCAGCGCGACGCCGGCGAGCCCCACCTTCTCGGTGTCGATGGCGGTCACGTAGCCGTCCTCCGGGCTCTCGATGGGGACGACCTTCTTCGCCTGCGCGAAGACCGAGTAGTCCTCGAGGACCCGCTTGTCGCCGCCCTGCGCCTCGATGACCTCGCCGAACTTGCGCAGCGCCGAGCCGTCCTCGACCACGCGCCGCAGCCTCTCGCGGGCCTGCTGCTCGGTCTCGGCGACCTTGCCGAGCATCAACATCCTCGCGGTGAGCGCCATCGTGCACTCGGTGAGGTCCGCGGGCGCCTTGCCCTTGAGGACGTCGATGGCCTCCATGGCCTCGAGCGCATTGCCCACCGCGTTGCCGAGCGGCTGCTCCATGTCGGTGAGCAACGCGACGACCTTCTTGCCCATCTCGCGGCCGATGCCGACCATCGTGCGCGCCAGCGTCCGCGCGTCTTCGAGGGTCTTCATGAAGGCGCCCGAGCCGACTTTGACGTCGAGGACCAGCGCGTCGATGCCCTCGGCGAGCTTCTTGGACATGATCGAAGAAGCGATGAGCGGGATGCAGTCGACGGTCGCGGTCACGTCGCGCAGCGCGTAGAGCTTTTTGTCGGCCGGCACCACCGTCGCGGTCTGGCCGATGAGGCAGACGCCGATCTTGGCGACGAGCTCGCGATAGCGGTCGACCCCGAGGTCGACCCGAAAGCCTGGAATCGACTCGAGCTTGTCGAGCGTGCCACCGGTGTGACCGAGGCCGCGGCCGCTGATCATCGGCACCGGGACGCCGCAGGCGGCCGCGAGCGGCGCGAGCGCGAGCGAGACCTTGTCGCCGACGCCGCCGGTCGAGTGCTTGTCGACCTTGACCCCGGGGACATCGGAGAGGTCGATCACCTCGCCCGAGCGCAACATCGCGCCGGCCCACGCGGCCAGCTCGGCGTCGTCGAGCCCCTTGAAGAAGATGGCCATGCACATGGCAGCCATCTGGTAGTCGGCAACCGAGCCGGAGGTATAGCCGGCGATGAACTCCGCGATTTCGGCGGCCTCGAGCTTGCCGCCGTCGCGCTTCCTCTTGATCAGTTCGTATGCGTGCATAGGGGCGGGGATCTACCAAGTTCTTCGTCGCCTGAAAACTACTTGCGGCGATCGCCGCAACTTGCGGCGAGAGCAACCGCCGGTATGATTAGCCCGGTTTCCATGATCACTTTCTGTCCCGCGTGCGGCGTCAACGTTCCGACCAACCTCGAGACCGCAGCGGGAAAGCGGGTCTGGAAATGCGCGACGTGTCGGCTCGTGCTCAAGCAGGAGCAGACCTCCCCGGCGCCGGCTGCTCACGCGTCGCGAACCGTCGCGGCCGGCAGTGCGGGGCTGGCGGCGGTAGGAGGGTCGGCCTCGTTCGGCCTCGACGTCGACCCGGGCGAATTCGTTTTCGACCCCTTCGAAGCCGCGACGAGCCCCGCCGCGCCGGCGCCCATCCAGCCGGCGCCGCTACGCGCGCAATCGGCGGCCTCTCCCAGGCCAGCGGTGGCACAGCGGTCCGGGTTCGCCGCAGCTCGTCAACAGCCCGCAGCCTCCGCAGGTCCGCAGGCTGCTCTCGCCGCTGCGCGCTCGCAACCGACGGCATCAGCTTCCGCGCAAGCCGCGTTCGCCTCGGCCCGCCCCCAGCCGGCGCCCGCCCCGTTTCCTCAGGCCGCTCTCGCCGCCGCCCATCAGGCGGCATCGCCGAGCGCGTTGGCTGCAAGTGCCTCTCAGCAGGCGCGCCCCGCCCCGACCAAGGCACGCCAGCCCGCGCCGAACCCCAATCAGCAGCCCCGCGCAGCCGCCGCGCGCGGCAGCCCCTTGGACCACATGGTGGACCCCGGAGCGTTCGACCTCTACGGAGGCCAGCGCCCCGCTCCCAGTCCCGCTCAGCACGGTCCGGTCCGAGCCGCGGAGGCGCAGCCTGCCCGGCCCGCAGCCATCGACCTCGATGTAGGCGACCCCGGCGAGTTCATTCTCGAGGCGATGGGCGGCGAGCGCGTGATCGCCACCGGTTCAGCCCCTGCTCCGGCGCCAACCTCCGCGCCGGCGGCTCGCCCCCAGCCCCGTCCGCAGCCGCAAGCCTTCGGCTTCGCTCCCGCCCCCAAAGCCGCCAAGCAAGAGAAGGCGGTCCGCGAAGCCATCGAGCTCGACGAGGACGATCCCGGCGAGTTCATCCTCGAGGCGATGGGCGGCGAGCGCACGATCTCCGCCGGCGGCTCCAACGGCGCAGGCGCCCCCGCGCCAGGAGGTTTCATCGGCGGCTTTGCCGCAGCGCCCTCTGCCCCAGCGGACTCGGGCGCGGCAATCTCGCTCGACGAGGACGACCCGGGCGAGTTCGTCCTCGAGGCGATGGGCGGCGAGCGCACCATCCAGACCTCTGCACCCGGCCCCAAGCCCGCGCCGACACAGGCGCCGCCCGCTCAGCCCACTCGCCAGCCTGCCGTCGCCCCACGCGCGGCCGCGCCGCAGCAACCCGCGCGGCAGGCACCGCCTCCGGCTGCTGCTCCCCAGGCGCCACAGCGCGCGCCAGGGGGCCCCACCTTCGAGAAGGTGGTCATCACCGAAGACACCGCGCTCGTGCGCGAAGTGATCAAGGACGCGCTGCTCCAGAACCGGCTTTGCGGCGAGGTCATCGGCTGCGCGAACGGCGAGCAGCTCCTGCAGACGATGGCCGAGTCGGTCGGCCGCCGGCCTGCGGTCAGCATGGTCATCCTCGACGTCGAGATGCCCATCCTCAACGGTTACCAGGCGGCCATCGCGCTGCGCGCGTTCGAGCGAGGACTCGGCCTGCCGCCGACCCCGATAGTCTTCTTCAGCTCGCTCCCGGTCGACGAGACATTCTCCAAGGTCCTCGAGTACGTTCACCCCGCGCGCTATCTCAACAAGGGCAGCGACTCCGCCGCGCAGATGGCACTTCGCCTCGCCCAGGCGCTCGGGACCCTGGCGTCAACCTGAGCAACCCTCCAGCCGGTCGCCGAGCCGCCGCTCGGGCGATCACTGCCGTTCCTCGGAGAAAGACGATGCGAAAGACTCTGGCCGTCGCGCTCTTCGCCCTCTGCTTTGGTGTGAGCGCGTGCAAGAAGAACGAATCGCCAAAGGCCACGGCGATCAAGATTGGCCTCGTCACCGACGTCGGCGGCCGCGGAGACCAGTCCTTCAACGACGGCGCGCTGCGCGGGCTCGAGACCTGGGCCGCCGGCAAGCGCTACTCGCCCCAGGGCTACCAGCCGCTCACCCCTGAGGATCTGCTTGCCTCGGTCCCGGAAGACATCCGTGCGGAGCACCCGATCAAGCCGGTCGGCGTCGAGCCCGTCATCCTCCAGGCCAAGCAGCAGGAAGACTACGAGCCCAACCTGCAAACCCTGGTGGATGACGGGGTCCGCCTCGCCATCGGCGTAGGCTTCATGCTCGAGAACGCGGTCGAGCTGGCTGCGAGGAAGAACCCCGACGCGCGCTTCCTGCTGATCGACAGCCCCATCCTCGACGCCAACGGCGCGCCGCACGAGCTGCCCAACGTGCGCACCATCACCTTCCGCGAAGAAGAAGGTGCCTTCCTCGTCGGCGCGCTCGCCGGCATGGTCACAAAGACCAACCGCGTCGGCTTCGTCGGCGGGATGCAGATCCCGCTCATCCGCCGCTTCGAGGCCGGCTTCCGCGCTGGCGTGGCGACGACCAATCCCGAGGCGGCCAAGAGCCTCCTCGTCGGCTACACCGGCAGCTTCGACAAGGTCGAAGCGGGCAAGCAGGTCGCCCAGGACATGATCTCCAAGGACGTCGACGTCCTCTTCCACGCCGCGGGCGCCGACGGCCTCGGGGCCATCGCCGCCGCCCGCGAGGCCGGCAAGTGGGCCATCGGCTGCGATAGCGACCAGCACCACGTCGCACCGGAGACCGTCCTCACCTCGATGATCAAGCGGGTGGACCTCGCCGTTTACCTCGCCGCGAGCGACGCGGCCGCCGGCCGGTTCGTGTCCGGCCACACGAACCTCGGACTGAAGGAAGGCGGCCTCGGCTACGCGCCCATCCGCAGCGAGAAGCTGGCGGACAAGGAGGCACTCGTCGCCCGGCTCGAGAGCCTGCGCAAGGCGGTCGTGGATGGGAGCATCAAGGTCCCCGCGACGCTCGAGGAGCTGGCGAGCTTCCAGCCGCCTGCGCCGGCGGCCTCCGCGCAGTAGGCGAGCTCCGGAGCGCCAGCCTTCGTGCTGGCGCTCCTGGAGGCCGGCACGAAATCCGTCCCTCT
>JBMNNX010000091.1:0-22225 GCA_050942745.1 Myxococcales bacterium
CGAGGCCGTGGACTCGCGCCTCTTGCCCAGTGACGGTGCTCTCCCCGGGCCCAATAGAGGTGACCTTGCTTTCGGTTGCCGTGAAGCGGCCGACCCAGCCGTACTCCTTCGCCGAGGCAACGGTAAAGCCCACCGAGTACGAGCTCCCGCCCACGTAGATGGTGCCGTCGGGTGAAATCGCGAGCGGAACGGCGGCGTCAGCGTTCGAGCTGCCGAAGCTCACGCTGTAGCCCGCCGGCATGACGTCCCGCTCAGCCTCCGACTTGACCACCACGCCGAGCTCCGGATCGCCGCGCTCCACCTCGATGGCGACCCGCCACGAGCGCTCGCCCGCGCTGCCGAGGATTCGATAGCGGCACTCCAGCGGGCGCCTGCCGCCAGCGGTCGGCTGGAAGCAGGTCAGCCCCTCTTCGCGCAGCCGCGCCCCTCCCGCGACCAGCTCGAGCGCCTTCGGCCCCGCCAGCGCCACTCGATCGACGCCGTCGAGGCGGACGACGACGCGCCGGGGCATGGCCCCGGGCCGGGCTTGGAGCGCGTACGCGACGCCGCCGACCTTTGGGCTCCAGACCGCGTCTACGCCGGGGAAGACGCCCCGATACCGCACCGCCGTAAAGCCGCCCTTGCCGTCGACAGTAAAGAGGTCTGCCTCGGCGCCCTGCTCGCCGACGAGCGCCGCCGGGAGCGAGCCCTCCAGGCTCCAGCGGATGACTCCGGTCCCTCGGGTGCCGAGGAGCACCTCGCGGTCGGTGAAGGAGACCCCGAGCCACGGAGAGCGCAGGGACCATCGCCCGGGCTCGCCCTCGACGATGGGGAAGGGGCGCTCCCAGCCAGCGGCCGCGGCCGCCGACGGGCTCGACGCCGCGAGGGCCGCCGCGAGGATGGCCAGGCTTCGGGCGAAGCCGCGCACCGTGTTCCCTCTCGAATCCATTCGTTGCCTCCGTGCGCCTGGACGTTGCCCGCGACCGGCAGCCTCAGAACCTCGCGCCGACGCCTGCGCTGACCGGGAGCGCGAGCGCGCGGTAGCCGGCGGGCGGCGCATAGATCTCCGCGCCTGCCTCGGCGTGGACGAAGAGCAGCTCGCTCAACCGCCAGCAGACGCCCGCGAAGACGCCGCCGCCGAGGGTCATGTCGAGCCCGGGGATCGTCGTCAGCCGCAGCCCCGCCCGCGGCGCGAGCGGGCCGGAGGTCAACCGGTAGCCGACCTGCGCGCCGACGCCGATCTTCGGCCCCAGCAGGAGCCGGAGCTCGGCGTCGAGGCGCCGCCACTCGCCTCCGGCCGACAGCCCCGCGCCGAACGAGCGACCGTGGACGTCGCCGAAGCCGAAGGCGGCGACCGAGAGCCGCAGGTGGCCCCCGGCGTCGTCCGCGGCCTGCGGCGGAGAATCGGGAGGCGGAGGCGGCTCGGCGTGCGACTTCGCGGGCTCAACCGCGGGCTCGGCCGCGGGCTCGGCCGCGAGCGCGGCCCGGACCTCGGTCTCCAGGTTGATCACCTCCGGGACGAAGATCGCCGGGTCTATCCGCAGCGCCGGCCGCGAGCGCAGCAGCTCGGTCAGCTCCGTTCGCGCCCCGAGCGCGTCGCCGGTCGCGAGCAGGGTCGCTACGAGGTGCAGGCGCGCCTCGACGAGGTCGCCTTCGGTCAAGTCGGTGCGCGCGGCCTGTTTCGAGAGGGCGGGCAGCGCCCGCTCGAACTCGCCGCGCTGGTAGAGCTCCACCGCCTCTCGGAGCGCGGGATCGGTCTGTGCGTTCGCGCCGCTGCCGAGACTTGTCACCGCGGCCATCAAACCGATGCTCAAGGCCAAGACGCGAACCTGGATGGACGCCATCGACGCTGATCGCTCCCCGGGCCCTCCACGGAATCCGCGGTCGAGCCAGATTTTGGACAACAGAGGCTATAGCACGACCTCCGGCCGCGACGGGTGGGGCACGTCGGCGCCAGAGGTGGGCGAGCGGGCGGGCAGGCCGTCCGCGAGCTATCGTCGCGGACGAACCCGCGCTAGTCTCCCGCCATGCCTTGCCCGATTTGCCGGGATCCCAGGACCCCCGGCAACGAACCCTGCCCCATACACGCCTCGTACGGCGAGGAGATCGAGCCCACCGTCCGCAGGCAGAGCGGCAGCAGCCCTCCGCCACCTGCCGCCGATGAGCCGCTCTCGGAGATCGAGCCGACCGTCATCCGCAATCCCTCGCGGCCTCGCTCCGGCGACTTCGCGGCGTTCGAGTTCGAGCCGACCGATATTCGCGACATCAGCGCCGTCGTGTCCGAGCCGACCCAGCTCAGCGACCCGCTGATTGGGAAGCAGATCGGCGAGTACGTCGTGCGGCGCGCCATCGGCGCCGGCGGGATGGGCATCGTCTACGAAGGCTTCCAGCCGCTGCTCGAGCGGCGCGTGGCCATCAAGTTCCTGCGGCCCGAGACCGGCCAGGACCCGTCGCACGTCAGCCGGCTGCTCGCCGAGGCCCGGGCGGCCAACGCGGTAAGGCACCGAGGCATCATCGACGTCTTCGGCTTCGGCGAGCTGCCCGGGTTTGGCCAGTACATGGTGATGGAGTTCCTCGAGGGCTCGCCGCTCGACGCCATCTTCGAGCAGCGGGCGCCGCTGCCCGAGCGCGAGGCCATCCGCATCCTCGACGAGGTGCTGGCGGCGCTCGGCGCCGCGCACGCGCGCGGGGTCATCCATCGCGACCTGAAGCCGAGCAACATCTTCCTGGTCACCGAGCCGACCGGCGCGACTACGTGAAGCTGCTCGACTTCGGCCTCGCCAAGCGCAGCCACGCGCCCGGCGGCTCGACCCCGCAGACCCGCGCCAGCGTCTTCGTCGGCACGCCCGAGTACATGGCGCCCGAGCAGGCGATGGGGAAGGCGGTCGGTCCCTATACCGATCTATATGCGTGCGGCATCGTCGCCTTCGAGATGCTCACCGGGCGGCTGCCGTTCGAGCGCGGCTCGGCGCTCGAGATCGCGATGAGCCAGGTGCAGGACCCGGCCCCCGCGCCGAGCTCGTACGTCGAGGGCCTGTCGCCACTCTTCGAAGAGCTGATCCTCGAGCTGCTCGAGAAGGCGCCAGAGCGGCGTCCGGCGTCGGCCGAGCAGGTGCGCGCCCGGCTTCGCGAGATCTTGGAGGAGTTGGACGCGCCGCAGGGGCGTGCCCGCGCGCCGGCGAAGCCGAGGTCGGAGGCGACGACCGACAAGGTGCACAGGCCGCGTCGAGGCCTTTGGATAGCGCTGGGCGCCGCGGTTGTGCTCGCGGCCGGAGGCGGGCTTTGGATCGCCGCAGGCACGGGCGCGACCGAGCCTCCGCCGACGGCCGCTTCGACCGACCCGCAACCCGCTGGGCCAGCGCGCCAGCCAGAGCCGGTCGAGAAGAAGGCGCCGGACGAGCCGAGAGTCGCGGCGACGGCGCCGGCAGCGCCAGACTCCGTCGAGGAGCCACCGAAGCAGCCCGAACCTGCCACGCCGGCCGATCAGGCGGTCGCGGTGAGGCCTGTCACGCCAGGCGCCGCGGAGGCGTCGAAGGCGCAGGGAGAGCCCGAACGCCGCAGAAGGGCGGCGGCGCGCCAGGCGCGCACGCGAAAGAACCCGCCGGCCGCGAAGCGGGCGGCGGTCGAGGCGCAGAAGGACGGTGAGCTGCAGATCGTCGTCGCCGGGTGGGCGGACGTGCGGATCGACGGGAAGGCCTACGGGCGCGCTCCGGGCGTCAACCGCGTCTCGCTGCCGCCCGGGCCGCACGTGCTCGAGCTCGATAATCCGTACCGCGCGCCCTACCGGCGGACGATCGTCATCGAGCCGGGGAAGACTCTGGTTCACGAGGCGAGGCTTACGGCGCGGTGAGGGGTGGGCGAGGGCGCATCTCGCCCTTGCCCAAGCAGCGTGGGCGCGACGGGTAAGCGCCGGCGCGAAAGCGGGACTCGCGTTCCTCGCGCCGAGAGCGCCGCCTTCCCGGTTCTACGGCGGTGCCGTTGATTCGAGCGCACGGCGCGTTGCCATCGGCGCGCGCGGGCTCGTGTGTCTCGAGCGAAGCGCATCACCTGGCGCCGAGGACCACGTCCTCGAGTGGCGGCCCGCGAAGACGGCTCGCCCGCTGCCGCTTTCCGCTATTCGTGGAAAACGCACAGTCAGCCTGGAATTCGCCGGCCGGTGAGGGCGCAAACCCTTCTACAAAGTCCGATTTGTGTGGTCTAGCGGTCACTCGGCGGCGCTAGAGTGACGGCTATCTGTCAGATCGACGGGCCGATCCGTGTCCGTACGCCCGGTAAGGTGATGCGGCGAGGTCGGAAATGGGCTGCGGGCGGGACGGCGATCGACTCGGACTCGGCACAGCGCGAGCGGGAGGCCACATGACGTACGAGCAGTTCTTCCTTCGAGCTACTGGCCATCGGCCTTATCCGTGGCAGCGCCGACTGGGCGAGCGCGAGGCCTGCGACGACCGGCTCATTCGGATTCCGACGGGCTTGGGCAAGACCCAGGGCGTCGTCGCCGCGTGGGCCTTTCACCGCTGCGAGCGAGGCGACCTCGGGTGGCCAACGCGCCTTGTCTTCTGCCTGCCGATGCGGGTGCTCGTCGAGCAGACCGAGCGCGTCGTGCGCGAGCTGCTCGACTCGGCGGGGCTCGGCGCGAAGGTCGGGGTCCACCTGCTGCTCGGCGGCGCCGAAGCGGACGAGTGGCACCTGTACCCCGAGCGCCCGGCGGTGCTCGTCGGCACGCAGGACATGCTGCTGTCGCGCGCTCTCAACCGCGGCTACGCGAGTCCGCGCGCGAGGTGGCCGGTCGAGCTCGGGCTGCTCAACCACGACTGCCTCTGGGTCATGGACGAGGTGCAGTTGATGGACGTCGGCCTGGCCACCTCGGCGCAGCTCCAGGCCTTCCGGCGCGAGCTGGCCGCGCGTTCGCCGCGCCCGTGCGCCACCTGGTGGATGAGCGCGACGCTGCAGCCCGGCTGGCTCGAGCGCAGCCCCGACACCGTCCGCATGACCGCGGAGCTGGCGCGCTTTGACGTCGAACAGGACGAGCGCGTCGGGCCGCTCTGGGCCGTCGAGAAGCGACCCGAGCTGTTCGCCGGCAAGACCGATCCTAAGTCGGTCGCCAGGCTCGTCTCCGAGCGTCACCGCGAGGCGGGCTGCGGCCGCGACGGGCCGACCTTGGTCATCGTCAACCGCGTCGAGCGCGCTGTCGAAGTCGCTCGGGCGCTCGAGAAGGACAAGAAGCTCGCCAAGACCGAGGTGTGGCTCGCCCACAGTCGCTTTCGCCCGGTCGAGCGCGCGCGCTGGGCCAGCGATTTCCTGAGGCGCGAGGCTTGCGGGCCCGACAGCGACCGGATCGTCGTCGCCACGCAGGTCGTCGAGGCGGGCGTGGATTTCTCGTGCGCGCTGCTCTTCACCGACCTCGCCCCTTGGGCGAACCTCGTCCAGCGGTTCGGGCGCGCGGCTCGTTGGGGAGGTTCGGCGAAGGTGGTGGTGCTCGACACCGCTCCGAAAAAGGAGAAGGACGCGCTGCCTTACGCGCTCGCGGAGCTCGATGCGTCGCGAGAGGCGCTCGGCGCGCTGCAAAGCGCCGGGCCAAACGGGCTCGAGGCGCTCGAGGCAGAGCATCCCGACTGGCTTTCGCGGCTCTTCCCGTACGAGCCTCGCCACCTGGTGCTGCGCCACGAGGTGGACGACCTCTTCGACACCAGCGCCGACTTGAGCGGCGCGGACGTGGACGTGAGCCGCTTCATCCGCTCGGGTGACGAGCGGGACTTGTCGGTCGCCTGGATCGAGGTGGAGCCGAAGAAGGCGCCGGGCGAGGGGCTCAGGCCCGCGCGCGAAGCGCTCTGCCCGGTGCCGTTCCTGCGGGCGCGGGAGTGGCTCGCGGACCGCAAGAAGCGCGCTTGGGTGTGGGATTGGGTCGAGGGCGAGTGGCGGCGCGCCGAGCAGCGAGACCTCTTCCCCGGCCAGACCGTGCTCGTTGACGCGGCGGCGGGCGGCTACTCGGTGCGCTGGGGCTGGGACCCGAAGGCGTCGGAGCCCGTGCCCGTGGTCGAGAGCCGCGCCGTCACCCCGAACGACCGCGCCGACGGCGCGCTCGAGGCCGATGCGCCGGAGGCCTCCGGCTACGCCACCATCGAGTCCCATGGCCGTGAGGTCGGGGCGCTCGCCCGCGAGATTGCCCGAGCGCTGCGGCTCGACGCCAAGACCACGTCGCTGCTCGACCTCGCCGGACGGGTCCACGACATCGGCAAGTCGCACGAGGCCTTCCAGAATGCGATTGAAGCGGACGACCGGCCCGAACGCTGCGATCTGGCCAAGGCGCCCGAAGGCGCCTGGCGGCAGGGAAGGCACCGCTACCGGATGAAGGACGGCGCGGTGCGCGCAGGCCTTCGGCACGAGCTGGCGAGCGCGCTCGCGCTGTTTGCTGCGGTGCGGCGCCACGACCCGGCGTGGCTGCTCGGCGAAGAGGCCGAGGTCTTGAGAGCGACCGGGATGCTCTCGCCCGCCGAGGCTGGAGCGGCCTCGCCCGGCGCGGTCGAGGCCGAGCTGCTCGCGCTCGATTCGCGTGCCTTCGACCTGCTCGCGTTCTTGGTCTGTAGCCATCACGGGAAGGTGAGGGTCGCCTGGCACTGCTCGCCGGCCGACCAGCGGGCCGTGGACGAGCGGATTCGCATCCAAGGTCTGCGCGAGGGCGACGGGCTGCCGGCCATCACCCTCGCCGACGCGAAGGGCGGCAGCGCG
Organism: Myxococcales bacterium; assembly: GCA_050942745.1. Lineage (GTDB taxonomy): Bacteria > Myxococcota > Myxococcia > Myxococcales > UBA5297 > UBA10939. The sequence continues at coordinate 6,706 of JBMNNX010000091.1, forward strand.
CCCTGGCCGGCGACGCGCCTCGACTTCGCGGCCGCCGCGGTTGGGCTCAACCCGATGACCGGACGCTCCTGGACTGAGCGGGTGCTCAGCCTGCTCGAGCATCACGGGCCCTTCGCGCTCGCCTGGTACGAGGCGCTGCTCCGGGCGGCCGATCGCCGCGCGTCGAAGTCCACCGCCGCTGACCCGAAGCTCGCAAAGGAGGTGTCGCGATGAGCGTCCACGTTCACCGCCTCGCCGGCTGTGCACCGCAGCCGCTCGCCCATTACCTCAAGGCGCTTGGAGTGCTGCGGCTCGTCTCCGAGCAGGCCGATCCCTCGGCGCGGGGCTGGTGGCGCGACGAGTGCTTCTGGCTGGCGACCAGGCTCGGTCGCGAGGAAATGAGCGAGTTCTTCTTGTACCGCTATTCTCCCACGCCCCTTGTTGCACCCTGGAACCGCGGGTCCGGCTTCTACGCGAAGTCCGAGGCACTTGCGAGAGCGGAGAAATCGGTTGCCGGACGCTTTGCGTCCTTGCGCGAGGGGATTGCCGCGGCACGGGGTCTGCTCGGCGAGTCCGCCGCCGCCGACGTTGCGGTTCGCGCAATCAAGGCCGAAACCAAGGTCAAAGGTCTTTCCCGTGCAGCGAGGGATAAGCTTCGCCGCGACGCGAACTATCGGCAGCGCCTCGCAGAGGCCGAGAATCGCTACAAGTCTCTCAAGGCAATCCTGTTGCCGCGCTGTCGTGGCCAGTGGCGTGGTCCCCATCGTGAGTGGCTCGATGCCGCCGTCGTACTGGATGACGCCGGCAAGGCTGCTTGGCCGGCTTTGTTCGGCACGGGGGGGACCGATGGAAACCTCGACTTCGCTTACAACTTCTTCCAACGCCTTGGCGACGTCTTTGATGTTGAGGGCTCGGGGGATCCTCTTCCTGAGGCGGCAGACTGGCTCGACAACGCGCTGTGGGGCGAGCCGGCCACCGCGCTCATGTCTGCCGCGGTCGGGCAGTACTCGCCGGGAGGCGCGGGGGGCGCGAACAGCACCGTCGGCCCCGAAGGTGGCAGCCTGCTCAACCCGGCGGACTTCCTGCTGATGCTCGAGGGCGCGGTCCTCTTCTCGGCGGGGCTCTGCCGGCGGCTCGATCGCCGCGAGGCGAGCGCGGCGGTGGCGCCCTTCACCACCTTCGCCCACGCGGCGGCCTACGCGAGCGCCGGCGGTAGCGAGAAGCAGCGCGGCGAGCAGTGGATGCCGCTCTGGGACCGGCCTCTAGTCCTCACGGAGCTGCGTCACCTGCTCGCCGAAGGGCGCAGCCGCCTGGGGGCACAGCCCGCCTCCGAGCCGCTCCACTTCGCGCGGGCCGTCGCGCGGCTCGGCGTCGCGCGCGGCCTGAGCGGCTTCGAGCGCTACGGCTTCATCGAGCGCAACGGGCAGAGCAACCTCGCCGTCTCCCTGGGCCGGCTGAGCGTTCCCGAGCGCGCCTCTCCGGTGGTCGCGCTGCTCGACGACCTTGACGGTTGGATGGAGAGGCTGCGCCGGCAGGCCCGCGACGACCACGCGCCGACCCGGCTGAAGGTCGCCGAGCGCGCCCTCGCCGACGCGGCCTTCGCGGCGGCCGCGCACCCGGCCGAGCCCGCCCGGTGGCAGCGCCTGCTGCTTGCCCTCGATCAGGTCGAGCGGGTGCTCGCGACCGGCGCCGGCTTCGCCGCCGGTCCGGTGCCCAAGCTTCAGCCGGGCTGGGTCCGGTCCGCCGACGACGGCTCGGCCGAGCTCCGGCTCGCGGTCGCCTTCGGGCTTCAGGCCGCCAGCTTCCGCGGGCGCTGGCCGCAGGACCCGGTGCGCCGCCACTGGCTGCCGCTCGACAAGAACGGGCGCGCCTTCGCCACCCGCGGTACCGACCGCAAGAAGCAGCTCGCCGAGCAGTCCGACGTGGTCGTCATCGGGCGGGATCCGGTCGCCGATGCGCTTGCGCTGGTGCAGCGCCGGCTCATCGAGGGCGCACAAAAGGGCTGCCGCCACCTTCCGCTGCAGGCTGCTTTCCGCGCCGCGGCCCACCCGGCGGATCTCGCCAGGCTCGTCGCCGGCGAGCTCGACCTCGCCAAGACGCTCGCCCTGGGCCGGGCGCTGGGCGCGCTCGACGCCGCCGCTTGGGCTCGTCAACCGCTTCCTCCGCGCGCGCCCGCGTCCGGTTTGCTGCCCGACGAGGCCTGGATAGCGCTGCGCCTCGCGACGCTACCCTGGCCGCTCGAGAAGCGCGACCCCGGAGGGGACCCGGCGATAGTGCGCAGGCTCGCCGCCGGTGACGCCTCCGGGGCGCTCGAGGTTGCGCTGCGCCGCCTGCGCGCGGCGGGGATCGGCTTCAGCCTGCGCGCCGGAGACGGCCCGCCGGAGACCGCGCGCCTGTGGGGCGCGGCGCTCGCCTTTCCCATCAACCTTCCCACCGCGAAGAGTTTCGCCGACCGCATCGACCCTGCTGCTCACCAGTAAAGGAGAACCACGATGGCCATCGACCTCACCTCGCTCGCCAAGGCGCCCCGCTTGCTGTTCTCGATCCCGTTGGAGCCGCTGCAGGGCAGCCGCTTCCAGCCGACCGGCTTCCCCGGCCTCGGCGCCGCGACCTTCCAGACGTCGAAGGGAACCAACCTGCTCGTCGAGAGCGCCCAGAGCATGGCCAACCGCCTCGAGCTGTGCTGCTGGGATCCGGAGAACAACGACCTCGTCGCGCCGCTGCGGGGGCTCTCGCACGTGCGGGTCACGCGCAAAGGCAAGTTCTTCACCGACACCACGCTCGAGGCGCACCGGATCAACAGCCCCTATCTGCTCGAGGGCTCCGACAAGAGCTTCTTCAACCAGCTCAAGGAGAGGCTCGGTGGGCTGGAGGCCGGACCCATCGACCGCAAGCGGCTCGCCGAGGTGCTGCTCGAGCTGGACGCGGGCTCGCTGGTCCACGGCGCGTTTCTCGCCAAGAAGGAGCTCGCGGGCGGGCGCCTTCGGGTCGCCCGCGCGCTGTCGGCCTTCATCGAGGCCGAAGGAGCGCGGGTCGCGCCCTCTGGCGGCGTCAAGAACGACCACGTCAACCCGAGCGGCGACACGAAGAAGGGCTTTGGCAACGTCCCGTTCGCCCGCGACGAGTACACCGCTGAGAAGATCACCCTCTTCGTCAACCTCGACCTCGGCATGCTGCGCGGCTACGGGTTGTCGGCCGATGCGGTGCGGATGCTGACGCTGCTCGCGCTCTACAAGGTGCGCAGGCTCGTCAACGGCAGCCTGCGGCTGCGCACCGCCTGCGACCTGCGGGTGGCGACCGCGGAGATCGCCGCCACCGCGCCCGCGGGCTTCGCGCTTCCGACCGAGGAGCTGCTCGCCGAGGAGCTGCAGTCGGCGATCGCGCGCATCGGCGACCAGATGCGCGTCAGCGAGGTCGCCTACGAGGACGAGCTGAAGACCGTCGCCGACGAGGACCAGGACGACGCGGCCGAAGCCGCCGAGGACGAGTGATGCCGACGCTGCTCCTCAAGTTCCCGGGGCGCCGCTACCACGCGACGCCCTGGGGCGACCACGTCAACGAAGGCCATGTCGAGTGGCCGCCGTCGCCCTGGCGCCTGGTGCGCGCGCTGATCGCCACCGGCTACTCGAAGCTCGGCTGGACCGAGGTGCCCGCGCGCGGCGTGCGGCTGTTCGAGAAGCTCTGCTCAAAGCTGCCGGCCTACCGGCTCCCGGGAGCTTCGGCGGGTCACAGCCGGCACTACATGCCGACCGGCAAGCTCGCCAAGGGGCGCGAGCGGACGACCCTCGTCTTCGACACCTGGTCCCACGTCGGCGCGGGCGAGCTCGTAGTCGCGTGGGACGTCGAGCTCACTGCGGACGAATCCTCGCTCCTGGCCGAGCTTGTCGCCGCGCTCGGCTACCTCGGCCGCTCCGAGAGCTGGGTCGAGGCGCGCCTCGTCGGGGCCGGCGAAGCGCCGCCCGCCGGCACGAAGTGCTTCCCCTGCGACGGAGGCGAGCACCCCGGCCCGGGATGGGAGCAGGTCTCGCTGCTTGCGCCCGAGACGCCGCAGGCGGCCGAGGTTTGGCTGGCCGCGCGCCGTTCCGCCGACGCGGAGCCGGAGAGCCGCAGGCGCGCGAAGAGGGTGAAGAAAGCCTCCGACTCCGCCTTGCCCGCGGACCTCGTCGGGTGCCTGCAGCTCGAGACGAGCTGGCTGCAGGAGCACGGCTGGAGCCAGCCGCCCTGCTCGCGCCGGGCGCTCTACTGGAGGCGCAGCGACGCGCTCGAGGCCGGATCGCCTGCCCTCGAGCGGCGCGAGGTCTCGGCGAGCCCGGTCGCCGCGGTCCTGCTCTCCATCTCCACCCCGAGCCGCAACGACCACGCGCTGCCCTCGGTCGTCCGCGTGCTGCCGCAGGGCGAGCTGCTGCATCGCCGCCTCGTCGGCACCGCCCAGCGGATGGGGCTCGGGCACCTCGAGACCCTCGCCGGCACCGACGGCGCCGGCCGGCCGCTCACCGGGCATCGGCACGCCCACCTGCTGCACCTCGACCTCGACGGCGACCGTCACCTCGAGCATGTGCTGCTCTGGGCACCCGAAGGGCTCGACGGGCGCGCCCAGGCCGTCATCCGCTCGGTCCGGACGACGTTCATGAAGGGCGGCCCGGGCCGGCTTTCACTGGCGGTCGCCGGGCTGGGCTCACTTGCGGACATCGAAAGGATGCCCGCCCCGTACGGCGCGTCGCTGCAGCGACTGACGGGCTCGGCGACGGTGTGGAAGAGCCGCACGCCGTTTGTGCCACCGCGGCACGTCAAGAAGCATGGACGCAATTCGATCGAGGGCCAGGTGCTCGCCGAGCTCGAGGAGCGCCGCGTCGCCGATCTGGTCGAAGTGGAAGTGGACGTCGAGGAGTCGAAGCGCCTACGCCACTTCGTGCGGGTGCGCCGAAAAGGCCCGCAGCCACCGGTCGATTGCGGCTTCGCGCTCAGGCTGCGCTTCGCGCGTCCGGTCGCCGGGCCGCTGTGCCTCGGCTACGGCTCGCACTTCGGGCTGGGGGTGTTCGAGGCGGAGTCGGACGCCAGCAAGGAGGCGGGCGCATGCTGATCGCCGGGGCACTTTCCGGAATTCAGGAGTACCTCTTCGACATCGCGCAGGAGGGCGGGCGCCAGGCGCGTCAGCTTCGCGCCCGCTCCTTCTTCATTCAGCTCGTCGCCGAGTGTGCGGCGCTTCGCGTGCGCCGGGCTTTGGGCTGGGGCCACGACGCCTTGCTCTACTGCGGCGCCGGGCGGTTTCTCCTCGACGGGCCCGACGCAAGCCCGGAGACGGTCGAGGCCGAGCGCGTTGCCATCGAGCGGTGGCTGCTGGCCGAGACGGGAGGAACGCTCCGCTTCTCCTTGGCCGGGCAGTCGGCAGGGGCATCGGCCGCGGTGCAGTACGAGGAGCTCATGCTGCGCCTGCAGCGCGAGAAGGCTCGCCCTTGGGCCTCGTTGGGAAGGGCGAGCGGAGGCTGGGCGCCGGAGAACTTGGTCCTTCCCCCGCTCGACACTCCTTGCGCGCTGTGCCGCCATCGCCCGGCGACCGTCGAGGAGCGAGACCCCGACGGCGAAGGGTCTCGCCGGATCTGCTTCAGGTGCAGCTCCGACCGACGTCTCGGCGCCGAGCTGCCTCGCGCGAGATGGTTGGTGATCCGCGACCGTCCACGGCGCGCCACGCGCGATCTCGATGTGCTCGGCCTTGGCGTCTCGATCGAGTCGTCGGCGCAGCCGTCGCTCGACCCCGGGGTCATCAGCGTCAGCAATCTCGCATCACCGGAGACGCCGCCAGAAGGCAAAGCGCCGTTTTCGGTGCGCCGCCTCGCTCGCCACATTCCGACGAACGCGGACGGCCTGCCGATCGAATTCACGGCAATTGCCGCGAGCGGAAAAGGGCTACCTCTCCTTGCCGTCCTCAAAATGGACGTCGATTCGCTCGGGCTCTCCTTCCAGCGAGCGCTGACCGAGGGTGGGCTCGAGGGGATGCGGTCTTTGAGCAATGAGCTCGAGGCGTTCTTTGCGGACCGATTCAACCGAGAGATGTCCCGCCCCGAATTCCGGATGCTCTACACGGTCTTCGCTGGTGGGGACGACTCGCTCCTCGTTGGGCCTTGGAACGTCGTCCTCGCCTTCGCGGGCCACATCCGGCGCCTCTTCGGCGAGGCCTTTGCTTCGCGTGGTCTCACGCTCAGCGCGGGTATTGCGCTCACCAAGCCAAAGCGCCCTTTGCGCACTGCCGCCGAGCACGCCGAAGGGCTGCTCGCCGAAGCAAAGAGCATCGAAGGTCGTCCCGGCCAGGGGCCGAAGAATCAGTGCGCGGCACTTGGTCAAATGTGGAAATGGGAAGACCACCGCGTGGTCCTCGAAAACGGAGAGCAGCTCGTCTCTTGGACGAATGAGCGGATTGTGCAGCGCGGCTGGCTGCACACGGTGCTCGAGCTCTCGTTGGCGCGTGCACGCGGGGATCTCGCTGCGACGGCGAGGCTCGCCTACCACGTGGGGCGCAATTGGCCGAAGCGCGGAGACCCGCGGGGCAGCAAGGCAAGGGCTTTTGCCGACCAGCTCATCCAGGACTTCGACGCTCAGACGTCGTCGGTGACTCGGTACCTGCCGGCAATCACCCGATATGCCCTCACAGCAACGCGAAGAAACGATGAGGAGGACTGACGATGAAAAACCATTCGCGTGGTTGGCGGGGAAACCCGAGTCAAAGAGACGCGCGTGGGCCCCGTCACGAACAGCACCGGCGGCCGAATGAGGGCCCTCGTGCGCCTGAGGCATCGCTGGAGGAGATTTGGCCGGGGTACCTGAAGGACGGCTACTTCTCGGGAAGGGATGCGGCCGGAAGACCGCTGCTCTTTCCCGACCTTCTTGCCCGCTCGCGCCTCGACCCGTTGGTGGGTCAGATGGCGAAGTCGGACCCGCCGCTCATGATGAGCCAGGCGCGGCGGTTCTTCGGCCACTGCCGCGCCATCGAAGCCAAGCTGCGCGGAAGTGACAGGGCGAGCTGGGAATCGCAGCGCGCAGCCTTCCTCAAGCTCGACGTCTTCATCGCCGATGCTTTCGGAAAGAAGCCGTCCAAGGTCCCGCAGCTCTTCTATGACTTCATTCGACTGAACGTTGCGGCGGTTCAGACGGAAGAGGACTTCCTCGAAGGCTTCCTTCCGCATTTCGAAGCCTTGTTGGGATTTGGCGCCTGTCATCTCAAAGAAAGGGAGCGAAGAGAATGAATCCGAAGCGGAAGATCGAGCACGTTACGTTTACTGGAATCATCCACTGCTTGAGCGGTCTGCACATCGGGGGCAGTGACGACCTGCTCCAGATCGGCGGGACCGATCTCACGTGCATCAAGCATCCGGTCACGCTCGAGCCGTACATTCCCGGCACTTCTTTGAAGGGAAGGCTGCGCTCGGAGCTCGAGAAGCGCGACGGCAGGTTCAGCAGAAACGGCACCGAGCCGTGCAGCTGTGGCGCCGAGACCTGCTTGGTCTGCCGGGTGTTCGGACCTCACAAGAACCCGAAGCACAACCTCGGTCCGACCCGCATCATCGTGCGCGACGCCCGTCTCGTGTCGGGCGGCGAGCTCGAGTTGAAGCCCGAAAACGCAATCAACCGTCTGACGGGAACTGCCAAGGACCCGCGGAAGGTTGAGCGCGTCGCCGCCGGGGCGGAGTTCTCGCTCAACATCGGTCTGCAGATCTGGGACGTCGACAAACGGGAACAGCTCATCGATTTCATCAAGGGCGGGCTGCGGCTGTTGCAGCAGACCGGTATCGGCGCCGGCGTGAGCAAGGGCTCGGGGGAAATCGAGCTGCGACAGCTCGCTCTCAACGGAAAGCCGTTCGACCTCGGGGTTGCGTCGTGAGGCTGCTGCAACTGCGCTTGCAGCCGCGCTCGGCGTGGTGCACGCCGTGGCAGGCCGACACGCTGTCGGGAATGCTCTGCTGGGCGTGCGCCCGGACCCGCGGTGCAGACGTGTTGCGCCGCGAGATCCTCGAGCCGGCCGCTGCCGGGCGGCCGCGCTTCGTGTTGTCGGACGCCTTCCCGGATCGGTGGTTGCCGGTCCCCGCGGCCCTCAAGCTGCGCAAGTGGCCCGCCGACCGCAGAAAGCAGCTCAAACGCGCGCGCTGGATCTCGAAGTCGGCGTTTTCCCGGTTTTGCGCCACCGGGGAGCTGTCCTTCGACGCGCTGCGGCTCGACGACCCGATGCGCGAGGTGGCGCGGCTTCGCAATACCCTCGACCGAATCAGCGACACCACGAGCGGCGCCGGTGGTTCGCTGTTCGCGGCGAACGAGACCATACTCGCCGAAGGCGGCGGGCTTTGGGTGCTCGCGCGGGTGGAGGAGGGCTTCGAGGCGACGCTCCTCGAGCTGTTCACCGAGCTGTCCAACGTGGGCTTCGGCGGGGACACTTCGGTGGGGCTCGGTCAGTTCGAGCTCGCGGGGGGCCTGGAGCCGGTCGAAGAGCTCGGCGAGCGGATCGAAGGCGGAAACTGCAGCGTCGTGCTCTCGACCTTCCAGCCGGCCGCCGATGACCCGACGGACGGCGCATGGGAGAGCTTCGTCAAGTTCGGCAAGCTCGGTCCGGATTTTGGGCTCGACAACGTGTTCAAGCGGCCGCTGCTCGCCCTGAAACCCGGGGCGTGCCTGCGAACAGAGCAAGCGCGCGATTTCGTGGGAAGAGCTGTGCCGATGGGCGAGTTGCTCGCTCGGCCCATTGCCGACGAGGTACGCGCACGGGGGGCAGAAATCCTTCATCTCGCGTTTGGTCTTTCGATTCCTGCGCGAATCGACTGGGAGGTGTCTCGATGAGGATTCCACATACGCTGATTTCAACTGTCGGAACGAGCCTGGCTACGAATCTCGAGAGGGATGGGAGCAGCCCGGCGGCCGCAGCCTATCGCCAGAAAGAATGGGGGCGTGTCGCGACCGAGCTGAGGAAGCTCAAGGCGGACGATCGACTGTGCGGAGCCGAAATCAACAGCATCTACGAGATCGTGCGCGCCAAGCGAGCCGAGCCTCGAGCACTGCATTTTTGTGTCTCGGAAACGGAGCAGGGCCGGAACGTCGGCGAAATACTGAGGCGGTACTACGAAGAAGATGGATTGCATGTGAAGGTGCGCGAGATCTCCGACCTTTCACGATGAGTCCCCGGGGCGCTTTCGTGCACGGACTTCGCAATCTCGTAAGGGCCATCGGAAAAATCGCCAGGGACGCTGGTGGGCCAGAATGGGTCGCAATCAACGCCACCGGAGGGTACAAGGCGCAGATCGCCGTAGCCGTGCTCATCGGCCAGGCCCTTGGCTCGCCGGTCTTCTACAAGCACGAAAGGTTCGAGTCCGAAGTCATCGCCTTTCCGCCGATGCCGGTGAGCTTCGACTACGACTCCTCGGTGCCTACGCAAATCTATTCGACGCCCTTGAAAAACAAAATGAGCAGCTTTCGGACGAGCCGCCGGAAGCCGTACGTGCCTTGCTCGACGAAGAGGTCATCGACGGAGTGCGCTGCTGGGCGCTCGGGGCAATTGGTCAAATCTACCTCGAGAGCTATCGGCAGCGCTTCCCGCCTCAGCGCTGCCTGCCGCGAGCCGCGAGCCCCGACGAGCGTCGGCGGCCATCTTTCGCGGACCACCACTACCCGGCGGGCTTCAAGGACGCGGTCAAGAGGATCTTCGAAGAGGTTCCGTTTGTCACGGGCGGCCACTCGTTGCCGTATTCCAAGCAGACCGGAATCGCGAGGCGTGGCTTCTACTTCGAAGACGGCGGCAACGAGCGCGAAAAGGGGATCGTCTTCGAAATGCGCGAGAAGGATTTCGGGGCGCGATACCTATTCTTCACGACGGCCGCGAATCGCAGCGAATGGATTGCTGCTGCGGTCGAATTGAACCGTCGGTTCGGCGAACGGTCGTAGGAACTTCAGAAATCGGGGCACTGCATGGGGAGCCGCGGCATCGCGAGCGGGCCTTCGCCGGCAGGAGGGGGGAATCGCAATGGACAAAGCCGACCTGCTCCCCGCCCGTCTGCTCAACGAGTGGGCCTACTGCCCGCGGCTCGCGATGCTGGAGCACCTGCACGGCGAGTGGGCGCCGAACGCCTTCACCGAGGACGGCGCCTTCGTCCATCGGCGCGTGGACGAGGAGCGCGGGCAGTGGCCGCGGCCCGGGGACCTCGAGGGCAGCGAGGTCGCCCGCTCGCTGCTGCTGTCGGCGCCGGACGAGGGGCTCATCGCCCGGCTCGATCTGGTCGAGGCGGTCGGGCAGGGCGGCTCGGTGCGCCCGGTGGACTACAAGCGCGGCGAGGCGCCGGACCTGCCCGAGGGCGCCTACGAGCCCGAGCGCGTCCAGCTCGCCGCGCAGGCGCTGTGCCTGCGCGCCAACGGCTATCGGGTCGATGAGGGCGCGATCTGGTTTGCCGGCTCCCGGCGCCGGGTCGTCGTGCCGATCACCGACGCCCTGGTCGAGCGCACCCGGCAGGTCGTCCGCGAGCTGCGCGCGGCGATCGAATCGGCGCGCCTGCCCCCGCCGTTGGTCGATTCTCCGCGCTGCAACGGCTGCTCGCTCGCGCCGATCTGCCTGCCCGACGAGCTCGGCCTGCTGGCCGAGGGCATCGACGAGCAGGTCGAGCTCGACGAGCGGCTCGAGCGCAGGCTCGTCCCCGCGCGCGACGACGGCCAGCCACTCCACGTGCTCACGCAGGGCGCGCGCATCGGCCTCTCGGGCGCCGAGCTGGTGGTCAAGCTCAAGGACGAGGAGCTCGGCCGCGCTTCGCTGCCGAAGACGAGCCAGGTCTCGCTCTTCGGCAACGTCCAGGTGACGACCCAGGCGATGCGCGCGCTCTTGCAGGCCGGCACGCCGGTCGCTTTTTTTTCGCAGGCCGGCTGGTTTTACGGCTCGGCGCAAGGGATGCCGCACGGCAACGTCTTTCTGCGCCGGGCTCAATACAACGCCATCGCGGACCCGGAGAAGGCGCTGGCGATCGTGCGTCGCCTGGTGCTCGCCAAGCTTCGCAATCAGCGCACGCTCGTTCGACGAAACGCCGCCGACCCGCAGGCGGCGCTCGCGCGCATTGACGGGGCGGGGATCGCCGCGAAGTCGGCCCCGGACATCGACACCTTGCGCGGGCACGAAGGGGAGGGCGCCGCGGCCTACTTTTCGGCGTTCGCCACGATGCTCAAGCCGCCGGACAAGCTGGCCGGCTTCGACTTCCACGGCCGCAATCGCCGTCCGCCGACCGACCCGGTCAACGCCGCGCTCAGCTTCGGCTATTCGATTCTTTGCCGGGAGTGGGCGACGGTCCTTGCGACGGTGGGATTAGACCCGCTCGCGGGCTTCCTGCACCAACCGAGGCACGGGCGACCGGCATTGGCGCTCGATCTGATGGAGGAGTTCCGGCCGATCATCGTCGACTCGGTGGTCATCGGCGCCATCAACACCGGGGAGCTGAGCGCGAGCGAGTTCGTCACCCGCGGCAACGCCTGCAACCTCAACGACGTCGGGCGCCGCAAGTTCCTGCAGGCCTGGGAGCGCAGGCTCGACACGCTTGTGACGCACCCGGTCTTTGGCTACCGGATTTCTTATCGGCGCACCTTCGAGGTGCAGGCGAGGTTGTTTGGGCGCTATCTGCTCGGCGAGATCGACGAGTACCCGGCCTTTGTCGTGAGGTGATGCCATGCGCGGGCGCTGGCTGGTTTGCTACGACATCAGCGATCCGAAGCGCTTGCGGCGTGTCTATCGCACGTTGCGCGGGTATGGCGACTGGCTGCAGCTTTCGACCTTTCGCTGTGAGCTGAGCGAGCGCGAGAAGGTGGTGCTGCGCAACTTGCTCTCGGAGGAGCTCAACCATGACGAAGACCAGGTGCTATTTGTGTATCTTGGCCCGGCGGACGGTCGCGGCGCCGAGGCGATCGAGGGCCTGGGCAGACCGCTCGTCGAGCGCAAGAGCGTCAATATCTTCTGAGTGCCGACGCGCGAGCGGTCCGGTGCCGCGCGAGCCCCGGCACCCGCTCGCAGGTCGCTAGGTCCTTGAAAACACGAATAGAAATGGCACAGGAGGGCAGGGGATGAAGCTCGACCAGGGGGTGAAGCGGCTTGCGGAGAGGAACCGCTCGCAAAGCGCCGTGCAAACCGGTAGGATCCCACGCGATTTCAGCAGGGCTGTTTCCCCTTCTATTCGGAAGGGGCTCCATTGAAGGTGCACGGTCGCCCCGCGCCTGTTTTCCAGCGCCGTCGCGGGCACTGGCACGTCGATCGAGTCGGGCACTGTGACCGCGCCCGTCAGGCCGCCAGCGGTCGCGGTCGCAGTCGTGGCGAGGCGGTTGGTTTCGGTGCCGAGCATCTCGCCGAGCGTGACCTCGGGGATGCCGCCGTCTGCGGACACGCTGCGGACGTAGGCGCGGCCGTGCTCGTCGGCGGACTGGCGGACGGCGCCTCCGTCGGGGGCGGTCGAGTAGTTGCTGACGTGGACCTTTCCGCCGGTCGAGCCGACGTACTCGGGCATTCCGCTCTCGCCCTTGGTCATCACTGCCATGCCGGACTGAGCGTCAACGATTAGCGGAATGGCGAGATAGCCGACAGCCGCGAGACAGCAGACAACAAGGAGTCGCTTCATATTCAAAGCCCTTTCGAAGCTGGCGATCATTTGTGGCACGGGCTGATCGCTTCGTCTTGCACGGATTATCCCCTCATCAGAGCGAGAGTAGCAACGACGTTTTCGGCCGGAGAAGTGATACCCGACCCGATCCGAGTAACCTTCACCTCGATCGTGTCGCCGGCCGACACTGCGACTGCATTAGTCACGTCGGCCGCGTTGGTTTCGCCAGGGCCAAGCGAACAGGTAATCGCAGTGTCCGAACCGTTCTTCATGACCACGAACACGTCGCCGCTGCCGACAGATCCGTCAGAGGGTGTGCCCGCGTTGACGCGAAAGCCGCGAATCACGCCGGCGATCGGACAAGGCAAGGCACAGTGCGTAGTCAGAAGTGCCCCGAATCCTGGGACCAGATACTTTGACTGCAGCGCCGAGAGCGCGACCATGTCCGCCCCAAACGTCAGCACGGCTTGACATGAGGCTTTGAGCAAATCGCGAAGCTGTGTGTTCGTGCCTTTAGTGAGCGTTCCACCGAGGCCCTCGATGGCGGTCGCCAATTCCTCCTGCACGGCATTCAACCATGCCGCATCAACAAGCGTGCCCGGCACTCCTGTTACTTCGCTGCCGTCGGAGAACAGACCATAAACCGAGTCGGCGGTATCAATCCTGTGCATGGCTACTCCTGATATGCGAACAGCGCGCGAGTGTGCGCCGGCTTCGCTTCATTGATCGGGCCTTCCAGTTCCGGCACGGTCCAACTCCTAACTCGGTCGCCTGCTCGCGACGCGCCAGCGCGGAACTCCTGAACGCGCACGCTGTAAGGCGCGGTCGACGCCGCCATGTCCACGGTCATCCGCCAGATGTAAGGCTCGACCGTGGCAACGGTCGCGACGAATCCAAGGCGCTCGGCTAGCGAAACGAAATAGGCCGCAGTCTGCCCGCCGCGCGCGACGTATTTAGCGGCCACTGCAACCCGCCGCTCTGCACCTGTTGCTCCAGCCGGCGGAGTGATACCGAGGACGCGCTCCCAGTCATCGAGCGTTTCGGAAGCAGTAGCCGGATTCCATTCGTCAAGCAAGCCCTCGCCGCGCCCGTCGATTCGTGCCAGCTCGTCGGCGATTCCGAGCAGCAGCTTCGACAGCCACGAATCGGGCTCGAGATTCCAGACTCGACCCTGCGGCAGGAGTTGCTTTAGCTGGCGCGCATACGCTGCGGCATCCATTGGCTAGCTCCAAGTAATCGTGCCATGGACCGCGATCTCTCCGGTCTCGTTAGTCACGTCTGCAGCAGGCGCCGTCAGAACGTAATCGGTAACGCCAGCGGCGTCGTGGATTGCGTTCCTGATTCGCGACAGGAGAATGATTCCGCCCGGCTCGGCGTCGCGTCGCAGCAAGTCGATAAGCTCGGCCTCCACCGCAGCGCGCACTGCTGACGTGTCGGGAGATACATGGATCACGTAGTCAATGGCCTTTGCTACCGGAGCCGAAACCGTAACGTCAGCGGTCACTGGCGCGAGCGCATCAATGTAATCCTGGACGGCGGCAACCTCTGCCGCGTCGGGAATCAGCGATGCATCATCGTCGCGCACGAACCGCACGGTCACAGTGCCAGGTCCGTCCTCAAGCGGATAGACCCATGCGCGAGTGACGCCAGATACCTCTTTCGCCCACGCGATGTAGTCGGCCGCGTTGCCGCCGTGCGGCGGGCTCTGCATACGCTCGAGAAGCCGGTCGCGCAGAGAGTCGGTCGTCTCCTCGTCGCTGCCGTTCGTGAGGCCGGATGCGCCAACGACCGCCGTTGATTGCACGTCGGCGATTGGCGACTGGAAAGAAAGCTCGGTGCCGGCATCGCAGTTGCCATCGGCGCCAGCAGCGATGGCTGTAACCGCAACGTCAATGGTCGTCGCAACTAGCGTTGCCTCGGAATCGGTCGCGTACTCAATGCCGTCGGCGCGCTGCAGAACGGAACCGGCCGGGATGATAGCGCCCTCCTTGCCGGTAATGGTCACGTTTCCGATGGCGTATTCGGCCGCGCGCTTCGACAGGCCAAACAGCGCGGCCTGCCGAATCAGGAACGAATCGTCAGACCGGTCCGGGAATACCTGCTTCGATAGGTATTCAAGATAGCCGTACAGCATGTGAACGGCGCCAGCGATTACTCGCGCCAATACATAGACGACAGAGCGGCGAAGGATTGGCGTGACGAGTGATAGGCGCGAAACCAAGTCGGCCTGCACGCGGGTAACTATCTCGGCGAGCGTCGGGCGAGTGAATGCCATCGTTACGTCTCCTGCCATACACCACTGAACCGATAGCGCACCGGATCTGGATTGCGAGGACGGTAGATTATAACATCAATCCCGAGCATTTTGGACTCTGAGAGTTCAGCGGATACGTCGATTCGCTCGGCTACCAGATCGTCTTTTAGCCATGCCAGCGCCTCGCGTGCATATTCCTCCGCCCGAAGCGCGGTCTCTTGCGTCGGTTTGGCGCGGGCCAGCATCCAAAGGCGGCTGCCGAATCTGTCGCCGTTGGCAACCGGGAACGCATCGGCCCACCACCCACGCCTGTCGGTGTCGCCATCCGGCAGTACGTCGCCAGGTTCGGAGCGGCGGTCCGTGAATAGCGACAGAAGCACGGCGGTCTCCAGTCCGTCGTCTGTCGACAGATCGTTGGCCTCGACGCTGAGGTCAGCCGAGAGCGCGTTGCTGTTCCAGACCAGTTTGAGATCGCCCATTAGTCCGTCCAGAACGAGATGCCGTCGAGATAAATCCCGTAGGTCGGGTCACATCCGACCAACGAAACGACCAGCGCGCCGGTGCTCGACACGACGATCGCGCACGGCGAAACCGCATAGCTAACCTCCCCGTTGGCAACGGCTGAAAACATCGACGTTCGCGAGGGCCGGTAGCCCGTCGGGAGCGTCGTCGCGGTCACTCCACGCGTGCC
>JBMNNX010000092.1:0-22221 GCA_050942745.1 Myxococcales bacterium
CAGGCGGCGAGCGAGCCGGCGCGGGTGGCGCGGGCGAGGGCCATCAGGGCGAGGGAGGTCTTGCCCGAGGCGCGCGAGCCGGTCAGCTCGACGACGCGCCCGAGGGGAAAGCCTCCGCCGGGCACCAGGCTGTCGAGCGGGGCGAAGCCCGAGGCAAGAGAGCCGAGGCTCGTCTGTGGCAGGCTCGCCTCGCGGCGGCGAATCTCGTCGCGAAGCTGCTCGATGACTGCCTGTGCCTTTGCCGGATCCATGCGCGGTGCCCGTCCCGAGGCGAATTTACTGAACCGTCGTTCAGGCAGCAAGTTACCGCGCGGGGCGGACGCGTCTGGATGAGTTGGGAGTTATGAGCTGTGAGTTGGGAGTCTGACGGTCGATGGCTCGCCGGAAGGGGCGCCATCCCGCGTCGCTCAACTTCGGCGATTGCCTCGCCTATGCAGTCGCGCGGCCCGTCAGCCGTTGCTGTGCGTAGGCGAGGAGCCCGCCAAGACCGACTTGGACCTCGCTTTTTCCCGCCCGGGCACTCGGCCCCGGGCTCCCGCGCCGTTTCAAGGACGCTCTGGCGCCGGGACCGAGGCGGTGACCACCAGGCACTGCTGCCTCCAGACCCCGAGCACCTGAATCACGTTCAGGTCGGCGCGGACGTCGTAGAGCTCGCCGCTGTAGCCCTTGAGCCGGGCGTCTTCCAGGGCCTCCTGCAGGGCGCGCTCATAGCCTCCGTCGCCCCAGCCCGCGCTGATCGTCGAGACGGCCGCTGCGACGTCGCCGCCGTTCTCGGCGACCCCGACGAGGAGGCCGAGGGGGATCTGAAGCCCCGACTGGCAGGCGCGCCCTTCGACCCTCGCCACCGGAGCGCCGCGCAGCCGTTGGCCGACAGGCGCCTGGTAGGAGAGCGGCCCGGCCGAATCCTGATAGATGACGAGCGGGGCCAGCACCAGCCTGCCGGAGCTCGCCTCGTAGGGCGGTGGAAGCGTCGCGCAGCCGGCTGCGCAGAGCGCGAGGAGGGGCAGCAGCCGATAGACCCTGGTCATGGCGCGCCTCGCTAACGAACGACCTTGCCAGTCACCAGGGTGCAGGCGCGCTGGTAGACGCCGACGACGTTGAACAGGCTCCTGTCCGCCTTGACGTCGGCGAGGAGCTCGACCCCGGCGCGGCTCTTCGCGTCCTCGACCGCCGCGGCATAGCCGCCTTCGCCCCAGGCGACGAGCCCGAGAATGGCGAAGTTGCAGGCCGTGCCGGTGACCTCCTGGCCAAGTTGGCCCTGCACGTCAGCGGGCGTCGGCGCCCGATAGGCCAGCGGAGTGGTGACGTCGGCATAGATACAGCCGGCGCACGCGAGCAGGACGACCAGCACCCAGTGCAGGCTCCTCATGGGCCTTCTCCTTTGAAGAGGGAAAGCGGCGATGCCGGTCGAGGTATGGAGAAGCGCGGCCGGCGGCAAGGCGACCGAGCAGGGCAGGGACGGCGCCAAGCCGCCACGGCGCGCAGCGGCCGAAAACGAGGAGCAGGTTCGAGCCCCCGAGCCCCAATCCGCCCGCGCCCAAAGCTCTCGACCCCTGACCCTCGACTAGCGAACGCCCAAGCCGCCACGGCGCGCGGCGGCCGAAAACGAGGAGCAGGTTCGAGCCCCCGAGCCCCAATCCGCCCGCGCCCGAGCTCTCGACTCTCGACCCGCGACTCTCGACTAGCTCGTGATCAAATGCCCCGCCCCCGCCAGCGTCGCCGCGACTCCGCCGAAGACGAACCCGTCGCGCCCTTCGAGCAGGGCGCGCAGGGCGCGGTTGCGCTCCTCGGTCATTAGCCGCGGGTCCATGTCCTCGTAGCGAAACAGCGGAGCGGTCTCGAGCGCCTGCTTGCGCCGGGCGAGAAACTCCTCGAGCGACATGAGCACGCGCGCCGGGTTGCCCGCCGCCACGCTGTCGGGCGGGATGCTCTTGGTGACCACCGAGCCCGCGCCCACTATCGCCCGCGGGCCGATCTCGACGCCCGGCAGGATGATCGTCCGGGCGCCGAAGTGACACGATTCGTGGATGGTCACCCGCGCGATGCGGGTCGCGTCGAGAAACTCGTTGGACATCGCGTCGTGGGCGAGGATGACGCACCCGTCGCCAAAGCCGCAGTTATCGCCGATGGAGATGAGGTTGGCGTGCGAGGTGTCTATCCACACCGACAGCGGCAGGTTTACCCGGGCGCCAAGCTGCATGCCCATCGCGCGCAGCGCGCTCCAGCGGCGCTCGAGGCGCCAGCGGTAGTAGCGCCTGAACGCCCAGGAGAGCATCCGCTGGCGCAATGTCGCCGGCCTCAGCGACGGGGCGGGCGGCAGGCTCACCGCGTTGCGCGCGGCGAGCTCCGGGTCGATCTGCGGCGGCTTGAGCAGCTCGTTCGCCGGCGGGGACTTCTTGTGCGTTGTGCTGCCTTCGCGAGTCGGTCGCATGCGAGCCTCTCGACACCTGATCGGAGGAGAATCTAGCGACGCTCCGAAGGTTCGTCGGCACCCGTTCTGGACAGGCGAAAGGCCCGGCCCCGCCCGCCTTGACGGGCCGCGGAACCGGGGGCTAGGGTGCCTCTCTTCTCTTGCCCTATCCCCCATTAAAGGAGGCTTGCATGTCCCGTGATGTCGTGATCGTCGGCGCTGCCCGGACTCCCATCGGCTCGTTTCTCGGCTCGCTCGCCTCGGTGAGCGCACCGCGGCTTGGCGCGGCGGCCATCAAGGCCGCGCTCGAGCGCGCAGGGGTCAAGCCCGAGGACGTGGACGCGGTCTACATGGGCTGCGTGCTGCAGGGCGGCGTCGGCCAGGCGCCCGCGCGCCAGGCGATGCGCTACGCCGGCCTCCCCGACAAGGTCCCCGCGGTCACCGTCAACAAGGTGTGCGGCTCGGGCATGCAGACGGTCATCTTCGGCGCGCAGGCTATCAAGGCGGGCGACGCCGAGGTGGTCGTCGTCGGCGGCATGGAGTCGATGTCCAACGCTCCGTACGTCACCCACGGGCTGCGCGGCGGGGCGCGCATGGGCCACCACGAGATCAAGGACATGATGATCTACGACGGCCTGTGGGACCCGTACAGCGACCAGCACATGGGCATGTGCGGCGAGAAGTGCGCGGCCGAGCAGGGCTTCTCGCGCGCGGCGCAGGACGAGTTCGCCCAGGAGACGACGCGGCGCGCCCAGAAGGCGCAGGCCGAGGGCCTGTTCAAGGCCGAGATCGTCCCGGTCGAGGTCCCGCAGCGCAAGGGCGACCCCATCCTCGTCGCCGACGACGAGGGCCCGAAGAACGCCAAGCCCGACAAGATCCCGACCCTCAAGCCGGCCTTCAAGAAGGACGGGACGATCACCGCGGGCAACGCCAGCTCGATCAACGACGGTGCCGCGGCGCTGGTGCTGATGAGCGAGGAGCGGGCCAAGAAGGAAGGCCGCACCATCCTCGGGCGCATCCGCTCCTACGCGAGCTTCTCGCGCGAGCCGGTCGACTTCACCATCGCCCCGGTCGACGCGATGAAGATCGCCCTCGACAAGGCCAACCTGAAGATCTCGGACATCGACCTCTTCGAGGTGAACGAGGCGTTCGCGGTGGTGACGATGGCCGCGGCCAAGCACCTCGAGCTGCCGATGGACCGGGTCAACGTGCGCGGTGGCGCGGTGGTGCTCGGCCACCCCATCGGCGCCTCGGGTACGCGCATCCTCGTCACCTTGCTGCACGCGATGAAGGACATGGACAAGAAGCTCGGCATGGCCGGCATCTGCATCGGCGGCGGCGAGGCGCTCGCGATGGTCGTCGAGCGGCCGTAGTCGCTCGAGGGCGCGGGCCTTCGTACCTGACGAGAGGCGGTCGGATCTGGCGTCCGGCCGCCTTTTTAATAGAGGGGACCCTCGTGTTTGTTCCCATCACACGAAAGGCGTCTTTAACATTGCA
This sequence comes from Myxococcales bacterium, assembly GCA_050942745.1. GTDB lineage: Bacteria > Myxococcota > Myxococcia > Myxococcales > UBA5297 > UBA10939. Next base: position 3,908 of record JBMNNX010000092.1, read on the forward strand.
TTCCCTCTTTCCCCCGGACGACGAAAACCTCTTCATTCGTCTCATGGGGAAGAGCGCGCGTGGTGGCCTTCCGAATCGAGAGGTCGTGGGCCGAAGCTCTCTGCAGCATCTGGCAGAACGCTCCTGCGCTCTGGGATGTGCATGCCGTTCGATTCGCGGCCGGGGTCAACGCTCGGCTTCAGTCTGTAGCGCGATGGCAGTTTGCGACCGAGCAACCGTTGGATGGTAAGCGAGATGACTTTGCGTGCCGAAGCGTTTGATGGCGAAGGGAAACTGATTGCTGTCTGGACAATTGAGCTTAAGGTCGCTTTGGGCTTTCATTCGAGCCGATCGACGGACCCGGCAATCGACGGGATGGACTAAGGAATTACGACCGCTGGCTCATGCGGCACGATGGGCTGCAGTCACGCGCGGGGTTCGTGATATCCCGGACGACGTCTCCGAGACGCTTCAATGCCTAGGCTTTGTCTGCGCCATGGGTGTCGTGACTTGGTCGGACTTGCCGGGGTAGACAAATTGAAGCATTGATAAACTCGAAGTTGACAGTTTGATGGATGGTAGCGCCTTTGAGTTTGATGAGATTGCCCTCCTTCGGGCATTCAGCGAGCTTGGGAAATCGTCCGAAAGGAAGGTTGCTGATTTCGTCGGCGGTCTTTCAGGATATCGTTTGCGAATTCGCGCGTCGGTGTTGGTGTGCTTCGGTTTCAGGCGAATGTATTCCACGGAATTTTGCGAAGCATCGTTTATCAGTCGCTAATCAAGGATGACGGGCCGACGCTCTGCGCGGGCACCGAGCTTGATCGCGGCGCCTGGCTTGCTGTCTGGCTCGAGTGTGCGCCTAAGCATCCCCTCAAGGCTGTTTTTCAGAAGGTTGTTGGAGACGTGCTTCCTGCTCTTCGATGCCGCAACGCAAATTGGCGGGGAGAGGACCATTCTTGGTCAGATTTAGAGCTTTCGATGCCAATGGAGATGATGCTTGCTTCGTCCGATCAACGGGCCGTCTTCAATGGTTTCTTTTGCGAACGCCCTCGAGGATCTTCAAGCGGTCGAATTCCAAGCAAAGCTTGCCACTGCCGCGGAGTCCATTCCGGGTAGGACTTAGGGGCGACACCCGCGCTTTCCATTGATTGCACCGGCGTAGTTTCGCTTCCATAAACTCGTCATGTCCCGACTCCTTCCCTTGCTCCTCCTGGCCGCGTTGCCGCTCTCCGCCCAGGCCACCACCGTCCGACCGGCCACGCGCGCCGAGCTCGCCGCCCGCGCCGACCAGGTCGTGCGCGCCCGGGTCGTCTCGCAGCGGGCCGCGCGCTCCGAGCGCAGCGGCCGCCCGCTCACGGTGAGCGCCTTGAAGGCCCTCGAGACCTATCGAGGCACGCTCACCGGCGACTTCGAGATCGAGCAGCTCGGCGGCGCGCTCGAGGGCGCGCGCACCCTCGTCCCCGGCGACGCGCGCCTCGAGGTAGGCGAGGAGGTCGTGCTCTTCCTGCGCTGCACCGGAAAGCCGCGCTGCCGCATCCTCGGCCTTGGCCTCGGCAAGTACGCGGTCCGGCGCGACGCGCAGGGCCGCACCGTCGCCGTCCGCGACGCGCAGGGCCTGCGCGATCGGTCGGGGGCGCCCCTGCAGGCCGATGTCGTCCCCCTCGAGACGCTCGCCCGCGAGCTGCGAGGGGCGAAATGAGCGCTCGAAAGGCGGTAGCGGCGCTCCTGGCGGCCGCGGCGATGCTCCCGGCGGCTGCCCTGGCCGAGGAGGAGCTCTGCTGGCTCGGCGCCCGGCTCGCCAACGGCCCCGGGCAGCCCTGGATCTGGCGGCTCGACGCGCGCAAGGAGCAGCCGGCGGGCATCCCGCTCGCCGAGGTCGAGCGGGTCTTCAAGACCGCGTTCCAGCAGTGGCAGGACGTGCCCTGCGCCTTCCTCTCTTTCGAGCTCGGCGGCCGGGACACGACGCACGGGACGCGGCAGCACGACACGGCCAACGTCCTCGGCAACTTCATCGAGGCGCGCCTGGAGGACGAGGAGCTCTACGACCTCGCGCTCGGCAGCGGGTTCGCCGCCGCGGCGGCGATGCCGGTCTACTACGGGGGCACCATCTACGAGTGCGACATCGTCTTCAACGCGGTGGACTTCCACTGGGCCACCGACGGCAACGTCGTCAGCTTCGACCTCGCCACCGTGGTCAACCACGAGACCGGGCACTGCTTCGGGCTCGACCACTACGGCGAGGACGCCAACTCGGTGATGAACCCCTTCGTCAACCCGGGCGATTTGCGCCGCGGGCTGACCGCCCACGACATCGACAACTTCTGCCGGCTCTATCCGCAGACCGGCGCGCTCGGCTCGCCGTGCCCGGACCGGCTCTGCGCCGAGGGGCTGACCTGCGCAGGCAGCGGCTCGACGGCCTACTGCACCAAGGGGTGCGATCCCGACGAGGTCGGCGCATGCCCGATAGGCTTCTCCTGCCTCGCCTCGTCCGTCGTCCCGGGCTCGCCCGGCTCGTGCGCGTTCGGCGGCGGTGCTTCGACCAAGGTCGGCGCCCCGTGTGAGTCCGGGGCCGACTGCGGCACCGCGGCCGACGCGCTCTGCATCCCCTACGACTCGCTCTTCGACAAGTGGGAGGCCGGCTACTGCACCGCCGAGTGCTCGGAGACGCTGCCATGCCCGGCGAGCTCGACCTGCTTCGAGCTGCCCGACGGCGAGCGCCGCTGCGTCAAGGATTGCCGACCGGGTAGCGGCGACTGCCGCTTTGGCTATGCCTGCGAGCCGATGGCGGGCGGCAGAGGTCGCTGTCTGCCCGCGTGCCGCAGCGACGCCGAGTGTCCGGGTGGCGTCTGCAATAGCTGCAGCGGCCTGTGCGTGCACGCGGGCAAGCCCGGCGCGAAGGTCGGCGATTCGTGCAGCGCCGACGCCGATTGCCCGGCGGGCGGCGTCTGCCGCAGCGACATCGGTGGCGGCACCTGCGTCATCTCGTGCGAGACGCGCTGCACCGCGTGCCCGCAGGGCTCGACATGCCTGCCCTACGCCGCGACCGGCGAGCGGCTCTGCTTCCAGAGCTGCGCGTCGCCTTCGGACTGCCCGAGCGGCCTCGGCTGCTGGCAGATGGGCGAGTCCGGAGGGTGCATGCCTCCGTGTGAGTCGAGCGACGAGTGCCCCATCGGGCAGCGCTGCGTCTCTGGCTCCTGCCTGCGCGGCCCGCAGCCGGATGCAGGGTGCGCGCTCTGCGACGACCGCGACGGCGGGCTTCCGCCGCTGCCGGCCGCGGACGCCTCGTCGGCCGAGCCGAGCCTGCCGCCTTCCGGGTGCGGGTGCTCGAGCACGCCCGGCGCCCTGTTGGCCGGGCTGTTCGGCCTGCTCCTCGCGCCTTTGCGCAGGCGGGCGACCGTCAGAAGACCTGGCCGAAGGTGAGGTAGATAGCCTGGAACTCGGCCGAGACGCCGTAGTCGAAGCGCAGCGCCGCGGCGCCGCGCACCAGGCGCAGCCCCACGCCGGCCCCGCCGTGGAGGCCGGCGCCGTTCGCGGCGGCGCCGCTGTCCGACCAGACCCGCCCGCCGTCAACGAAGGCCACGGCGCGCAGGCTCGTCGTCGCGCCGAAGAAGAAGAAGTCAACGAGCGTCGCGCGCAGCTCGGCGTTGCCGAGGACCTTTAGCTCGCCCACGTATCGGTCGCGCGGCAGGCCGCGCACGCTGCTCATCCCGCCTATCCCCTCGGTCTGGTAGAGCCCGCCGACATACGGCAGCTCGAAGAACGGCACGTCGCCGAAGGCCCAGTCGAAGGAGAGCCGCGCGGCGAGCACGAAGCGCGCGCCCAGCGGGGCAAAGCGCGTCAGCACGACGTCGAGCCGGCCGAAGTCGTAGCGGCTCGCCGTCGCCTTGTTTGCGACGCGCAGCGCGAGGTCGGTGGTCCCGCCGCTGCGCGGGTCTCCCTCGTTGTCGCGCGTGTCCCAGAGCAGGCCCGCGAGCAGCCGGCCGGTCGGCCCTCCGTCGAGGCCGAGCGGCGCTTCCTGCTCGAGCACGGAGCCGGGGTAGGGGCGCACGAGCGTGTAGGCGAACTCGTAGCCTGCGTAAGGCCGCGGGTTCGGGCGCTCGCCTCCAAGGCGGACTCGGATCCAGCCGCCGGCTTGCCGCGATCGGTAGCTGAAGGCCGGCGTGCGCAGCTCGATGGCGAGGCCGGGCGAGGAGGCGTTTCCCAGCCCGTAGAACGGGTCGAACTTCTCCGCGCGGTAGCTCAGCCTGCCTTCGAGCCGCAGGCTCGAGCCGAGGAATTCGGGGCCGTCGTAGCGCAGGAAGTGCGACTGGATGCCGCCGGTGGTGAAGAAGACCTGGGCGGCGACGGCGTGGGCGTACGGCTCGGTTCCGCGACGATAGAAGTAGGCCCCGCCGGCGAGCCCGAGGCCGAATCCCTCGTCGGTGTTGTAGGAGACGAGCGGGATGGCCAGGGCGTCGAACCGGCGCTCGGGCTGTGAGGGCTCGTCCGCCGGCTCGTCCGCTGCGGCACCGGGCGCGGCGAGGGCGAAGAGGGCGGCCGTCCCCAGGGCGAGGAGGGACTGGAGCGTCGTGCGCATGCCGTCGAGGCGCGTCCCCACAAGCTTGAGGATTCGAGCAGCCTGCGGTCAGGCGAGCTCGATAGCCGGCCGGGCGCCCGGCAGCCGGGCGGCTCGGCGTGCCAGGCTGCGTCTCCGGTCGCGCCGGCCGCGCGCGGGCGCGGCCCAGGCCGTGCGCATCTTCTTGCCGGAGGCTTCGATGCTCACGCTCCAATCCACCTTGAAGATGAACGACGGGCGCGAGATCCCTCGCCTCGGCCTCGGGGTCTACCGCGCGGCTCCCGGCAAAGAGACTCGACAGGCGGTCCTCTGGGCGCTCGAGGCCGGCTACCGGCTCGTCGACACCGCGCGCATGTACGGCAACGAGCGCGACGTCGGCGAAGCGCTGCGCGCGAGCGGCCTGCCCCGCGACGAGGTCTTCATCACCACCAAGCTCTGGAACGCAGACCAGGGCTACGACAGCGCCATCCGCGCCTGCCGGGCGAGCCTGGCCGACCTCGGGCTCGAGCAGATCGACCTGTACCTCATCCACTGGCCGGTCGAGCGCAGGCGCCTCGACTCGTGGCGCGCCCTCGTCCAGCTTCAGCGCGACGGGCTGTGCCGCTCCATCGGCGTGAGCAACTACACGGTCCGCCACCTCGAGGAGCTGCTCGACAGCTCGCCGGTCGTGCCCGCGGTGAACCAGGTGGAGATGAGCCCGTTCCTCTCGCAGGTCGAGTTGCGCCGCTTCTGCGGCCGGCTCGGCATCGTCGTCGAGGCCTACAGCCCGCTCACCAAAGGCCGGCGGCTCGGGGACCCGACGGTGGTCGACATCGCGCGCGCGCACGGCAAGAGCGCCGCGCAGGTGCTCATCCGCTGGGCGCTGCAGCGCGACGTGGTCGTCATCCCCAAGTCGGTCCACAAGTCGCGCATCGAGGAGAACGCCGACGTCTTCGACTTCGAGCTCACCGACGAAGACCTGCGCCGGCTCGACGGGCTCGACGAGGGGCTCCACACCTCGTGGGACCCGGCGACGGCGCCATAGCCTCCAGGCAAGCCCGCGTTCGGCTCAGTCCGCTTCAGCCGCCGGAGCCGCCTCCTCCACAGCGGGAGCTGTCTCCTGCGCGCCGGGAGCCGCCTCCAGCGCGGCAGGCTCCTCGCCCGGCGGCAGCGCGATGTCGATGTCCTCGAATTCGGGAAGGGGATCGCCGAAGCGCAGCGACTGCGACAGGAACGGCCCCGGCCACTTGTGCAACGGCTGGATCCAGTCGGCGAGCTCTGTCGCCCGGGTCTCGAAGACCTGTGCGCGCCGGTCTGCGGCGACGAGCCACGCGAGCGCGAGCGCGGTGTGGAAGTCGATGCTCTTCCCGAGCTGCAGCAGCAGCGCCACCGCTGCTTGGGGATCGGTCGCCGCCATCGAAGCGGCGACGAGGCTGACGCCTTGCTCGAAGCGATCGGGGTGGTCCGGCAGCGCATCGAGCGCCTGCAGCGCCAGGGCCGGGGCGGCCATGCCCGCTCCGACGGCCGCCTCGAGCTGCAGGTCGTGCGCGATCCTGCCGTCGAAGTCGTTCGGGTCGCCCTTGGGCTTGGCCAGCGCTTCAGCGGGATGGACGCGGGCCCACGCGCGGTAGATGCAGCGCTTGGCGTGGACCTGCCACTCCAGGGAGCGGATGCGCTCGGCGGTCTCGAGCGCGAGCGCGGGATCTATCCGCGCGATCACGCCCGCGGCGGTCCCCACCGCGTGGAAGAACATGCCGGTCTCCTGCGGATCCCAGCCGAGGATGACGTCCACGAGCGAGCGGAAGATCTCCTTGGCGAGCTGCGGGTTCTCGTAAAGCAGGCCCTCCATGGCGTGGAAGGCGGCCGCGTGCTCCAGCCCGAAGGGCTTGGCAATGAGCTCTGGCCTCCAGGTCTGAGCGGCGACGGCGCGGGCCTCTGCCTTCTGCGCCTCCGGCAGGTAGGGCAGCGCCAGCGCCGCCATCACGAACCTCTCGTCGGGCTCGGCGACCCGGGCCGCGTCGAGGATGCTCGCTCCGACGCCCACGGAGGCCTCTTCGCCCAAGACCTCGATGAGCGTTTCGAGCACCTTGTAGCGAGCGAAAGTGTCCTCGTCCGAGCGCTGGGTGAAGAATGCGGCGACGCGCTTGGGATCGGAGTCGATGACGCCCTCGAGGAACCCGATCATTTGGGCCTGAAAAGGATCGGTGGTCTCGAACCCTGCCGGCCGCAGCTTCTCCCAGCCCTCCATGCCCAGAGCGCGGGTCTTCGCCGACAGCAGCAGCAAGACGAACTTCACGTCGTCGGTCACGAACGGCAGCTCCCCGAGCGCCGCCTGGAGGCGCGCGATCGGCGGCCGCGGCAGCGAGGCGAACAGCACGAACTCCAGCTCGGCAGGCAGAGTGTCTCCGTGCGCCCTGAGCCAGGCCTCGCGGTGACTCTCGGGCAGCGCTCGAAGCATCGAGCCCAACGCCGCGTGCTTCTCAGGGCCGGCGGTGTCGTCGGTCAGAAAGCCGGACCCCTCCACGACCAAGAAGGCGGCGTCGGGATCTTGCGAAGCAAGCGCTCCCAGCACGACGGCCGAGCCCGGCTGCGACCAGGCGTCGGGCGCGAGCAGGTAGTCCCGGAGCGCTTGCAGCGCCTGATGGCGTTCAGCCTCGGGCAGGGCCGGCGCGCTCTTCGCCGTGCGCGTCGAGGCGCATCCACACAAGAGCGTTACCGTCAGGAAGGTCACGGCGACAGCACGACAGGGGCAGAGGCGCATGGCGGCTCCGTGGGCTGTGAGGGGGCGGGACTGCAGGGGAGGGTTGAGGTACGGCCGATTGTCGTACGGACCGACCGCGTCAAGCCAGCCTGGCTGCTTCTCCTTGGCGCTGTCGCTTCCGCGTATCCGCCGACGACCGCGCCGGGGCTGTCGGCCGCCGCGCGCGAGGTTGCTCGTCGCAGCCCCGGGCCAAGGCGCGCCCGGCTGCGCGGTCGATGCGGCGCGGAGTCGAGCTTTCAGGTCGCGCGCGTCCCTCGCCGGCCTCGGGGCAGCGGCGGTGACGAGGGCGGGACGCCAACCGACCGGGCGCCCGGCCGACGCGGGGCGCCCTCTCAGACAGCGCTACTTCGATTCCGGCCTACTGGCCGCAGCCGCCCTGGACCGGGGCAGCGTTGCCCGAGAGCTTGTTCTCGCAGCCCTTGAGGTCCTTGTTGTGCTGGCAGACGTTGCGGCGGATGGTCTCGGCGTCGATGCCCGAGAACTTGTGCTTGCCGTTGGCGATCCAGGTGGGGCTGGCGCCGATGCCGAGGCTGTTGGCGATCTTGATGTCCTCCTCGTGCAGCTTCTTGCCCTCCTCACCCTCGAAGCACTTCTTCATGACCTTGGTGTCGATGCCGTTCTTGCCGGTGCACGACTCCCAGTCGGTGCTGCGGATGTTCTTGTTGCGGCAAGTGATGTAGTCCATGAACTTGTAGTTCTTCTTGTAGTACTTGATCGCGCAGAGCTCGCGGATGTTCTCGTCGACCTCCGGCTGGCCGTGCAGGGCGCGGAAGCCGTCCTTGGCGGTACCGTTGGCGATGAAGTGGACCTCGAAGTCCAGCTTGTTGTTGAAGTTCTTGAGCACCTCGGGCATCGCGTCGAGCGCGCGCACGCCGTACGGGCACTGCGACATCACGAACACCTCGAGCTTGTTGGGGACCTCCTTGCGGCAGGCAAGGGTGTTCTTGCACTGCTCGAGCGCGCAGCCGCCCTCGTTCATGCAGGCCGGGTTCCAGCTGCCGCCGGTGGGGAAGGCCTTGTACTTGGTGCTGCCGGCCGGGCTCAGGCGGCGGCCGAACATTTGCGAGGCCTCCTTGTCGGCGTCGAGCGTCTCGTCGAAGAGCACGATGGGCAGGTTGCCGCCGCCGATCTCCTCGTGCAGCTTCTTGCCGGCCTCGTCGGAGTAGTCGAGCTGGGTGATGACCGGGTTGCCGACGCGGTACTTGAGCATGTTGAGGAGCTGTTCGGTCCGGCAGTCGGTGCAGCGCTTGTCGCTGAGGACCGTCACGTTGACCTTGGGCGGCTCGGGGATGTTCTGGCAGGCCTCGGGCTTGGTGGCGCCCTTGTGGGCCGCGCAGATCGCGCGGAAGAAGTCGACGGTCGAGCGGCGGCCGCTGTAGGGCTTGCCGTCAACGTAGATGGTCGGGCTGCCGCGAGCCCCGCGCTTCTCGGCCTTCTCGAACGAGGCCTTCATCAGCGCCTGGCCTTCTTCGCCGTTCAGGCAGGTGCGGATCGCCTCGACCGGCAGCTTGGCCTCGGCCGCGCACTTCTCCCAGTTGGTGGCGACCTCGCGGTAGTTCTTGTTCTGGCAGACCACCATGTCGAGGTAGTTGGCCGGAGCGTGCTTGGCGGCGCAGGCCTGCACGATGTTGCCTTTGACCTCGTTCTCGCCGTGCATCGCGGTGAGCTTTCCGTCCGGCGCCACGTTGCCGATGAAGTCCATCGTGAAGTCGATCTCGGGCCCGAGCTTCTGGACGACCTCGTGGATCGCGTTGACGACCTGCACGCCGTAGGGGCACTGCGACATCACGAAGAACTCGACCTTGACGGCGTCGGAGCTCTTGGCGACCGCGGCCGCAGGCGCCTCGCTCTTCTTCGGCTCCTGCTGTTGCTGCTGCTTGCAGCCCGCGAGCGCGAGGGCTGCCAAAGTCACTACGAGTAGGTTGCGCTTCATTGAGGTAAACCCGTCTTCCTTTCCTCTGCGTCCAGGACCAGCCGCAACGGCAGCGACCGGTGCTTCGGTCCTCTCGTCATCATCCTCAGATTTGGTCGGTGATGCCCTGAGCCTGCCTCGGGCCTCCCCGCCGGCTTTTGAGAGCGCCGGGAGCATAGACAGCTTGATGCCGAATAGGCAACGGTGTCGTACACACTCCAGCGCGCGGGCTCGGTGAGCGCGGGCCTTGCCGAGGCCTCGCGCGGGCGCGCCGGGCGCGGGCGCGGCGGCCTTCGGCGACTCGGGGACGGGGCGGGCTTTTCAGCGGGCGACAGATCGGTCTTGATTCTCGATCGTTCAGAGGAGAGTCCGGAGGTCTCGCCATGTTCGCCGCCCGATACCGCAGCCACCGCGCCGCCCTCGCCGCGCTCGCCGTGCTCACCTGCCTCGCCGCTCCCGAAGTCGCCCGGGGCCAGGGCCTGCTCATCCCCACCGACCCGTCGCTCAAGCCGTTGGCCATCAAGCACCTGCGCGTGAGCGCGGCCATCAAGGACGGCACCGCGGTCACCCGCGTCGACCAGGTCTTCATCAACGACGGCCCGCGCCAGCTCGAGGCCCACTACGTCTTCCCGCTGCCCAAGGGCGCGGCGCTCTCGGAGTTCTACCTCTGGATCAACGGCAAGAAGACCAAGGCCGAGATGCTCGAGAAGGAGAAGGCGACCGCCATCTACGAGGGCATCGTGCGAAGGCTGCAGGATCCGGGGCTGCTCGAGTACATCGACTCGGAGGTCTTTCGCGCCCGCGTCTTCCCGGTGCCCGCCCGCGGCGAGCAGCGCATCGAGCTCGCCTTTTCGCAGGTGCTCGACTTCTCCAACGGCCTCTACCGCTACCAGTACCCGCTCGGCGCCTCGGCGCTCTCGAACGTGCCCCACAGGGTCAAGCAGGACTTCACCTTCAGCGCCACCATCGGCTCCAAGGTGCCGATGCGCAGCATCTATTCGCCCACGCACCCGCTGCAGGTCTCGCGCAAGGGCGACTACTCGGCCGTCGTCGGGCTCGAGCAGGGCCCGGGTACCGACCTGACGCGCGACCTCGAGCTGTTCTACTCGGTCTCGCAGAAGGCGATTGGCCTCTCGCTGCTCACCTACAAGGAAGCGGGCGACCCGGGCTACTTCCTCGCGCTCGTCTCGCCGAAGCACGAGGTGCAGAAGGACGAGGTCATCGGCAAGCGCGTCACCCTCGTGCTCGACAGCTCGGGCTCGATGGCCGGCGAGCGCATGCAGATAGCCAAGGACGCGCTCAGCTACTGCCTGAAGCGGCTCAACCCGCAGGACCGCTTCAACATCGTGCGCTTCTCCACCGACGTCGAGGCGCTCTTCGAGGCGCCGCGCGCGGTCGAGGAGGCGACGGTGAAGAAGGCGCTCTCCTTCGTCGAGTCGATGGAGGCGCTCGGCGGCACGGCCATCGACGAGGCGATGGTGCGCGCGCTGCAGGACGGGGCCGGCGAGGGAGTCGGCCCGCACCTGGTCATCTTCATCACCGACGGCCACCCGACCATCGGCGAGACCTCGGAGGAGGGCATCGCGAAGAACGCCAACGCCGCCAACAAGGGCGCCAGCCGCGTCTTCACCTTCGGCGTCGGCGAGGAGCTCAACGCGCGGCTGCTCGACCGGCTCGCAGCCGACAACGGCGGCACCAGCGACTTCGTCAAGGGAGGCAAGGAGCTCGAGGAGCGCGTCTCCTCCTTCTACGACAAGGTGAGCCACCCGGTGCTCACCGACGTCGAGCTCGACCTGTCGGGCATGGGCGCCTTCGACGTCTACCCGCGCAAGCTGCCCGATCTCTTCAAGGGCTCGCAGGTCGTCGTGCTCGGCCGCTACCGCGAGGCGGGCGACGTGAAGGTGACGCTGGCCGGCAAGGTCAACGGCGAGCGCCGCAAGTTCGAGTACGGCACGACCACCTTCGACCGCGAGAAGAAGGACGACGACTTCATCCCGCGCCTGTGGGCCATCCGCAAGGTCGGCTACCTGCTCGAGGAGATCCGCCTCAACGGCGAGAAGAAGGAGCTGCGCGAGACGGTGGTCACCCTCGGCAAGCGCTTCGGCATCGTCACCCCGTACACCTCGTACCTGGTGGTCGAGGACACGCCGACCTCGCCGATAGCGACCCCGCGGCCTCCGGTCTGGAATCCGGGCTGGCGCGAAGAGGCCAAGCCCTCGGCGCCTGCGGCCCAGGCTCCATTCGGTCCGCGGCGCCGTTCGATAACCGGCGCGCCGTCGGCCGCCGCGGACTCCGACGGGGCCGACGTCTTCGCCGGCGCGCCGGCCGAAAGCCTGGGCGCGGCCGAGGGCCGCAGCGGCGTCGCGATGTCCAAGAAGACGAAGCAGATGAAGGAAGAGGAGCGCGCCCCCGAGGCGAGCGACCCGGTGCGCGTGGCCGGCGGCCGGACCTACCTGTGGCGCAGCGGCGGCTGGATTGACAGCGAGGCGCTCGACAACCCGGGCCAGCAGCTCAAGGTGAAGTACCTGTCGGCGGCCTACTTCGAGCTGCTCAAGCTGCGGCCCGACCTGAAGGCCGGAATCGCGCTCGGCGACCGGGTCGTGCTGGTGGTCGGCAAGGGCAAGACGATCGTCATCGCCCCGGACGCCGGCGAGGAGGCGGCGGAGAAGGTGACCGCGTTCCTGAAGCGGTAGCGACGGAGGCCCGGCCTTTGCGCCAGGCGGCCCTGGGATCGCCGCGGTCTCCCGAAGGTCGGGCCTTCGCGTCGGACGGTCGGCCTTCGTGCCGGCCAACTCCGCATCCGCCCGAGGTCCTATAAGAAGGAGGAAGGCCCTCGAAGCCCTGACGCTCCGAGGGCCTTCGTGCGTGGACGGCAGGAGGTTGGATCAGCCCGGCTCGGCGGTCGTTGACTCCTCGGTCGTGGACTCCTCGGTCGTTGAATTCGGGGTCGCGGTCCGGCGGCGGGAGAGCTCCTCGCGCAGATCGGCTATCGGCTTGAGCGCGGCGCGCACGGCCTCGACGGTCTCGGGGCGGTCGCCGTCGGCGGTGGCGATGATCTGCAGCGTGTAGTTGCGCACCGCGTCGGCGAGGTGGCGCGTCGCCTCGAGGAGGTTGACCGGCTCGGGCTCGTGCTCGGGCGCGGCCGTCTTGCCGAGGGCGTGGCCGAACTGCTGGTGCGTGTAGCGAAGCTCCGCGAGGAACTCGGGGCCGGCAAGCGCGGCGAGGTCTTCGGCCAGACCCTCGGAGTCGATCCGCTTGATCAGCGTGTCACAGTAGGCCCACTCCTCGGTGAACGACATGCGGATGAAGCCGAGCCCGTCGCCGAACAGCAGCTTGCGCAGCTCTGCGGCCCGCGCGGCGTTGGGGTACCGCGCGACCGGAAGCCGCTCGTAGGTGGCGAGGCGGGCGTGCAGCATGCCCACCGCGTTGTCGAGCTCGCGGTCGAGCAAGACGTTGGACATCCGGTCGGCGGTCGCGATGGAGCGATCGCGCTCGGCCCAGAGCCCTTGGAAGCGCCGAGTCGCGGCAGCCAGGTTCTCGGCCGCCTTCTGTCCAGCCGGCGGCAGCTCCTTGGGCGTTCGGGAGATCAGCGCGGTCGCGAGCGCGATGGCGTTCGCCTTGTTGAGGTGCGGAAGCTGAAGGTAGGAGATGAGGTCGTAAGTCTGCATCGGCCGGCTCCGTGTCGAGAGGTTGGGTTGCGGCGCGATGTGCGAGCTCAGACGTGCGAGCGAGCTGAGGCTAGCACGCGCCTCCGGGGAGGGGGAAAGCCTCCCGCGGCACAGGCCGCCCGGGCACGGCGCCGAGGGGAACAGGAGCGCCGACCTTCGCGTCGGCGCGCCCCGAGCGCAGAGGCGTTCGTGTCGCCTGGCCACGAGCCTCGGCGTCCGCCAGGCACTGCTGTGCTCGAGCGCTCCAAGCGCTCGATGCGTGCCAGAGCGGCTTGGGCTCGCGCCGCTTCGACGAGCGATCCTGTCCAGAGCCGCCTGCGGCGCGCCGCTTCGCCAAAGTGATCCTGTCCAGAGCCGCCTGCGGCGCGCCGCTTCGCCAAAGTGATCCTGTCCAGAGCCGCCTGTGGCGCGCCGCTTCGCCAAAGTGATCCTGTCCAGAGCCGCCTGCGGCGCGCCGCTTCGCCAAAGTGATCCTGTCCAGAGCCGCCTGCGGCGCGCCGCTTCGCCAAAGTGATCCTGTCCAGAGCCGCCTGCGGCGCGCCGCTTCGCCAAAGTGATCCTGTCCAGAGCCGCCTGCGGCGCACCGCTTCGCCAAGCGATCCTGTCCAGCGCCGCCCGCGGCGCACCACTTCGCCGAGCGATCCGGGCCAGAGCCGCCTGCGACGGACCACTCCGCGAAGCGTTCCGGGCCAGAGGCTTCTGCCCCCCGCATAGGGCAGAAGCATGCCTTGTCCATCCGCAGGGCCTCGGCTCTCGGCAGCCTAGGGCGTGCGAGCAGAGCCATTCCGATTATCGGTCGGCCGCCGGGCGTGCACCGGGCACTCTACCTGCGAGAGCTCTCCGGCGCGCTTTGACGAGCGAGCGAACGTGCTTCGAGGCCGCAGGCTGGCTGAGCGCCCTCACGCGCTGGCGACCCCGCGTCCGGCGTCCCCATCTTCAACGGCGAAGCGGCAGGCGGAAGGGGGGCGGGCGGGGAGCGCGCCCGCCCGGCCCGATGCGTTGGCCCCGCGGGGCCGGCCGAGCGAGGCCGGCGCCCTTCGGGCACTGCGCGGTCGGAGGGTGGGATGGCTGGCCTGGCAGGAATCGGCACCGAGGAGCACGTCCGCCTCGCGCGGCCCTTCAAAGTCATCGCCTTCGACTGGGACGGCACCGCGGTGATGGGCCGCAAGGAGGACGCGACCGCGGTCAACGAGCTGCTCGACCGGCTGCTCGCCGATGGCGTGCTCATCGTCGTCATCACCGGCACCAACCTCACCAACACCACCAACCAGCTCTCGCGCGTCATCCACGGGCCGCACAACCGCGGGCTCTACATCGCCACCAACCGCGGCTCCGAGGTCTTCGGCTTCGACGGCGGCCCGCAGCCGGTGCTCATCTGGAAGCGCAAGGCGACCGAGGAGGAGGAGCGCCTGCTGACCACCTCGGCCGACCGGCTGCGCGACATGCTCGCCGACCGCGGCCTGCACGCCGAGGTCATCTACGACCGGCTCAACCGCCGCAAGATCGACATCATCCCGGTGCCCGAGTGGGCCGATCCGCCGAAGTGGGCCATCGGCAACCTGCTCGACGCGGTGCTCGCGCGCCTGGGCCGCGCGGGGCTGACCGGCGGGCTCGACGAGGTGCTGCGGCTCGCCGAGAACATCGCCCGCGAGGTCGGGCTCGAGGACCCGCGGGTCACCAGCGACGTCAAGCACGTCGAGATCGGCCTGACCGACAAGTCCGACTCGGTCGCCTGGCTGTGCCGCGAGCTGTGCCGCCAGAAGCGCATCGCCATCGAGGACGTGCTCATCGCCGGCGACGAGTTCGGCCCCATCGGCGGGGTCGAGGGCAGCGACCACAAGATGGTCACCGAGCACTCCCAGGGCGCGGTCTTCGTCTCGGTCGGCCCGGAGCCGGGCGGCGCGCCCGAACCGGTGATCCACCTGGGCGGCGGCCCGGAGCGCTTCCGCGCGCTGCTGCAGGCGCAGATCGAGCTGCGCGAGGCGCGTCCGGTCGAACGCCCGCCGGCCCCGGAGCTGCCGACCTCGCGCACGCCGGACCCGGCCTGGGTGCTCGTGCGCCAAGGGGTCGATCTGGCGCGCGAGCGCGAGATCGAGTCGCTGATGGCCATCGCCAACGGCTACGTCGGCACCCGCGGCTCGCTGGCCGAGGGCACCCCGGCGCACTCCTCGCCGGCGACCTTCATCGCCGGGGTCTACGACACCTTGCCGCAGGCCTCGGCCGTCCCCGAGCTCGCGGTGGCGCCCGACTGGACGCAGCTTCGCATCCTGGTCTCCGACCACGAGGTGCGCCTCGCCCCCGGCACCTTCGTCGACCACCGCCGCGCCCTCGACATGCGCCAGGGCATCGCCTGGCGCGAGTGGCGCCATCGCGACCCGAGCGGGCGCATCACCGAGCTGCGCGGCTTGCGGCTCGCCGCTCAGCACGACCGGCGCCTGCTTTTCCAGTCGGTCGCGATTACGCCCGAGAACTACACCGGCAGGCTCGTGATCGAAGCGGTGATCGAGCCGCCGCGCCTGACGGTCGCCGGCATCCAGGTGCACCGCCCGACGCTGCAGCCCCTCTTCGATTCGTCGGCGCGCGAGGCGCACGAGCCGGCCGTGCTCCTCTATCGCACCAACTCGACCAACCTTCTCGTCGCCATCGCCGCCGCCCACCTGCTCGAGGGCCCGGGCGGCCCGATCGAGCACGTCGGGACCGAGCGGCGCGCCGGCGTGCTCGTCAAGCGCTGGGAGCTGTCGGTCGACATCGGCGAGACCTACCGGTTCGACCGCATCGTCGCCCTGCACACCTCGCGCGACGGAGGCGACCCGAGGCACGAGGCGCTCGAGCGGGCCCGCGAGGCGGGCCTGGGCGACGGGCGCCGGCTGGTGCGCCGGCACAAGCGAAGCTGGGAGCAGCGCTGGACGGCCGCGGACATCGAGATCGAGGGCGACGACGAGGCCCAGCGCTCGCTGCGCTTTGCGGCCTACCACCTCATCAGCGCGGCCAACCCCGAGGACGAGCGGGTCTCCATCGCCGCCCGCACCTTGAGCGGCGACGCGTACAAGGGGCACGTCTTCTGGGACACCGACATCTTCATCCTGCCGTTTTTCACCTTCACCGACCCGCCCTCGACCCGCGCGATGCTCATGTACCGCTGGCACACGCTGCCGGCCGCGCGCGACAAGGCCCGCTCGATGGGCTATCGGGGCGCGCTCTACGCCTGGGAGTCGGCCGACACCGGCGAGGAGACGACCCCGCGCTACATGATGGCCCCCGACGGCGAGGTGGTGCGCATCGTTACCGGCGAGCAGGAGCACCACATCAGCGCCGACATCGCCTACGCGACCTGGCAGTACTGGGCCGCCACCGGCGACGACCAGTTTCTGTGGGACCACGGCGCCGAGATGCTCCTCGAGACCGCCCGCTTCTGGTCAACCCGCGGCCGGCTCGAGGAGGACGGGCGCTACCACATCCGCAAGGTGGTCGGGCCCGACGAGTATCACGAGGGGGTAGACGACAACGCCTTCACCAACGCGATGGCCCAGTGGAACCTCGAGCGCGGGGGCGAGGTCGCGCGGATGATGGCCGAGCAAAGGCCCGAGGCCTGGGCCCAGCTTCGGGCGCGCATCGGCCTGCGCGACGAGGAGCTCGAGCGCTTCGCGCTGCTCGCGCGCTCGATGTACGTGCCCTACGACGAGGCGAGCGGGCTGATCGAGCAGTTCGCGGGCTTCCACGGGCTCGAGGACTACGACCTGCGGCCGCTGCGCCGGCAGGGCAAGCGCGGCATCCCGCTCGACCTGCTGCTCGGCCGCGAGCGCACGCGCAGGACGAAGATCATCAAGCAGGCCGACGTGGTGATGCTGCTGCATCTGCTGTGGGACCGCTCCGACGCGCGGGCGCGGGGGGCGAACTTCGACTACTACGAGCCGCGCACCTGCCACGGCAGCTCGCTCAGCCCGGCGACGCACGCGGTGGTCGCCGCGCGGCTGGGCGAGACCGCAATCGCCGAGGGCTACTTCATCCAGGCCGCGCGCATCGACCTGGCCAACAACATGGGCAACGCCGCGGGCGGCGTGCACGCGGCCGCGCTCGGCGGGCTGTGGCAGGCGGCGATCTTCGGGTTCGCCGGCATGCAGCTCAAGGCCGAGGGGCTGCTGTTCGACCCGCACCTGCCGCTGCGCTGGCAGGCGATGCGTTTTCCGGTGAAGTACCGCGGGGTGCAGCTTCGCATCGAGATTCGCCAGGACCCGCTCAGCTTCCGGGCGCGGGTCGAGGGGCCGGGCAGCGCCTACGTCAAGCTCGAGGGCGGCGAGGCGAGGGAGATGAGCGCGGGGCGCGACTACGTCTCGGTCGGCTCCGAGGCGGGCTGGGGACCTTGGGAAGAGCAGCAGCCGCCCGAGGAGGGATGAGGCGGTGAGCGGCAGGGGAGAGCGCGATGGCGGACCAGCACGAGGCGGAAGGCGGCATGCTCGGGCAGATGCCGGGGACGGGGCCGACGGCGGAGGCCATCGAGCCGCGGATAGTCGTCCCGCTCGACGGCAGCGAGGGCGCGCTGACCGCGCTGCCGGTCGCGCGGGGGCTCGCGCAGGTGACCGGCGCGACGATCCACCTGCTGCACGTCAGCGAGCAGGCGCTCCCGCTGCGCGAGGTGAGCCGGCAGCTCGGGCTGACCCCGGAGCAGATGGAAGGGGTGGTCCTCGACGAGCTGACCGGGGAGCCGGCTGAGCGGATAGCGCAGTTTTGCTGCGAGCCGGGGACGCTGCTGGTGATGGCCTCGCGCTCGAACCACGGCAAGTACGGCCTGGGCGAGGTGAGCTCGCGGGTGCTCGAGCTTGCGGGCTGTCCGATCGTGCTGGTGCGCCGCGAGCGCGGGATGGCGCCCTGGTGCCTGCAGCGCATGCTGCTGCCGCACGACGGCTCGCCGGTGACGGCCGCGGGGTTTCGGCCCGCGGTCAGGCTCGCGCAACTCGCCGAGGCCACGGTCTTCGTGCTGCACGTCGCGACGCTGAGCGGAGAGCCGACGCCGGGGTCGCTGCCGGTGCCGCCCTACGTAGATCAGCCTCACCTCGAGTGGCCGGAGTGGAGCCTCGAGTTCCTCGAGCGCATGGACGTGTTCACCGAGACCGCCGCGGCGCTGCAGCCGAGGCTCTTTCTGTCCAAGGGCGATCCGGGCCAGGAGATCCTGCGCTTTGCCAGGGAGCGCGGCGTGGATCTCATCGCGGTCTCGTGGCACGGCACGCTCGAGCTGCGCCGGGCCGGCACGCTCAAGGAGATCATCGACAACGCCCCGTGCCCGGTCTTCTTCGCCAAGGCGCCCGAGGAGGAGCCGGCCGAGACGCAGCACCGTGGGACGATCGATCTGCGGAACGCGGGGCCGTTCCTGCATTCGTGACCGCAGGCCGCCGCGGCGAGGGTAGGGGCGCATGGCAATGCGCCCGTCGCGGAATTGGCACGGGCCGCCGTGGCGAGGGTAGG
>JBMNNX010000002.1:0-81543 GCA_050942745.1 Myxococcales bacterium
CGCCGGCCCAGCTCCTGGGCCATGGAGATGTCGGCGGAGTCGAAGCGCACCGGCTCGGTCGACGCGAAGACGAGCGCTCCCTGGGGGCGCCCCCGCGCGGTGACCGGGGCGACAAGCGCCGAGCGCAGGTTCAGCCGGCAGAGCAGGTCGAGGTGGTCGGGGTCGCGGGCGACCGACGCGAGCGACCGCTCATCGAGCCTCGAATAGAGCAGGGCCTCGCCCCGGCACAGCGGCGAGGCGGCGAAGAAGGCCCGGCAGGTTTCGGGCTCGAAGCGCTGGCGCGCGGCCTGGGCGAGCCTGGTGGCCACCGGGTCGGCGCCGCAGATGACCAGCGAGCGCAGCGAGTCGCCCTCGAGCAGCTCGACGGCGCACCAGTCGGCTATCGAGGGGACGGCCACCCGCGCGATCTCGCTCAGCGTCGCCTCGTAGTCGAGCGAGCTGGCGAGCAGGCCGCTCGCCTCCGAGAGGAAGCGCCCGCGCGCCTCGGCGCGCCACTTCTCGGTGACGTCGCGGAATACGAGCACCACGCCGACCGGCTCGCCCCGCGCGCCGAGGATGGGCCCGACGCTCTTCTCGACGATGATCTCGCTGCCGTCGCGCCCGATGAGCAGGGTGTTTGCCGCCAGCTCGACCCGAGGCCTCTTGGCGGTCGTGCCGGAGGCCCAGCACGACTCGGGCTCGCGGGTGCGCGCGTCGACGAAGCGCACCGCCTCCTCGAGCAGCCGGCCTCGTGCCTCGTCGGAGCGCCAGCCGGTGAGCGCCTCGGCGACCGGATTCATGTATTCGACCCTGCCCTCGGCGTCGGTGGCGACCACCGCGTCGCCGATGCTGCGCAGGGTGGTCGCCAGGCGCTCCTCGCTGCTCTGGAGAGCGCTCTGCGCCCGGACCCGTTCGATGAACTGACCGATCTGGCGGCCGAGCGCGCCGATGGCGAGGAGCGTCTCGTCGTCGGGCGTCGTCTGGTCGCGCCGGAAGAACTCGACGACGCCGTAGACCTCGCTGCCGTGGCGGATGGGGAACCAGACCGCTCCGTGCAGCCCCGCGGCGGCGGCCAGCTCGGCGCGCCGGAAGGCCGAGGACTTGGTCGCGTCGTCCATCCACGCCGGCTCGCCGGTCTGAAAGACCCGACCGACGAGCCCCTCGCCCACCGCGTAGCCGACGCGCCTGGCCCGGGCGATGAAGTCGCGGGGCTCGGTCGAGGGCGCGACCCAGATTTCGGCCGGGCGCAGGCTCGCCTCGCGCGCGTCGGGCAGCCACAGCGTGCCGACGTCCCAACCCATGCTCGTCCCGATGGCCTCGAGGACCCGGGGCGCGGCCTGTTCGAGCGTCGCGCAGGAAGCGAGCGCCTGCAGGACCGCGTGCTGGGCGGCAAGGCGGCGGCGCGCGTTCTCGAGCTCTTCGTGCTGGGCGGAGAGCGCTTCGTTGGCCAGGGCAAGCGCCCGGGCGCGCGAGCGGTCGGCTTCACCTTCGGACAGGAGTCGACGCTGAGCCGCCTCTGCGGCCGCTCGAGCGGCCTGCTCGCGCTTAAGCTGGTTGATGTCGCCGACCGAGGCGGCGACCATCGCGGCGAAGGTGAAGAGAACCTCGACCAGCTCGTCGGCGGGCGGTTCGTGAAAGAAGCAGGCGAGCACGCCATGCAGCTCGCGCCCGAGGGTCAACGGCAGGATCGCCCCCGAGGAGATGCGCTCCTCGAGGAGCCAGCGGCGGGGGAAGCGCGGATCGGTGGCGAGGTCGGCCTTGACGATGGGCAGGCGCGCAAGCGCGACCTGCCCGATGGGCGAGGGCTCGCCCAAGGCGATGAGCTCGCCCAGGCAGCCGTCGGGCTTTGCTCGACCGGCCGAAGCGCGCACCCGGAGCGCGGTGCCGTCCTCGACGAGCCAGACGCGGGCGAGGGCGGCCTCGAGGTCCTGCGTCAGGGCGTCGGCCACCGTCGCGAGGACGTGCTCGAGGTCGAGCCGGGCCGAGACGAGCGCCGCCGCACGAGCCGCCGTGCGCATGTAGCGCGCGGCGGCCGCCTGGCGCTCGAGCTCCTTGCACTCGCGGAAGCAGGCGACCGCGAGATCGCCCCCGGGCGCCGGCAGCAGGCCGACGACCATCTCCAGCTCGAGCTGGCGCCCGTCTCGCAGCCGGCTGCGAACCCGCGTGCGGCGCCCGGCGAGCCCGCCGAGCGGCCCTGTCTGGTTGAGCTCGCCGTCTACCAGGTCGCCAAGCGGGCGTCCGTTGAGCCCGCCCGGCTGGTTGCCGAACAACTGCTCGGCCGCGTCGTTGGCAAAGTCGACGAGCCCGCCGGCGTCGATGGCGACGACCGGGTCGGGCAGCGCGCGCA
Source organism: Myxococcales bacterium (assembly GCA_050942745.1). Lineage (GTDB taxonomy): Bacteria > Myxococcota > Myxococcia > Myxococcales > UBA5297 > UBA10939. The sequence goes on from JBMNNX010000002.1 coordinate 2,327, forward strand.
ACACCAACCAGTACTCGCCCGAGGCGAGCGGGATGGGATCGCGTTCGTCGATGGGCTGCGAGTCCGCCACCATGAGGCATGCGCCCCCTGGATGGGAGAAGCGTGCCCGCGGAATCTAGGCACCGCGAAACTGCGGAGGAAGGGGCTCAAGGCGCCCGAGGGGAGCGGGGTGGCGAGTGTGAGAGCGCGTGCAGTGCGCCCTTGTCAAAAATGAGAGGAAGCGCACCCGCCAAGGGGCGCGCTTCCTCGTCGGGCAGGTTACTTCTTTTCGAGTTCCTTGCCCTCTTGGATCAGCTTCTTGACCCGCTGGCCGCCCTTGTGGCCCAGCTCCGAGTAGCCTTCGGAGCCGAGCTGTTCGCGGCGGATGTAGCCGCCTTTGCGGCCGGCCTCGCGGACGGTCATTCCGCCCTTTTCCTTCTCAGGCATGGCTCTCTCCTAGCGGGCCGGAGCGCTGTCACTCCTCCTCTTCGGCTGCCTTGCCCTCCTCGATCAGCTCACGGACGCGTTGGCCGCCCTTGTGGCCCAGCTCCGAGTAGCCCTCGGGGCCCAGCTCCGCCTTGCGGGCCTCGCCGCCGAGGTGACCGATCTCCTTGTAGCCCTCGGGGCCGAGTTGCGCCTTGCGGGCCTCGCCGCCCTTGTGGCCGATCTCCTCGTAGAACTCGTGGCCACGTTCGCGCGCGACCTTCTCGCCGCCCTTGTGGCCGAGCTCCGCGTAGCCCTCTGACCCGAGCTCCGCCTTGCGGGCCTCACCACCGAGCTTGCCCGCCTCGCGGACGGTCATGTCTCCCTTGTGCTTCTCAGCCATTCCGTCTCCTTTCTCGGGCGCCGGTACATCGCCCGCTTCTGAACTAAAGCTCGTGACTCACGGGTATGCCTGCAAGGGGGAGTCCCGGCTCGGCTCCCATACCCGTCCACCCGACGGCCGGGCGCGTCGGCGGGCCGCGAAAACAGGGCGAGAGCCTCATTCCTCGCCTTCGTACTCTCTGCCCTTGTCGACCAGCTCGCGCACCCGAGCGCCGCCCTTGTGGCCGATCTCTTGGTAAGACTCGCGCCCGCGCTCCCTGGCCACCTTCTCGCCGCCCTTGTGACCGGCCTCGCGAACGGTCATGTCGCCCTTGTGTTGCTTGGTGCCAGCCATCCTCTGCTCCTTCGCCGTGCGCCTCGAAGACCGCGTTGCTCAAGTTGGGGTTCCCCCATCCGGGGGGCAAGACACGTTCAGGCGAAGGAGGCCTCGCTCGGGCGTGCGCTTGGGGGGCGAGCGCGAGGGCGGGCCGTGTCGCGCTCTGGCGCGAGCCGCCTGCGGGGACGTTTTTCGAGGCACGAATGGCCGGGAAGGGCCCTGGCTGGCCCCAGGAGCGCTTCGGATGGCGCGCAGGAATTAGACCTGAAGCGCCAGCCGGCCTCCTGGTGGCCCCTAGCGCGTCCAGGAGGCTTCCGGCCTTCCGGCGACCGCTGGGCGGGGCCCGACGCGGGCGAGGGCGCCTCGCCGACCGAAATGGGCCGGCCATCGCCCGCCGCCCCCCGGATGTGGCCGTGGCTTACCCGCCGGGGCGTGCCTACCGCTGGGATTCTTTCGCCTTCTGAGGCGGTGTCGCCCATTTCACTGGGGGGGACGGATGACCGGAAGGCTCGAGGGTAGGAAGGCCATCATCACGGGCGGCGACAGCGGGATCGGGCGCGCGGTCGCCGTTGCGTTCGCCCGCGAGGGAGCCGACGTCGCCGTGGTCTACAACGCCGACGACGCGGGCGCGCGCGAGACCGCGCGACTGGTCGGGGAGCAGGGGCGCCGCTGCGTCCTCGTCAAGGCCGACGTCGGGGTCGAGGAGGATGTGGTGCGCGTCTTTCGAGAGGCCGTGCCCGCGCTCGGCGGGCTCGACATCCTCGTCAACAACGCCGCGGTCGAGCAGCGCGGGAAGTGGGAAGAGCTCGAGCTGGGCGCCTGGAACCGCATCCTGCAAACGAACCTGACCGGCTACTTCCTGATGATTCGAGAGGTGCTCGACGAGGTAACTGGCGAGCGACTTGGTCATCGCGTGGACGCCGCCCTTCGTCGTTGAGTAGGCCGGGTCGGTCGGGCTGCCCTCGAGCCCTTGGATAGAGCCGGTGTTGATGATTCGCGCGCCCTCCTTGAGGTGGCCGCCACGCAAGAATCCTGGTCAACTGCGTCGCGCCGCCCCCGAAAGCGGGCTCGGATGCGACCTCGGCGCGCGAGGAGGCGAAGCGGGTGAGGAAGCGCCAAGCGGGCCGCGGCAGGGCGTCGGAGAGGGGCTGTTCCGAAGGGCCGCGCCCGCATCCGCCCGAGCCCGAGGCGAGGAGCGAGGCGTCGGCGCTGCCCGAGGAGTCGAGGTGCAGCCGTCATTCGCTGTCGAAGGCGCGCCTTCGGGCCGGGTTGTCGATGCGGCGCGGCGAGCCCGGCAAAGGCTCGTCACGGTCTCGCCACAAGACGCGCGGGCGAGCTCGCCGGCAAGGGCGCGCCGCGCATCCTCGGGATCCACGATGGAGGTGGTCGGCGAGCACTTCTTGGAGAACTGCCTCGTCCTCGAATACAAGGAGCCGTGCTATGTCGCTGCTTGTTTTCCCGGCACGAGAAGGCCAAAGAGCCTGGCATGTGGGCAGTGGGCCGCGCTCGCTCTGAACAACGTCGCTCGCCCCCGGCGTCGGCCGCTTGAGCCAGTGGGGCCCGGACGGCCAGCCGAAGAGGCATCGGTCGTTCGGAGGACCCAAATGGACTCGAAACGATGCGAAGCTAAGATGTGAATTCGTCGACGCGCGCAGGCTGTCCGTGCCGGCCGCGCGGGAAAGGACCGGAAAAAGGATGCCACTGCGTTTCGCACTGACCGTCGTCTCCATCCTCCTTCTTCCTGCCGCGGCCCTGGCTGCCCACCGCGGCGCAGTCCTGCTCGTCCCCCTCGACCGCAACGCCTACGCGCCCGCCGCCCAGTTGACCGAGTACCTCGAGGCTGCGATCGACAAGAACAACGCCTATCGCCTGCGCAGCTCTGACGACGTGCTGGGCGATCCGACTCCGGCTCAGGCGCTCCAGGCGCGCAAGCGGGTCCAGACCGCGGTCAACGAGGGCAAGAAGCTGCTCGCGTCGAGCCAGCTCGACGAGGCGGAGGCGAGCTTTCGCTCCGGGCTCATCGACATCGACAACGCCGCCGCGGCGTTGGAGCGCTGCAGCGAGTATTGCGACGCGCTCGTCCACCTGGCCGCCGTCCAGCTGCTCAAGGGCGAAGAGCAGGGGGCTCGCGAGGTGCTCAGGGACCTGCTCGCGGTCGAGCGCGGGCACAAGTTCCAGGGCCCGGCGTTCGGCAAGCATTTCAAGCTGCTGTACCGCGAGATGCAAACCGCGCTCGCGAAAGAGGGCCGCCTCGGCACGGTCAACGTCCAGGCGACCCCACCGGGCGGGCGCGTCTACCTCGACGGCCAGTACAAGGGCCACTCGCCGGTGGTCATCGACGGCGTGCCGATCGGCAAGCACCTGCTGCGCATCGAGCGGCCTGGCTTCATCACCTTCGGCCAGGTGGTCGAGGTCAACGGCCCGGAGGGCACGGTCGTCAAGCCGCGCCTGACCCCGACTCCGGAGTTCGCCGCGCTCGAGGACGCGCTCGACGCCGTTGTCGAAGAGCTCGAGCGCGAGCAGGGCACCAAGGCCTTGATGAGCCTCGGCGCCAAGCTGCGCGTCGACCGCGCGCTCATCGGCACGGTGCGCACCTCCGAGAACCGCGTGCGGCTTGAGCTGGTCCTCGTCGACTTTGCCAGCCGCGAGAAGCTGGCGCGCAAGGCTCGCACCTTCATCGGCGACGAATACGGCGAGCTTCCCAAGGAGGTTCAGCGCTTCGGAAACCTCGTCCTCGCGTCCGCGGAGCGCCGGCCCGAATCGAAGGCGGTTACTTCGAAGGATCCTCTCGACCACCGCACGGGGATGGAGGACTGGGACGAGGAGTCGAGCGGCGGCGGCGCCGACAGCCGGCCCAAGGGCGAGCCGCAAAACGAGGACAAGAGCTCCATCTGGTAGAGGCGCCCGGGGCAACGACGTTTTCTGGAGGGCGGTGGGAGCGATCCCGGCCGCCCTCTTTTGTTGCCCATCGTCGAGCGCGCAGCCGAGCAAGCGGTTCTCCGGAAGGCCGCTGCTTACCCTGGGGGGCAAGCCTTAGAATGACCGCTTGTCCAGGACCCGGGAGACGCCATGAAGGCTGCTGCCTTGCGCGCGATCGTTGGAAGCTTGAGTGCCCTCTGCCTGCTGTTCTTCGCCCCGGCGGCCGCGGCGCAACCCGAATCGGTCGCGTTTCGCGCGCCGACGAGCGGCATCGCGCTGCCGCCGACCGGCGTCGCGATCGAGGATCAGGGAACCTCACCGGCGATAAACCCCGCCGGCCTCGCGTTGGTGCACGGCCCCTCCGTCTTCTATCTGCACGAGCGCAACATCGACCTCGACCTCGTCGCCGACGGGCTGTTCTTCTCGGTCGGGTTCGGCGGGTTGTCGCTCGGGTTCTCGCCCCAATGGGTGCGCACGGGCACGGGCCCTGACGTTCGCAAGACGCAGTGGACCCTCGCGCTGGGGAGCGAGGTCTTCTCGCTGGGCGCCAACCTCAACTTCTTCCAGTCCGACCAGAGCGCCTCGCTCGACGCGCTGTCGACCTGGGACGCGGGCCTGCTGGTGCGGCCCTGGCGCTACCTGTCCATCGGCGCCTCGGTGCTCGATCTCGACGGGGACACCGTGGACGGCCAGCGCCTGGCGAGGCGCTACGACATCGGCATCGGCATCCGGCCGTTCACCGACAGGCTCGAGCTGGCCGCCGACCTGCTCGTCGACGACCGCAACGGCTTCGACGACGCGCGCCTGTCGTTCGCCCTGCGAGGCGAGCCGGTCGAGGGGCTGGTGCTGCTCGTGGGCATCGGCACCGGGCTGCAGCTCGACGGCGAGCTGGTCGGGCAGTTCGGCCTCATCCTCAACGCGCCCCACTTCGGCCTCGGCTATGCCCTGGGCGTGCGCGACGACATCGGGCGCGCCGACCACCTCGTACAGGTGCGCCTGAGCTCCGAGCGCTATCGCAGCTTGCCCTTCGGGCGCCGCCGCTTCGTGGTTGTCGATCTCGAGCGCGCCTTGTCACCGCCGGGCGGGCCGCTCGCCGTGCTCGTCGGCGCACCGCTGCGCGATCCGTACCTCGATCTGCTCGCGCTGCTGCGACGGCTGCGCGAAGACGCGCGCGTCGAGGGAATCGTCCTCAAGGTCGGGGGCACGGAGCTCGGCCTCGCGCGCTACCAAGAGCTGCGCGGGGCGATCGCCGATCTCAAGACGGCCGGCAAGCGGGTGGTGGCGCTCGTGTTCACCGCCGAGGACGGCGAATACCTGCTCGCCTCCGGGGCCGAGCGCGTCTACGCGGTGCCCCAGGCGACCTTCCTCGTCAATGGCCTGACCGCCTCGAGCCTGTTCCTGCGCGAGGCCCTCGACAAGCTCGGCGTGCAGATCGACGTGGCGCGGGTCGGCCAGTACAAGAGCTCGCCCGACCAGCTCACCCGCTCCGACATGTCCCCCGAGGAGCGCGAGATGCTCGACGCGTATCTCGACACGGTCTACCCGCTCTACCTCGAGGCCGTGGCCACCTCGCGCAAGATCCCCGTCGAGACCCTGCGGCAGGCCATCGAAAAGGGCATCCTCAGCGCGCAGCGCGCCAAGGAGGTCGGGCTCGTCGACGAGATCATCTATCCGGACGAGCTCCCCAAGCGGCTCGAGGAGATCGCGGGAGGCACGGTGGACCTCGTCGCCAGCGAGCCGGGCCCGGCGAGCTGGCCGAGGCGCTGGGGCTGCCGGCCGAAGATCGCGCTCATCGACATCCAGGGCCTCATCGCCGAGGGCAAGAGCCGGCCAGACCTGGGAGGCGCGGGCATCGCCGGGGCGGAGACCATCGTGCGCGCGCTCGAGAAGGTGCTGCGCGACGACTCCTACAAGGCGCTGGTGCTGCGCATCGAGTCGGGCGGCGGCAGCACGCTGGCGAGCGATCTGATCTGGCGGGCGGTCAAGCAGGTCCAGGAGCACAAGCCCGTCGTCGTCTCGATGGGCGACGTGGCGGCTTCCGGCGGCTACTACATCGCGGTCGCCGGCGACGAGATCCTCGCCGAGCCGGCGACCGTCACCGGGTCGATAGGCGTCTTCGCGCTCAAGCCGAGCTTCGGGCCGCTGCTCGAGAAGCTCGGGATCAACTCGGTGATTCTCAAGCGCGGCGAGAGCGCCGACCTCTTCGCGCTCTCCCGCCCCTGGACGCCGCAGGAGCAGGAGGCGGTGCAGCAGTACGTCGATCAGGCGTACGAGACCTTCGTCGACAAGGTCGCGGCCGGGCGCAAGCTCGACAAGCAACGGGTGGACGAGCTCGGGCGGGGGCGCATCTGGAGCGGCGTCGCCGCAAGGGAGGTTGGCCTGGTCGACGCGCTCGGCGGGCTCTACGAGGCGCTCGAGCGGGCCAAGGCGCGCGCGGGCCTTGCTGGGGAGCAGGCTGATGTCGAAGCGGTCGGCAGCCGCGGCGGACCGCTGGAGCTGTCGATGCTCTCGAGCGAGGAGCAGGAGCGGGTCCAGAAGCTGGTGCGCGCCTCGGGGCTCGACTACGGGCTGACGCTGCTGGAGATGGGCAGCCAGCCGCTCTCGCTGATGCCGATGAAGCTGCAGGTGAAGTAGCGGCTGGCGGGAGCTGAGGACGAAGGGCCCCGATCGGCAAGGATCGGGGCCCGATGGCTTCGGCGGCCATGCGCCCCGTCAGCTTCGCTCGCGCTTTCTCGAGCCTCCGCCCGATCCATCAGCGAGGGGCTCGATGGGCGCGACGGGCGAGACGCCGGAGGTGTCCATTCGGTTGACCGACTCGAGCGCCTCGGCGACCGCGTCGATCTCGTCGCTGAGCTGCTCGAGGCTGCGGCGCAGGCCCGCCCCGGCGACTTCCGACGACGACGCGTCGGCCGAGCGCGCGCGGAGGATCTGCGTGTGCAGGCTCTCGAGCGTGTAGAGGATTCGGGTGCTCTCGGCCTCGTAGCGTGAGGCCGCCGTGGCGAGCTCGGCGCGCTGCGCGAGTTGTTGCTCGAGCGCGCAGAAGGCGAGCCCGAGCCTGCCGCGGACCACCTCGTCTTTCTCCTGGGCGATGCGCATCGAGAGCGCGTCGCGCTCGGCGCGCAGGCGCTGCTCCTCGGCGGGCGTGATCGCCGCGCGCAGCTCGGCCTCGCGCTTGGCGAGCTCGTGGCAGGCCTTGCGAAGCGCCGCGAGCGTCTGCTCGGGCCGGTGGATCACCTCGCGAACGATCTGCGGGCCGGAGGTTATCTCCGCGAGGATCTTTTCGCAGACCGCATCGACCCGCGCGACCCTGGCGTCGATAGGCGATTGGGCCGCGGCCGCCTGGGACTGGAGCGCGGCTTGAGCCTGCTGCCGCTGCTCCCTGAGCAGCCGGTCGCGTTCCGAGGCCTTGGAGAGCAGGCTGACCGAGCCCATCGCCAAGCCGAAGGCGACGAAGAAGAGCCACCAGAGCGTCGCCGTGTTCATGATCGCGAAGGTGAGCGCGATGGCCGCGGCCAAGCCGAGGACGAGCCCTTGCGGCCGCGCGGCAGCCTGCTCCTCGAGCTGGCGCCGGCGGCGCTCCTCTTCTTTCCTGCGCCGCTGTTCTTCGCGCTCGCGCCGCTCGTCCTGCTTGCGCTTGATGGCTTCGCCGACCTGCTCGAGCGCCTCGGTGCCTGCGGCGACGATGAGCGCCTCGATGATTCGGCCGACCGAGCCCTTGTTGCGCGAGAAGGCGTCCTCGACCCGCTTGATGCTCGCGTCGAGCTTCTTCTCCCACTCCTGCTTTTCGTGCATCGCTGCTCCCGGAAGTCGGCGCGACAACTTACCCTCGGGCGGCCTCCGCGCGGTAGCGCTCCGAATCGCGGCGAGCACGAGCGGGTGCGCGGCCGCCTATCCGCCCAGATCGCGGAGCGCGGGGGCCACCGAGCGCGGGTCGTCCGTCATGACCCCGTCGGCTCCGGCCGCGAAGAGCCGGCGGGCCTCGGTCGCCGAGTTGATGGTCCAGTAGTCCACCCGCAGGCCAAGCGAGTGGCACTTCGCGATGAACGCCGGATCATCGAGGGACAATCCAGCCGATCTCGGAGAGACCTGGAGCGCGCGTCCGGCGAGCTTCCAGTGCCGGAGCGCGCCGAGCGGCAGGAAGCGCACCGCCGCGACCTCCATGGGCGAAAGGCCCGTCGAGCCCTCGTATCCGGCGCGGCGCGCCCGGAGGACGTTCAGGTCGGAGAAGCTCGCGACGCGCACGCAATCCTGGGCTCTCCGCCGGCGCAGCAGACGCAAGAGCGCCGGCACCATCTCCGGGTGGCGCGACTTCGCGTCGACGTTGAGCGGTACGCCCGGAAACTCGACGAGGAGCTCCTCGAGCGTCGGGACCGTGTAGCCGCGGCCGGCGAAGGGCCTGGCACCCGACGCATCGATAACGCCCCAGCCCGCATCCCAGGCGCGGACCTCCGCGAGCGTGCTCTCCTCAATCGACTTCGGCACGCCGGCCATCCGGGCGCCGGTCGGGTCGTGCGAAACGACGATCTGGCCGTCGGCCGTCAGGTGTACGTCGGTCTCGAGGGCGTTGGCGCCAAGGTCGAGCGCGAGGCGAAACGAGGGAAGAGTGTTTTCAGGCTCTTCGGCTGCAGCACCACGGTGCGCGTAGACGAGTCGTTTCATTGTCGGTTCCGAGACCCGGCGAGCGAGGCGGTGTCGCTCGGTTCCGCAAGGGCTCACTGCTGGTCAGCGCTTCGGCCGAGCCCTCGGCCGGCCGGCTTCGGCGGCTGAAATCACGACGCTACACTAGAGTTGTCGAAAGGGAGCCGCCCATGGCCGAGACCGAGCTGCCGCCAACCAATCTCATTCTTCAGGCGCTGCACGCCATCCGCAAAGAGGTCGCCGGAACGAACGCGCGCCTTGACCAGACCAATGCGCGCCTCGACCAGGCGATCGAGCGGATCGATCAGACCAACGCGCGCATCGACGAGACCAACGAGCGGCTCGAGCGGCTCCGGGTCTTCACCGTGCAGAAGCTCACCGACCTCAACGCCAAGGTCGATCATCTGGGCGAGCGCGTAGACTCTCTCGGCGCGCGTGTCGATCTGCTCGGTGATCGGTTGGAGAACATCCTTACCGGCCAGTTCGGAAAGGACGTGCGCGACCTGAAGGCGCGGATGCTCGTCGTGGAGAGACGGCTCGGGCTGCCAGAGGCGAAAGAGGAAGAGCCGGTCTACGGGAAGCCTCCGGCCGACGAATCGTAGGGCGGCCCAGCTCTCAGGCTCGTCGCCCCTCGCCGACGCGTGCGTTCAAAGCCGCAGACGGCGGTGGAGCTTGCGCCCTTGCCGCCACGCGGTCTGTGGCTCATAGACGCCGCAAGTCGGCCACTTCGTCCTCGAGCGCCGCCCAGTCGAGCTCGGCTCCAATCCGCGCGAGCACCGCGTAGAGGCCGAGCCGGATCCGGAAGAGGAACATCAGCTTGCCGGGCAGGCGCATCTTCATGACCGCCTTCTTCAGCTTCACGGCCTCGCCCATCGGCAGCGCGCGATCGACCGGGATGGCGTGCCGGCCCGGCTGCAGAAGCGGCGCGTAGAAGCCGCGCAACAGCGCCCGCGTAGCGTCGTAGTCGTCGGCTGGGTCGGGCATGCCGATGTCCGCGAGCGCCCGCTGGATGCAGCGCGGGTCGTCGCGGCGCACCGCGCGCGAGAGCCGGATGAGCGCCTCGACCACGCCAGGCTCGAACTCGCGCACGCAGCCGTGGTCAAGGAGCGTGACCCTGCCGTCGGGCGCGAAGAGGAGGTTGCCGGGGTGCGGATCGGCGTTGAAGAGCCCGTAGCGGTAGAGGGCGCCCACGTAGAACTCGTAGAGGGACCGCGCGGCGAGCTCTCGGGCGCCGGCTGAAGCCTGGGCCAGGAAGGGCTCGAGCCCGAGGCCGTCGTGCCAGGTCGTCGTGAGGACCCGCGGCCCCGACCAGTCGGCGTGGACGGTGGGAATGCTGATCGCCGGGTGGCGCGCGAACAGCTCGACGAACCGGGCCTGCCGGCGCGCTTCCAGGGCGTAGTCGCACTCCTCGAGGAAGCGCTCCTTCGCCTCGGCGATGAAGTCGGCGACGTTGACCCCGGGCACGAAGAGGCGAGCCATCACCTTGCCGATGGCCGCGGACTTGAAATCGGCGCGGATGGCGTCGTCGATGCCCGGGTGGCGAACCTTGACCGCCACGCTGGTGCCATCCTCGCGCACCGCGCGGTGCACCTGGCCGATGGAGGCAGTCGCGACGGGCTCACGTTCCAAGCGCGCGAGCAGCGCATCCGAGCGCGCGCCGAGGTCCTCGCGGATGGTCGCTTCTACGTTCCGGAAGTGCGTCGGCTGGGAGCTCGTCTGCAGCACGGCGAGGAGCCGCCGCGCTTGTGGATCGAGCGAGCCGTCAACGTACGAGAGGATCTGGCCCGCCTTCATCGCGACGCCCTTCAGCTCGCCGAAGGTTTCGACCAGCCTCGCGAGCGCCTCGGGCTCGAGCGAACCGAGGTTCGCGTCGGCGCCCTTGAGGCGAGCGGCCAGGGCGCCGAGCCCGGCGCGCGCGCCCGCAGCCGCCGTGCGGCGCAGCCTCCCGAGAGGCGAGGTGAGAACGCCGTGCTGCTCTCGAGCGCGAAGGTGATCGAGCAGATTGAGCAGCGGGTCGTTCGGCATCGGGGCTCCAGCCAACCAGAACAAGCGTGCGCCGCGAACAATAGCCCAGGGAAAGGCGCCGCTTTGGCGAAGCGTTCAGCCGAGACACGGACGGCCGATTGTTCGGTCGAAGTGCGGGCTCAGGATGGATAGGGGAGCGCCTCGGCAACTCTAGCGACTGCTAGCCGAAAGACCTGCACAGCGCGCGAGAGGCGAGCTGCGGTATTCCGCCCGGGGACGGCTTTCAGCCCGACGGCAAGGGCGCCGCGCTGATCGGTCGCGAACCCGGCTTTGCAACGCTGTCGCACCAACGTGTCCTTAGAAGCGTCGTGCGGCATTAGCTGCGCATCGGCTCTCGTCAGAGGACGCCGCGTCTCCTGCCGTGCCCAAAGGTCGGCGCCGGTGGACATTGGGGGCCCGAGCAGCCTCACCATTGCGCCCAGATGGTTGGGAGGGACGGACTGCGGCACATCGCGCCCCCGCGTCGGGAGCACGACTCGAGGAGACCGAACCATGGTGCGAACCAAGCGCGTCTACGAGCCACCTGCGCGCGGCGACGGCTACCGCGTGCTTGTCGATCGACTCTGGCCTCGGGGAATCCGCAAGGAGGCGCTTGAGCACGACGCCTGGCTGCGCGACCTCGCGCCCAGTACCGAGCTGCGCAAGCGTTTCCATGGCAAGCCCGAGCGGTTTCAGGAATTCGAGGCCGCCTACTTGAAAGAGCTGCGCTCGCCGGAGGTTCAACCTCTCCTCGATGAGCTCACGAAGCTTGCGCGGCGCCGGACGGTGACGCTGCTCTTCGCGGCGCGGGATACCGAGCGCAACAACGCGGTCGTGCTCGCCCGCGAAATCAACCGTCGCCTCGAGCAGGAGTCGACCGTCCGCGTTTGAACCTTCTGACGCGGCGCGCGGCTCAGCCGCTCCGTCAGAAAAGCCTTAGTGAGAAGCGCGCCGGACCAGGTTCTTGGCGACCCCGGGGACGCTTCGCTCTCCCGAGGTTGAGCTGCCGCCTGCCTCCGTTGTGTCCGCTCGTTCGCCGGCCGCGCGCAAGGCGTGCATTGGGCTGCACTGAGGCGGTCGCAGCACATGCCTCAGAAACGCTCGCTCGGTCGGCGGCTGTCTTGCCGATGGCCGAGCCCGCGCCTTCGTTGCGCGAGCGGCAGTTGGAGCGCGCGTTGCCGCGCCGCGGCCACCTCGCGCCCAACCGGGGCGCTGACCGCCATCGGCGGTTCGGATGAACGTTGTCACAGCGGGCCTTGACGAACGAAGCGGGAGGCACGGGCATGCCCTTCAGGATCTACGTGACACGCGACTTCGATCAGATGAGCAAGGTGGCCGCCGACATTGTCGAGGCCGACATCCGCGAGAAGCAGGCCGTCAAGGACGAGTACGTGCTTGGGCTCGCGACGGGCAACACGCCCACCGGGCTCTACAAGCACCTCGCGAAGGCTTTCAACGCAGGCCGCATCGACCCGCGGCGCATCCGCTCGTTCAATCTCGACGAATACGTCGGCCTTCCCGGCGAGAACCCCCAACAACGCACGCTCCACCCGGAGTCCTACAGCTCCTTCATGGTGTCGGAGCTCTTCGCGTTTCTCCGCCAGAAGTTCCGCGAGACCAACGTGCCGCCCGGCACGCTCATCGACCAGAACGAGCTCGTCCGTGCGCTCGAGCGACATCCCGAGTGCTACGAGCTGCACGGGACCGACAAGGGCAAGGCCATCGTCATCAAAGAGATGGCCGACGGCGTCTTGCGCCAGATCAAGGAACGGGTGCTCGACTCGTACGCGAAGAAGATCGCGTCCTGCGGCGGCATCGACCTGCACATCGTTGGCGTCGGCGGGAGCGGGCACGTCGCCTTCCACGAGAGCGGCATCCCGTTCGACGTCGCGCCAATGCTGCTCGTTCGGCTGGACGACAGCACCATCCAGAACGCCATCGCCGACGGGCACTTCACTTCGCTCGAGGAGAGCCCGCGCTACGCGGTCTCCATGGGCGCGGAGCTGGTCTTCCAGGCGCGCACCGTGGTCCTCCTCGCCAACGGCGTGCGCAAGACTGCTCCGGTCTGCGAGTCGGTCCTCGGACCGGTCAGGCCCGACGTCCCGATCTCCTACGGGCAGCGGTTCGTCGAGCGAGGCGGCAACCTCGTCTACGTGCTCGACGAATTGGCTGCTGCGTCGCTGCTGGAGCGCCGCGCCGAGGTCGAGGCGCGGGGATACGCGATTGTAGACGTGCGCGACCAGCCGTATGAGCGCGTCGCGGACCTGGCGTTCACGCGAGATCCGATAACCGGCCGCATGCTCTAGGGGGCGTCGATGCAGGAGCGGATCGTCGAGCTGCTGGCCGCGCGGGGACCGCAGACGGGCACCGAGATCCGCGAGGCGCTCGGGGGCGAGCCTTTCGCGCTCTGGAAGGCGTGCATGCTCTCGCCCCGGCTGATGAATCGCAGGGTGGGGCGGCGCTACGTCAGGCTCGATCGCCGCGTCGAGGGCTTTGCCAGGCTGTCCCCGTCGATCCAGCGAGAGTTCCTCACCTACACCGTCGTCGGCCGCGCCGACGACCAGGCCGCGGTCGAACGCCGCATGGCGGAGATCGAGGCGCGCATCAAGGACATCAGCCGCAGCAAGCGCGAGCTTGCGTCGCGGATCATCGGCGACATCGCGGCTCGGTTCCCGGGCGTCGGCGATCGAGAGGAGCGGTTCTGCGTCGCCGTCGCGGGGGACATCGTCTACGACATGGGCCACGACGTCCGGCGGCCCGAGCGCAGCACCGGTTCCATCGTTCGCGGATCGGACCTGGACATCGTGGTGCTCGTGGACGACGAGGCGCCGGACGCGCTCGTCTCCGAGCTCGACGAGGCCATCTACCGCGAGAAGTTCCAGTACCTGAGGAATCCTGCCTTCTGCGAGGAGATCGACTACGTCGTCAAGCGCTTCGCCAAGCTGCGCGAGCAGGCCGGGTTCGACACCTTCCGCCGGATGGTCGCCTGCAAGATCTTCGACGAGGCCGTGCTCCTCTACGGCAGCGAAGCGCTCTTCGCGGCGGGCAAGGCTTTGCTCGCCGAGCGCGGAATCATCGACCGCCTGCGGGCGCTCGAGCAGGCCGCTATCCGCTGGCGCGAGGAGCGGGAGCGGCACCTGCTCGCCGATGACCGACTCACTCTGCGCGGGGACGACAGGTTCTTCTTCTACACCGACGACGAATGCGAAGAGTTCGAGTAGGCGCCAGACGCTCCCGCGCCCGGGCGGCCTGAGGCGCGCGCGCTTTGGAATCGGAGCGTTGGCGTGAGACTGGCGTCGGCGCGGTCGAAGCGCTGGCCGCCATCGAGGCTAGGCCTCCGGCTTTCGAGCCGAGTCAGAACGGCGCCGGGCGCTCGAAGCTCATCGTCATTCCGGTTTCCGGGTGGCGGAAAGGGATCGCCTCGGCGTGCAGATGCAGCCGCGTGTCAGCGCGCCCGTAGAGCCGGTCGCCGACGATGGGCGCGCCGAGACCGAGCGGGTGTGCGGCGTGGACGCGGAGCTGGTGGGTCCGTCCGGTCAGGGGAAAGAGGGCCACGTGGGTCCGCGCTCCCCGCCGCTCGAGCACCTGCCACTCGGTCACCGCGCGCTTTCCGTGGACCGGGTCGTGGATCTGGCGAGGGCGGTCGTCGAGATCGACGCGGATGGCGAGGTCGATGGCGCCGCGCTCGCCGCGAACACAGCCATCGACCCAGGCGACGTAGCGCTTGTGGACCTCCCGGCGCAGGAACTGGCGCTGTAGCTCGGCGTGCGTGTGCGCGTCGAGCGCCGCGACGAGCAGCCCCGAGGTGTCGAGGTCGAGCCGATGCACGAGCAGCGGTCCGGTCGCGTGCGGATAGAGCGCGCGCAGTCGCGAGAGCACGGAGTCGGTCAGCGACGTGTCGCGCGCGGGCACCGAGAGCAACCCGCAGGGCTTCTCGACGACGACGATCCACGGGTCTTCGTAGACGACCTCGAGCCGCGCAGCCTCGCTCGGCGCCGGCGCGAAGGTCCGAGGCGGCGCGACCCGCAGCCCTTCGAGCATGAAGGGGAGGACGAAGCCGCACTTGTCGCGGCAGGCCGGATAGAAGACGCCCGCGACCCTCCCGCCGCCGAGCGGCGGGTTGCCCCACCAGAACTCGGCGAGGGCGAGCGGGCGCAGGCCGTTCCGGTAGGCGTAGGCGAGCAGCTTGGTGCCCGCGCAGTCGCCCGCACCGTGCAGCGGATCGGGCGGAGGGAAGAGCGCTCGCAAGGGCCGCGTCTCGCCGCGCGCGTTCGGGATGACGTAGGTGTCGTGGATGCGCCGCATCAGCCGGACGCAGACGATTCGCCGCAGGCGGTCGTGCGCGCGCAGGCGCCGTTCGAGCCGCGCGAGCTTGCCCTCGAGCTCGGCCCTCTCCGCGAGCTGCTCGGCTTTCAGCCGGCGCAGCTCGGCCTTGTCGGCCTTGCTCTGCCGCTCGAGCGCGTGGAGGGCGTCGAGCCTGGCCTCCTCGGACAGGCCAGCAGACGCGAGCTCGGCGCGCCTCATGTGCCGCTCCTGGTGGCGGGCGAGGTGCTGCGCGTGCATCGCCGTCCTGTCGGCGGCGTGCCGCGCCACCAACGCAGCGTGCCGAGCGCGCAGCTCCGAGAGCTCAGGCGATGCGCGCGCCGCTTCCGCGCGCGCAAACAGCGCCTTCACCTGGGCCTCGCCGGCCGGCTCGAAGCTCTCGCGCGCGGCGCGGTCGAACAGCGGCGGGACGAAGCCCTCGACATCCCAGCGTCCGGCGAGCATCCCCGAGAACGCCCGAAGGAAGCCGACCTCGCCGTCAGGGCTCTGCACGACGAGCACGCCGAACATCTTGCCGCCGTCGGGGCCTTCGAGCAGGCGGGTTGACAGGCCGGGCGCGATGGAGCCGGTGCGCAGCTCGGCCTGCAGCGCCATCGCCGCCGCGCGCGCGAGCGGGTGCGGCCCCAGCTCGTCGAAGGGACTCGGGAAGAGGTCGGGAATCTGGTCGGGAGCCGGAGACGGCTCGAGTGGCGTGATGAGCTTCAAGGGTGGTGCCGGTGGCGCGCGGTCGAGAGAGATACCAGAAGCCGGAGTTCGGCTCTCGATGCCTCGGCAGGCGCGCTAGGTCTCGTCGGTCGGCTTCGTCGGGTAGGGAGGCGAGCCTTCGCGCGCGGCGAGCGAATCGAGCCGGTTCTCGACGACCTGCATGCGGGCCTTGAGGTCGCGCACGTCATTCCCGAGCTAACCGGTCAGGATGTTCTCGAGCCGATCGCCGAGGACGTCCGCCCGCTCGCCGAGTCGATCGACTTTGGCGTTGAGGTCGGTGAGCTTCTGGACCGTGAACACGCGAAGCTGGTCGAGCTTTTCGTTCGTCTCGTCCAACCGCCTGTTGGTTTCCTCGAGCCGCGTGTTGGTCTGGTCAATTCGGGCCGAGAGCTCTTCGCGCGTCACATCGAGTCGCGTGTTGGTGCCCGCAATCTCCTTCCGAATGGCGTGAAGGGCTTGAAGGATCAGGCTGGCAGGCGGCAGTTCCGCATCGGACATGGTCGGCTCCGCGGGTGACGCCTCAAAGATAGCACCGCGCCTTCGCCTCCCCGTGGCTTGGATGCCCGGCTGCCGGGCGCCCATGCTGCCGGAAAGGGCGACGAGCCCTGTCGCTCGGTCTGGCGCCGGGGCGACATTGCCGCGCCAACGGCGCAGGGCCGTGCTGGCAGCACCTTGCGCCTGTTCGGCCCGACGGAGCGCGGCTACGTCGAGCGCATCACTGCTCCCGAGGTCGCCCATGCCGACTCGACTCGCGCCAGTCGCCGCGCTGCTGTTCGCCCTCTCTGGCTGTCCGCGCGAGGCGCGCCCGCCGCCGCTCGTCGATTGCACGAGCGTCGTCCACACGCGCCTCGGGCCGGTTCGAGGGATGGAGCAGGGCGATAGCTGCGCGTGGCGCGGGCTGCCGTTCGCGAAGCCGCCGGTGGGCGGGCTGCGTTGGAAGGCGCCTCAGCCGCCCGAACCGTGGCAGGAGACGCGCGACGCGACGCAGTGGGCCGCGCGCTGCATGCAGTCGGACTCGCCGCTCGCCGGCCAGATCGCCGCAGACCCGTCGGGCCGGATGAGCGAGGACTGCCTGTACCTCAACGTCTGGCGCCCGCGGCGCGAGGGCCGCTACCCTGTGATGGTCTGGATTCACGGCGGGGCCTACGCGCACGGGACCGCGAACACGCCGACCTTCTGGGGCGACAGGCTCGCGCCCGGGCAGGGCGTGGTCGTCGTCACCATCGCCTACCGCTTGGGAAACTTGGGCTTCCTCGCCTTGCCCGCGCTCGAGGCCGAGAGCCCGGAGGGCATGACCGGCGGCTACGGGACGCTCGATCAGATCGCGGCCCTTCGGTGGGTGCGCGCGAACATCGAGGCCTTCGGCGGCGATCCGACCGACGTGACCATCTTCGGCGAGTCCGCCGGCGGCTGGAGCGTCTGCACGCTGATGGCGAGCCCGCTCTCTCGCGGCTTGTTCGAGCGGGCGATCATGCAGAGCGGTGGCTGCCAGATGGTCTCGACGCTCGAGGCGGGTTTCGCACGCGGCCGCGAGCTCGCCGCCAAGCTCGAGTGCCCGCCGGACGATCTCGCCTGCCTCCGCGCGGTGACCGCCGAGCGGATCGTCGAGGCCTCACCGTCGCCCACCTTCACGCGAATCACCTATGGCCCACACATCGACGGCGATCTGCTGCTCGAGCCGCCCATCGAGACGCTTCGCCAAGGCGCGGGCGCACGGGGGCCGCTGCTCGCCGGGACGAACCGCGACGAGCTGCTGCTCAACGCGGTCTCTTTGCCGCCGCTCGTCGGGCCGCTCGAAGCGGCCTACGACTCCATCGTGGAGCAGGTGCTCGGGCTGTCGGCCGAGGACGCCGACGCGCTCGTCGCCCTCTACCCGCTCAGCGAATTCGGCGATCAGCCGGGCCGGGCCATCGCGCAGATGGTCACCGACGAGGCCTTCACGTGCCCGACGCTCGAAGCCGTGGAGGCGGTCGCGCGCAGCGGCGGGCAGGCCTGGCTCTACCGCTTCGACTTCGATCAGCTCAACCTGCCCGCGGTCTCCGGGGCGGTGCACGGCGCCGAGATTGGCCTGGTCTTCGGCACGCCCGACCGGCCCTTCTCGGACACCTTCTTCGGCGAGGAGCAGCGCGCGGCCGCGCAGCCGCTGGCGGCCGCGATGCAGGCCGCGTGGGCGAGCTTCGCCAAGCGGGGAGCGCCACGGGCGAAGGGACTTCCGGAGTGGCCGGCGTACGCTCCCAGCGACCCGCGGCTGATGGCGCTCGACCTCGAGAGCCGGGTCGAGCCCGTGCGGTCGAGGCCTCGCTGCGCGTGGTGGGCGGAGCACGACCTCGAGCTGCGGTTCTAGCTCCTATCGCGGCGGCGGCTTCATGCCGGGCGCACTGCCGTGCGCCCCTACCGGCTCGCGAAGCTCCCCGATCTCCCGTCAGGCCACGCGCCGCGCCGCAGGCGACTCTTCCTCGAGCCACTCCTTGATCTGCGGCACGATGGTGCGTCGCCACCCGCGGCCGGTGCGAATCTTGAGGAACTCCACGAACAGCGCCGACAGCAGGGCCGAGAGCTGCTCGGCGAGCCACAGCCGCTCCTGGAGCTGATCGTCCTGCTCCTCGGTCATCAGCTCGGGCAACTTGGCCCCGCGCACGTCGAGGAACTCCGCGTCCAGCGTGGCCTCGAACACCTTCTCGCCGTGCGTCAACAGAAGGCGCGCCTGGTGGATGAGCATCCCGCGGCTGATGGCCTGGCGCACGAGCGCGGAGTAGGGCGCCTCAGTGCCCTTGACCGCGACCTCGGTCACCTCGCCGGCGATGCCGCGCAGGGTCAGCCGTCCGGTGAACAGCACGCTCAGCGGCGCGCCCTCGTGCTCGAGCAGCGGCTCGCCGCTTTCGGTTCGCCACAGCAGCCAGGTGAGGAACTCGCGCCCGAGCCAGGCCTTGCCCCGCAAGAACTGCTCGCGAGCCTTGCTGCGCTCGAGCTCGGCCGCGTCGCGCCGCTCCTCGGTCGCGCGCCCGTCGACGCCGACGTCACCGCGGTGGAAGGCCGCCTCCTGGCGGGCTCGTTCACGCCTGCTCATCGTCGTCCTCCTCCCGCTCCTCGACCCAGCTCAGCTCCGGGGTCGGCTTGAGCGACGAGTCGGGGATGCCTATCGCCTCGGCCATCGCCGGCGGCGTCATCGGGACGAGCTTGGTGTCGAAGGCCTTGGCGAAGGCGTCGGCGATCTCGTCGACGAGCTTGCGGGAGACGGTCCAGAGCTCGACGAGGTTCGTCTTGAGGTTCCAGCTCACGTCCACCGTGCGGCTGGTCGGCGTCGCCGCGTTGCGCAGCTCCTGGCGCACGGCAAGGCGCGCTTCGGCCCGCTCCACCCGGCCAGGCGGGCGGCCCTTGTCGAGCTCGAAGGCCGTCTTCCAGGCCTCCAGCTCGGCGCGAAGCTGCGCGCTCGAGATCTTGATCTGATCGACGCGCCACGAGGCGACGAGGTGCTCGCCCTGCATGAAGCTGCCGGGGGCGAACTCGACGCTGTCCTGAGCCTCGAGCTCGACGAAGCCCGCCGAGCGATCGGCCTCGCCCTTGCGGTCGATGGGGGTGAAGGCCCGAAGCCTCAGGCCTCGGGCGAGCCATTGGGCCGAATCGCGCGGGACCCGCCCGAGCGGCTCGGCGCGAAAACGAGAGAAGGTCACTGCACCGCGAAGGATTGGCATAGGGCGGCACAGCATCGGCATCGCGGTGGGGTCCGTCAAGCACTGCACACAAGACGGCAGATAACCCTTTGAAACCTGGATCGGAGCGCCGCGCGACTGGACCGGAACGCCGAGCTTCGTGTCGGCGCGCCCCGATTCGCCGCGCGCGCGGCGGTGGCGCCTCCCCTACGCTCCTTGACCCCTGCGATGCCGGGGTGTACTTGCCGGGCCCGTCCGAGCGGAGGTCCACATGTCCGGCACCCCTGACCGCTTCAGCCGCCCGCAGGTCGAGGAGGGCGGCTCCCCGCGCAAGCCCCGCTGGCTCAAGGTCCGCCTGCCACACGGCGAGGCCTACGAGCGCGTCAAGGCCATCCTCGAGAAGACCAGGCTGGCGACCGTCTGCCAGGAAGCCCGTTGTCCGAACATGGGCGAGTGCTGGGGCAGCGGAACGGCGACGGTGATGCTGATGGGCGAGGTCTGCACCCGCGCCTGCCGCTTCTGCCACGTCAAGGTTGGCCGCCCCGCGCCGCTCGATCCGGAAGAGCCCGAGAACCTCGCCTTCGCGGTCAAGGCGCTCGAGCTCAAGTACCTCGTCGTTACCTCGGTCGATCGCGACGACGTCCCCGACGGCGGCTCCGGGCACTTCGCCCAGGCCATCTCCGCGCTGCGCCGCGAGTGCCCGAATACCATGGTCGAGGTGCTCATCCCCGACTTCAGCGGCTCGACCGAGTGCCTCGACAAGGTCGTTGACGCCGGACCGCACGTGGTCGCCCACAACGTCGAGACGGTCGAGCGGCTGACGCCCGCGGTGCGCGACCGGCGCGCGAGCTACGCCCAATCGCTCGAGGTGCTGCGCTACCTCAAGTCGCGCGGCGGGCCCTACACGAAGAGCTCGATCATGCTCGGGCTCGGAGAGAACGAGGACGAGGTCCTTCGCGCCTGCCAGGACCTGCGCGGCGCCGGCGTAGACGTCCTCACCCTCGGCCAATACCTGCAGCCGTCGCCGTACCACCTGAAGGTCGAGCGCTTCTACTCGACCGAAGAGTTCGAGTCGCTGAGCCAGAAGGCGATGGCGATGGGCTTCCTCTACGTCGCCGCCGGACCGCTCGTGCGCTCCAGCTACCGGGCCGCCGAGTTCTTCATGAAGGGCCTGCTCGCTCGCAAGGCCGGCGAATAGGGAGCCGCTCGCGCGGCCGGAGCGATTCCCAGGCCTCGTGCTACTCTGCACCGCCGTCCAAGGAGGTTGTGAGTGGGACGGTCAAACGCACGCGAGCTGATTCGCGCCGCGCAGGCGGCTGAGCTTGACAAGGACTTTGACCGAGCGGTCGCGCTGCTGCGCGAAGCGGCGCAGATCCGCCTCGATGCCGGGGAGAAGGGGCGGGCGCTCATGCTGCTGCAGCACTGCCTGAGGCTTGTGCCCGGGCATGCCGAGATCGAGCGGCTCGTCCACGAGATCGAGCCTTCCGCTTCCGAGCCGAGCGCGCAGCCCCTGCCTCCCGACGTCCCGCTCGTCGCGATCGAGCCCCTCGTCGTCAAGTCGGGTGACGAGGAGGCGGCGCCGGCCGGGGGCGTGGGCGAGCCCGAGACCGAGCAGCCCGAGCCCGCGCCGCGCGCTTGCTTCGAGCTCCCGCGCCGCGGGCCGACGGCCGCGGCTCCTGACGTCGAGTGCTGGTGCTCGTTCTGTTGTCGCCCCAAGGCCGAGGTCGGGCCAATGGTCGCCGGGCCCGCGGGCGCGTTCATCTGCGCCGAGTGCATCGGCGCCGCGGCCGCCATCGCCGGAGTCGCCCCCGGCGCTGCCGAGAAGCCCTCGGAAAGAGTCGCCCGGGCGCTCTCGCCGGACGCCCCGCTCCTCGACGCCGAGCCGCCACCTGGCGTCTCGGACGCGCCTGCGGCGGCCGAGCCGATGAGCTTCGTCGAGGCGGCGGTGCGCCTGTCGCGCGCGCTCGGCTGGAGCCTCGACGAGGTCCGCAGCCTGAGCGTCGAGGAGCGCGAGGAAGCCCTCGACGTCATGCGCAGGCTCGGGTTGCTGCTCGAGGGCTGATCCGGGCTTGCGGCGCGTCGCGCCACGGTGGCCCGGATTCACCCACAGCGCGGTTCTGCTATAGGTCCGACGGCGGGGCGGCCGCGACGAGGTGGCGGATGGTTCGCAAGCTGCTGGCGCTCTTCCTGACCGTGCTCCTGCCCGCGTCCGCGTGGGCGGGCGACTCGTGGACGACTCCGTTCTCTGGCGTTCGGCGCCTCCACCGCACCACCTCGAACCCGAACTGGAGCATCCACGTCCTCGTCGTCGATCTGAACACGCCGGGCATACGCCTCGACGCGACCACCGAGGCCCAGAAGAAGCGCACCACCTCGAGCTACGCGCGGCTCGTCTCCGCCCAGGCGGCGATCAACGGGGACTTCTTCAACTACACCGGCTACGTGCCCATCGGCCTGGCGGCCGGCGGCGGCGCGGTCTGGTCCGGCTCGGTCGACTCGACCTGGAGCGGCAACATCGCCGTCGGCGGCGCGCGCGCCGAGATCTACACGCCCGCTCACATCCTTGCCTTCGACGGCTCGTGGATGGACGGGGTCGTCTCCGGCAGGCCGCACGTGCTCGTGGACGCGTCGTGCCTACTGGCATGAACGATCCCTCGCACTGCACCTCGCGCCAGCCGCGCACCGCCGTCGGCCTGTCGCAGGACAAGAAGACGCTCTACCTGCTCGTCGTCGACGGGCGCTCGACCTCGAGCGTCGGGATGACCTGCGCCGAGCTGGGCAACGAGCTCAAGCGCCTGGGCGCGCACAACGGCCTCAACCTCGACGGCGGCGGCTCCTCGACGATGTACGTCTCGGGCGTGGGCGTGGTGAACCGTCCGTCCGACGGCTCCGAGCGCGTGGTCGCCAACCACCTCGCGCTCTTCGCCGCGACCCCGGGCAGCACCGGCGTCTACACCGGCGTCGTCTACGAGGCGCCCGACAGCTCCCGCCGCATCCCCGGCGCGACCGTCACCGTCCAGGGCGGCCCGAGCGTGGTCACCAACTCGGTCGGGGCCTTCGAGTTCAACCTCGCGCCCGGGACCTACACCGTCACCGCGACCGCGAGCGGCTACGACCCCGGCTCCTCGACGCGCACGGTGACCGCCGGCGGCACGGTCTGGGGCAGCATCGGGCTGACCAAGACGTACGTGCCGGTGGACACCGACGGCGACGGCAAGCTCGACGAGCAGGACAACTGCCCGAGCGTCGCCAACGCCGACCAGCGCGACACCGACTCGGACGGCCAGGGCGACGCCTGCGACTCGGACGACGACGGCGACGGGGTCGCGGACAGCGCGGACAACTGCCCGCTCGTGCCGAACGCGAATCAGGCCGACGCCGACGGCGACGGGCTCGGCGACGCCTGCGACGGCGATGACGACGGCGACGGGGTCGCGGACAGCTCGGACAACTGCCCCGGCCTCGCGAACTCCGACCAGGCCGACGCGGACGGCGACGGCCAGGGCGACGCGTGCGACGCGGACGACGACGGCGACGGCGTGGCCGACGGGATCGACAACTGCCGCCTGGTCCCGAACGCCGGCCAGCTCGACACCGACGGCGACGGGCAGGGCGACGCCTGTGATTCGGACGACGACTCCGACGGAGTCGCCGACAGCGCGGACAACTGCCCGCTCGCCGCCAACGCCGACCAGGCGGACTCGAACGGCGACGGCGCCGGCGACGCCTGCGATCCGGACGACGACTCGGACGGCATCGCCGACGAGGAGGACAACTGCCGCGCCGTGCCGAACGCCGATCAGGCGGACCTCGACGGCGACGGCCAGGGCGACGCCTGCGATCTCGACGACGACGGCGACGACGTGCCCGACCTTTCGGACAACTGCCCGCTCGTCAGCAACCCCGACCAGGCCGACTTCGACGCCGACGGCACGGGCGACGCCTGTGGCGACGCGCCGCCGGCCGACGCCGGGTTGCCCGAGGAAGACAGCGGACTGCCCGCCGACGACGCGGGCACCGAGGCCGGCGACGACGCGGGCGCACCGGACGCCGGAGTCGCCGACGCTGGAGCGCTTCCCGATGCCGGCGAGGCGCCGAGCGAAGAGGTCCCGGCCGAGGTCCTGGTCAGCGCGGGCTGCTCCTGCGGCGCGGGCGGCGGCAGCTCGAGCCTGGCGTTGAGTGCGGCGCTGCTGCTCGGGCTCGTCGGACGCCGCCGGGCACGGAGGTGAGCGATGCCGGGGGAGAAGCCCTGCGTCTTCTGCCAGATCATCCGGGGCGAGCGTGAGGCTCCGATCGTCTTCGAGGACGAGAGCACGCTCGCCTTCCTGGACCATCGGCCGCTGTTCCCCGGGCACGTGCTCGTCGTGCCCAAGCAGCATCGCGCGACGATGCTCGACCTGAAGCCCGAGGAGATTTCGGCGGTCTTCGGCACCACGCAGCGGCTCGGGCGCGCGGTCGAGGTCGCGCTGCAGGCCGAGGGCTTCTTCGTCGCGGTGAACAACGGCGTCAGCCAGAGCGTGCCGCACGTCCACGTCCACGTCGTCCCGCGGCGCAGGGGCGACGGGCTGCGAGGCTTCTTCTGGCCGCGCCATCCGTACCGCGACGACGCGCACCGCGAAGAGGTCCGGGCGGCGATCGTCGACGCCGCTCGCAAGTAGCGGCCGACCGGGCGGATCCAGCGCCACCGTCGGCGCCGAACGGGGGCGTGCCGGTGCCATCCGCGGGGTCACTCCGGGGGGCGTCTGCACCGCGACCCCTTGGTGTGCTCACCGCCCGCGCGGGGGCGATGCGGCCGGGGCGCGACCCCAAACGGGCGCCAACGGGCCGGATTCGGGTGCGCAGTGGCGCCCGATCCGGCCAGGTGCTGTTTCCGCGAGGCGATTCTTGGAGGTTTCGGCGAGCGACGCCGACTTCGAGCCGCGAAACGCCGGGTTTTTCGGATCGACGGTCGTTCACGCGTCACGTCTTTGGCCGGCAAGGCGCCTTGGCGGCCCCATTGTGACGCGACTTCTTCGTCGAGGCGGCTGGGGCGCGAATATCGCGGCGCGATATTCGCGCCCGGTCGTCCGAATCGAGATATCGCGCCGCGATTTCGTCCCCGAGAGACCAAGAGAGGCGAAATCGAGTCGCGATTTTCGCGAGCCGCCGACCGCGACCGAAAATCGCGCCGGGACGCGTACCGGTGAGAAGCCGGGCAAGCGTGCCATCGGCAGCACAGCAGGTCGAGGCGATCGAGGGACCCGACCTACGCCGCGAGCGGCTCCAAGTAGCGCGACAGGAACGACTTGGTGCGTAGCTCGACCTGGCGCACCCGTTCGCGCGAGACGCCCCAGCGCTTGCCGATTTCCTCGAGCGTGCGTGGCGAGTCCTGCTTCAGCCGCTCCTCGAGGATGTCCCAGCCGAGATCCCCGAGCCGCTTGCGCACCCGCAGCAGCGCCGCGCGGACCTGCGCGTCGCTCTCGGTGCGCAGGTAGCCTTCCTCGGGCGTGTCGCGCTCGTCGACGAGCCGCTCGAGGTGGGTGACGTCGCCGTCGTCGGCCAGAGTGACGTCGAGCGACAGGTCGCTCATGCTCGCGCGCTGGCTTTCGCCGCCGCGCACCTGACTGCGGTTGTCGTGCACGTGGCGCTGGATGTAGGCGCGGATCCACCAGACCGCGTAGGTGGCGAAGCGCGTGCCCTTCTTCGGGTTGTAGTGCTCGGTCGCCTTGAGCAGCCCGATGTTGCCCTCCTGGACCAGGTCGTCGATGCGCGAGCCGCCGTGGGCGTACTTGCGAGCGATCGAGACGACCAGGGCCAGATTGGCGGTCACCAGCCTGTCGCGAGCGGCGCGATCGCCGCGGCGAGCGAGCCGGGACAGCTCGATCTCCTCTTCTCGCGTCAGGTGGCGAAAGCGCCCCAGACCGTTGAGGTAGCCGGACAGCCCAGAGACTCGAGCGGCGCGGTGTGCTTGCCGTACCTTCGGGCTGCGGGCGCGGTTGACGTTGAGACGGGGCTTGATGGTCGCCATGGCCGCTCCTCCCTGCAGGATTTCGACCATTGGATGCAGCGAGCGAGCAGAACGTTTCCGAAAGCCTGAAGTCGCGCTATCGACCGCAAGAACAGCCGAGGGCCGAACAAGCTTCCGGGCGGCGGGCGCGCTGGGTTCCGACCCGCAGCGCGGGCGCCCAGGCGATGGGTTCCGCCCGACCTAGCGGACGCGAGCTGCGGCAGGCGCGGCCGACCTCTCCGGCGGTCGCGCGCGTCGCGAGAGAAGCGCGGTCGCGCTGCGATGGGTGCGGACGAACCCACGCGCGCGAAACGCACCCATCGACATCCAGGGCCGGCAGCCGGCGCGTTGCGAAGCGTCGCATCGCGCGGCCCAAGCGCGCGTTCGGCGAGCGTGTCGATTCCTCGCCGGGCGCACCGCCTGCGCCCCCATCAAACCCTCGACCCTCGACTCTCGACCGTCGCTACCGAATCTCCCAGCTCTCGCCGGACTCGAGCAGGCTCTCCAGGCTGCCGGGCCCTTGGCTCTCGATGGCGGCCCGCTCGTTGCCGTGAGCCACCTGCTCGTAGACCGGGCGCTCCAGCGCGCGCAGCACGCCGAGGGGCGTCGGGAAGTCGGGCGGGGTCAGGCCCGCGAGCATGAGGGCGAGGCCCGGGCTCGTCGCCTTCTCGTCGTGGACGAGGATGTCCGCCTCGGTGACGCCGTCCTTGCCGAGCTCGACGACCTCGAGGCCGAAGCGCTGCGGGTTGAAGCGCAGGCCCTTGGAGCGCTCCTTGCCGAAGAGCATCGGCTTGCCGTGCTCGAGGACGAGCTGATGGTCGGCCTTGGTCTCCTTGTCGAGCAGCCCGCGGAAGGCCTTGTCGTTGAAGACGACGCAGTTCTGGAAGACCTCGAGCAGCGCGGTTCCGCGGTGGTGGCGCGCGACGCGCTCGATCATCTCGCCCAAATGCTTGGGCTCGGCGTCGATGCTGCGCGCGACGAAGGTGGCCTCGGCCCCGAGGGCCACCGAGAGCGGGCTGAACGGCAGGTCGATGTTGCCGAAGGGCGCCGACTTGGTCCTCTGACCGAGCACCGAGGTCGGCGAGGACTGGCCCTTGGTCATGCCGTAGATGCGGTTGTTGAAGAGGATGATCTTCAAGCCGACGTTGCGGCGCAGGGCGTGGATGAGGTGGTTGCCGCCTATCGACAGCGCGTCGCCGTCGCCGGTGGCGACCCAGACCTCGAGGTCGGGGCGCGTCAGCTTCAGGCCGGTGGCGACGGCGGGCGCGCGGCCGTGGATGCCGTGCAGCCCGTAGGTGTTCATGTAGTACGGGAAGCGCGAGCTGCAGCCGATGCCGCTGACGAAGACGAGCTTTTCGCGCGGCACCCCGAGGGTCGGCAGGGTCTTCTGGACCTGCGCGAGCACCGAGAAGCTGCCGCACCCGGGGCACCAGCGGACGGCCTGGCCGCTCTCGAAGTCCTTGCGCGTCAGCGCGGGGAGGTCCGGAGTGGGGTTCGTGTCGCTCATGGCTGAAGCAGCTCCTCGATCTTTTCGGCGATCTCGCTGACCTTGAGGGGGCGGGCCTGGACGACGTTGAGGCCCGAGGCATCGATCAGCAGCTCCTCGCGCAGCAGCCGGCGGAGCTGGCCGGTGTTGTTCTCGGGGACGAGCACCCGGCGAAAGCGGCGCAGCACTTCGCCCGTGTTGCGAGGCAGGGGATGGAGGTGGCGCAGGTGCGCCTGGCCCACGCGGCGGCCGCGGGCGCGCGCGGCGGCCACGGCCGCGCCGATGGCGCCGTAGGTCGAGCCCCAGCCGATGACGAGCAGGTCGCCCTCCTGCTCGCCCAGGACCTCGAGCGGAGGGATGTCGTCGGCGATGTTTGCGACCTTGCGGGCGCGCACCTCGACCATCCGCTCGTGGTTGAGCGGGTCGTAGGAGATGGCGCCGGTGACGAAGTCCTTCTCGAGGCCGCCGATGCGGTGCTCGAGCCCGGGCGTGCCGGGCACCGCCCACGGCCGGGCGAGCGTCTTGGGATCGCGCAGGTAGGGGGCGAAGCCGTCGGGCTCGGTGCGGTAGCTCACCTTCAAGCGCGGCAGCTCCGAGGGCTTGGGGATTCGCCACGGCTCGGCGCTCTGGGCGAGAAAGCCGTCGGTCAGCAGCAGCACCGGGGTCATGTACTTGAGCGCGATGCGCGAGGCCTCGATGGCCATGTCGAAGCAGTCGGCGGGCGTCGCGGCGGCGAGGACCGGAAGAGGGCTCTCGGCGTGTCGGCCGTAGAGCGCGAAGAGCAGGTCCGCCTGCTCGGTCTTGGTCGGCAGGCCGGTGGACGGGCCGCCGCGCTGCACGTCGATGACCACGAGCGGCAGCTCGAGCATGACGGCGAGCGAGAGGCCCTCGCTCATCAGGGCGAGGCCCGGCCCGGAGGTGTTGGTGGCGGCGAGCGCGCCGCCGAAGGAGGCGCCGATGCACGAGGTGATCGCGGCGATCTCGTCCTCGGTCTGGAAGGCGATGACCCGGTGCTGCCGCAGCAGCGCGAGCTCGTGGAGGATCTCGGAGGCCGGCGAGATGGGGTAGCTGCCGAGATAGAGGCGCAGGCCCGCGAGGTGGGCGGCGGCGGCCAGGCCGAGGGCGGCGGCCTGATTGCCGGTCACATGGCGGTAGCGCCCGGGTCGGATGGAGGCCGGCGGGACGTGGAAGCGCGGCAGGGTCTCGGTGTTCTCGGCGTAGTCGAAGCCCGCGCGGAAGGCCCTGGCGTTCGCCTCGCCGAAGACCGGGTTCTTCTTCGCGAAGCGCGCGCGGATGCTCGCGAGCTCGGGCTCGGGATCGCGGTCGTACATGCGAAAGAGCAGGCCGAGCGCGAAGTAGTTCTTGCAGCGCGCGACGTCCTTGTGGGCAAGGCCGAGCCCGTCGAGGGCGGAGGCGGTGAGCGTGCCGATGTCGATGGCGTGCACGGCGTAGCCCGCGAGGCTGCCGTCGGTGAGGGGGTTGCTCGAATAGCCGGCCAGGCCGAGCGCCCGGTCGCCGAAGCCGTCGCGGTTGGCGATGATCATGCCGGCCGGGCGCAGCTCGGCCAGGTTCACCTTCAAGGCGGCCGGGTTCATGACCACGAGCACGTCGGGCTTGTCGCCCGGCGTGTAGACGCGCCGGGCGCCGAACTGGAGCTGGAAGCCCGAGACGCCCGACAGCGAGCCGGCGGGGGCGCGGATCTCGGCCGGATAGTTGGGCAGGGTGACGAGGTCGTTGCCTTGCCTTGCCGACGCCCGAGCGAGCTCCATGCCGACGAGCTGCATTCCGTCGCCCGAATCGCCCGCAAACCGGATAGTCACCGACTCGAGGTGCTCCGGAGGCTTCCGTGCCGCTCGATCCTGGTCTTCGTGCATGTCCAAGGCTTCTCCGCCGCGTTGGCCGCGCGCGACCCCGAAAGATTCAGGGTCTCGTGGTGCAAACAGCCTTCCCGAGGTCGGGTGTTCCAAGGCGCATAACTGATATAGCGGCCGGCGGGCGTGCCGGCCGCCGGACAGGCAGCTTTGCGGGCGGATAGCTCGCTGGTGGGCAGGGACGGTTTGTCCGCAGCGTGGAAGCAGGCGCTCGACACGAGCGGCGCTTCGGGCCTCGGGAGAGTGGGCGAGCGGTGCGTCGAGCTGGGCCGCCGAGCCCGAAGCTCCGGTCCGGTGTTCCGGCAGGCGGCGTGTTGCAGCGCAGCCCGCGAGGGCGCGGCAGGCGAAGAAGCATCGCTCGATGGCGATTGCGGTCAGGGAAGCGTGGCGAGAGCGCCCGATGTCGCCCGCCCGCGCGCCCTGGCCTCTCGACAGCTGCGCAAGAGACCGGCGGGGCGCCTTCGAGAACGCTGGCGCGCAGTCGAGACCGAGGTTTCTCCGGCCGCTCGGACGGCGTCCATCACGCGGGAGGCGCGCTGGCGGCGCGGGCCTCAGCAGGAGCCGGCTCGACCAGCCGGCGCCGCAGCACCTTGCCGACTGCCGACTTGGGCAGCTCGGGGCGGAGCTCGACCGCGGTCGGGACTTTGTACTTGGCCATCCGCTCCTTGCACCAGCCGATGATCTCCTGCTCGCTGAGCGCGGCGCCGTCCTTCGGAACGACGAAGACCTTCACCGTCTCGCCACGGTAGGGATGAGGCACGCCGACCGCTGCCGCTTCGGCGACCTGGGGATGCTGGCAGAGCGTCTCTTCGATCTCGCCCGGATAGATCTTGTAGCCGCCGGCGATGATCAGGTCCTTCTTGCGCGCGTGCAGGATGAAGTAGCCCTGCTCGTCCATGCTCGCGATGTCGCCGGTGCGCAGCCACCCGTCGCGCAGGATGGTCTCGGTCTCCTCGGGTTGCTTCCAGTAGCCCTTCATCACCTGCGGCCCGCGAATCCAGAGCTCGCCCCTCTCGCCCGGGCCGAGCTCGGTCTCCCCGTCGTCGGTGCTGACGATCTTGCAGTCCACCTCAGGCCACGGCAGCCCGATGGCGCCGACGACGCCGCCGCTGTAGACGGGGTTGGCGTGCGTGACCGGAGAGGCCTCGCTCAAGCCGTACCCTTCGACGACCTTGCCGCCGGTGAGCGCCTCGAAGCGCTCCTTGACCTGCCGGCTGAGCGTCGCGCCGCCGCTGATGCAGGCGCGCACGCTGCTTAGGTCATAGCGGGCGACGTCCTTGTAGTTGCTCAGCGCGAGGAAGAGCGTCGGGACGCCGGGCAGGAAGGTCGCCCGGTACTTGTGCGTTGTCTCGAGCACGTGCTTCAGCTCGCGCGGGTTGGGGATGAGCAACAGCGTCGAGGCCGCGAAGACGCCGTAGTTGAGGCAGGTGGTCATCCCGTAGCCGTGGCTGAACGGCAGGGCGCAGGTGACGACCTCCTTGCCGATGTTGGTGTTGAACCAGACGTGGCACTGCACGGCGTTGACGAGCAGGTTGCGCTGCGTCAGCTCGGCGCCCTTGGGCGTGCCCGTGGTGCCGCCGGTGTACAGCAGGCAGGCGCTGTCCTCGGGGGCGACGCGGATGGGCTGGGGCAGCCGCGGGGCGCGCGCGAGGAACTCGGTGAAGCGCAGCGTGCGCGGCTCGCCGCGAAGGTCGACGCGGTGGCCCTCCTTGCGCTCCCTGAGCAGCGTGAAGGCCGCCCTCAGGCGGACGGGGAAGTAGTCCTTGATGTTGGCGACGATGACGTGCTCGAGCGGGGTCGAGGCCCGCACGCTCTGCAGCGTGTTGTAGAAGGCGCTCAGCACCACCGCCACCTTCGCCCCCGAGTCGACGAGCTGGTGCTGCAGCTCGCGCGCGACGTAGAGCGGGTTGCAGGGCACGACGATGGCCCCGGCGCGAAGCGCTCCGTAGTAGGCGATGACGAACTGGGGGCAGTTGGGCATGTGGAGCGCGACCCGGTCGCCCTTGACCACGCCGAGCTGCTGCAGCCCCGCCGCGAAGCGGTCGACGGCCTCGTTGAGGGCGCGATAGGTCAACCGGGCGCCGAAGAAGACGGTCGCTGCCCGGTCGGAGTACTTCTTGGAGTTCTCGACGAGGCAGTCGGACAGGAGGGTCGAAGGCACCTCCAGGACTTCGGGAACGTGCGGCTCGTAGCAGCGGGTCCAGGGCCTGAGCACGAGGGGGCCTCCTTCGCTGCGCCTTCTCCCTGAAGGTGGTCGGGGGTGGGAGAGGCGAGAAGTGCGCGAGGGTAGTTATCCGGCTCTCGGGTGCGCAAGGCGCGCGCGCCCCGCTCCCGTTTCGCGGGTGACGCCCGAAAGGGGACAAAGCTCCTTCCCGGGCCGCCCAAAGCAAAGCCCCTCGGGTGGGGGAGCGCACCGCCGCGACGGCGAAGAGGGTGCGGCCTGGCCGCTGTGGCTGAGGCTCTGGGCCCGCAAATGAAGAGCCCCCTCGCGGCGCGAAGGGGCTCGTTGGACCGCGCTTCCCGTCGGGCGCGATCAGCTCCGCCGGGCGCGCAGCTCCCTTCCGTAGGCGAAGCCCCGCTCGAAGGCGCGCAGGTTCAGATCGACCGTGCTTCCGGGGACGGACTCGGCGACCGCCTTGCGTGCGGCCTGTTCGCTGACGAGTCCGGTGACCGCGGTGAAGAAGCCGACCATGATGATGTTGAGCACCTGCTTGCGCCCGATCTCCTCGGCATAGCGGGTCGCCGGGATGCCGAAGACCTTGACGCCGGGCGGCAGGCCGGTCGGCTTGACCAGGTCCTCGTCGATGATGAGCACGCCGTCCTCGCGCAGCTCGGGGCTGAACTTGGCGAAGGCGTCCTGGGACATCGTCACCAGGTAGTGGGGCCGGGTGACGTAGGGATAGGCGATCGCTTGGTCGTCGATGACGACCTGGGCGCTGCAGGCCGAGCCGCGCGCCTCCGGGCCGAACGCCTGGGTGAGCGTCGAGAACTTGTCGTCGTAGAGCGCGGCCGCCTTGCCGATGATGATGCCAGCGAGGATGACGCCCTGGCCGCCCAGACCACCGATCTTGATCTCGTTGAGGGCCATCGTTTCTCTCCTCAGACCTTCGGCTCGCGCGTGGGCGGGTCGTAGGGGACGAACTTCTCGCCGAGCGCGGTGCTCATCCGCTTGTTCATCGCCTCGAGCCAGGTGGGCCTTCGGGTGTCGACGAAGGTGCCGACCACGATCTGCCCGCGATAGTCGAGGGCGGCCTCGCGCGTGTCGGCTCCGTGCTTGATGACGCTCTTCTCCTTGTAGAAGCGCATCTCGTTGAGCGCCTCGCCGAGCCGGTTCCGGCGCAGGTAGAGCGTGGGGCAGGGGGCGATGATCTCGATGAAGCGGAAGCCCTTCTTCGAGAGGGCCTCGCGCATCGACTTGGCGAGCTGGCGCACGTGGTAGCTCGTCCAGCGCGCGACGTAGGTCGCGCCGGACGAGGCGGCCAGGTGCGGCAGGTTGAAGGTCGGCTCGAAGGCGCCGTAGGGCGTGGTCGAGGCGATGGCCGGCTCCGGCGTGGTCGGCGTCACCTGGCCGCCTGTCATGCCGTAGGTGAAGTTGTTGACGCAGATGCACAGCAGGTCGCTGTTGCGCCGGGCGGCATGGATGAAGTGGTTGCCGCCGATCGCGGTCAGGTCGCCGTCGCCCGAGTAGACGACCACGTCGAGCTCGGGGTTGGCCAGCTTCAGCCCGGTGGCAAAGGGGATCGCCCGGCCGTGCGTGGTGTGGAAGGAGTCGAGGTTCAGATAACCGGCGACGCGCCCGGTGCACCCGATGCCCGAGACGATGGCGACCTTGTTGAGGTCCTTGCCGCACTCGGTGAGCGCGCGGGTGAAGCAGTTGACGGTCGTGCCGATACCGCAGCCCGGGCACCAGATGCTCGGCATGCGGTCCATTCGCAGGAACTTGTTGACGGGATGCTCGCGCAGCTCGCTCATCGGGCGACCTCCATGATCGCGTCGAGGATGGCTTCCGGCTTGTGGACCGCCCCTCCGGCGTGGAGCACCGGGATGGTCCGGCAGCGCCCGGCCGCGGCCCGCTCGACCTCGAGCGACATCTGGCCGAGGTTGAGCTCGGGGACGACGAGCGACTTGACCGACCGCGACAGCTCGGCGATGCGCTTGTGGGGGAAGGGCCAGGCGGTGATGAGCCGGAAGCTGCCGACCTTCACGCCCTTCTTGCGCGCCATCTCGGCGGCGCGCTGCGCGACGCGCGAGGTGATGCCGTAGGAGACGATGACGACGTCGGCGCCCTCGGTGTCCTTCTCCTCCCAGCGCAGGATCTTGTCGGCGTTCTTCTCGATCTTGTCGACCAGCCGCCCCACCAGCTTCTCGTGCGTGGCCGCGTTCATCGCCGGGTAGCCGCGCTCGTCGTGCGTCAGGCCGGTGATGTGGAAGCGGTAGCCTTCGCCCGCCATGCACATGTCGGGGACCATGTCCTCGCGCGGCGCGAACGGCAGGAACTCGCCGGGCGGCTTGTCGGTCCAGCGGCGCGGGGTGATTTCGACCTTATCGGCCGGCGGGATGACCACCTTCTCGGTCATGTGCCCGACGACCTCGTCGAGCATCACCACCACCGGCACGCGGTACTGCTCGGCGAGGTTGAAGGCGTGGAGCGTCAGGTCGAAGCACTCCTGCGGCGAATTCGGGCAGAGCGCGATGAGCCGGTAGTCGCCGTGCGAGCCCCAGCGCGCCTGCATCATGTCGGCCTGCGCGGGCAGCGTCGGCAGGCCGGTCGAGGGACCGCCGCGCTGCACGTCGATGTAGACGACCGGGGTCTCGGTCATCGCCGCAAACCCGATGTGCTCCATCATCAGCGAGAAGCCCGGGCCCGAGGTGACGGTGAGGGCCTTGGCTCCGCCCCACGCGGCGCCGAGCACGGCGATGGAGGCGGCGAGCTCGTCCTCGAGCTGGATGAAGGTGCCGCCGACGAGCGGGAAGCGGGCCGCGATGCGCTCGACGACCTCGGTCGACGGGGTGATCGGGTAGCCCGCGGCGAAGCGGCATCCGGCGGCGAGCGCGCCTTCGCTACACGCGTGATCGCCATCGAGGTAGTGGCTTCCGGTGAGAACTCCCTTGGGATCAGCCTTCATGGCGCTCCTCTAGGCGGTCTCCTCGGCCTTTTCGCGGTAGCCGAAGATGGCGAAGTCCGGGCAGTACAGGCCGCACATGTCGCAGCCGTTGCAGGCCTCGGGCTTGGCGAAGACTGGGGGGTGATAGCCCTTCGCGTTGTACGCCTTGTCCAACTCCAACGCGTGCGTAGGGCAGAACTCGACGCAGAACGCGCAACCCTTGCAGTTGTCGCGATTGATGACGACCACGCCGCGAAACTTCTTCTGCTTGGTTGCGCCTGATGAAGTCTCGGTGTTCATCCAGGCTCCTAGTCCGGGCGAGGCGGGAAGTGCCCGGTGAAGAAGAGCAGCTAGCTATCAACCAAGCGTCGGGAAATCAAGAACACTTGCCGGTTTACAAAAGCCGTCGCGAAGCCGCGCGGAGGCGCCCGCGGTCGGGCGCGTCGAGCTTCTGTTAGCATCGCTCGCTGGCCGCTCTCGAATACCCATGAAAACCGCGAACCTCGCCATCGTCTTTACCGACATCAAGGACTTCACCGCGCGCACCAGCCAGCAGACCTACGAGCAGAACCAGCGGATGCTCCGGGTGCACGACGCGCTGCTGATGCCCGTTTTCAAGTCGTTCGGCGGCAGGCTGGTCAAGACCATCGGCGACGCCTTTCTCGTCGTCTTCGAGTCGCCGACGCAGGCGGTCCTGTGCGGCGTCGCCATCCAGGACCGGCTCTGGGATTACAACCGGCGGGTGCCCGAGGCCGAGGCCATCCGCGTGCGCGTCGCCGTCAACATGGGCGAGGTCCGGGTGGAAAAGGGCGACGTCTTCGGCGAGCCGGTCAACATCGCCGCCCGCGTCGAGGGTATCGCCGAGGCCGGCGAGGTCCTGTTTACCGAAGCGGTCTATCTGGCGATGAACAAGGCCGAGGTGCCCTCCGAGGAGCGCGGCTTGTTCGAGCTCAAGGGCATCCCGGAGAAGGTGCGCGTCTACCGGGTGCCGCAAGGCGACTACCGGCTCGCCTCGGCGACGCCGGCGCCGCGCGAGGCCGCGTCCGGCGAGGCGCACGGAGGGCCCGCGCACGAGGGGCCGCCATACGGCGGCCTGGCGCTCGCCCGGCTGCAAGCTCTTCCGCCGCCCGATCCGAAGAACCTCGAGGGGTCGAGCGAGCTGCTCGCCCACCTCGGCGCGCTCGCGGAAGGGGCCGCGCGGGGCCTGAAGGGCGCGGGCCAGCGCTCGAGCGCGCTCGCCGGGCGCCTGAGCGCTCTTCCCCGCTCGGTGCGCCTGGGCGCGGCGGCGCTCGCCGCCGGCGCGATCGCGGCCTGCCTGCTCGTCGCCGCCTTGTCGAACCCGATAGAGCGCGCCCTCGGCCGCGGGGACTTCGAGCTCGCCCGGGAGCAGATCGACAAGCTCGAGCCCGGCGCGCGCAAGGTCTACTTCGAGGGGCGGCTGCGCGAGGAGCGCGGCGACTGGGAGGGTGCGCTGAGGCGCTACGAGAGGGCCGCCAAAGGCCGGGAGGACCTGGCGTTCGAGCGGTTGGTCGGCGCGCTCGCGGACTCGAAGTGCCAGGTGCGCGCCCAGGCCGCCCGGAGCCTGGCCCGGCTCGACGACCTCCGCGCGATCCCGGCGCTGGAGGACTTGAAGGAGTCGAGCTTCGCCGACGAGTCTGGCGAGGGAGTCCTGCACGCGCTGTTCGGCTGCGACAGCCGCAGGTCCGCTCGCGAGGCTATCGAGTATCTTCAAAGGAAGCGAAATTGACGCTGGCGCTCTGGCCGGATAACGCCGACCAGCGCGGGCTGAGACGGCGCGAGCGCGGCGGGTTCGGCCTGGCGGCGAGCACAAATTCGAGCGTCACCAGTAGTACAAGGACTAGGATCGAAAGCTCCCGCGCCCTAGACGTCGGGAGCGGACCTGATTCATCGGGGTGAGCTCCATGCGAAAAGCGACTCTCTTTCTCCTCGCGACCTCCATCGCCTGCGCCACGGGACCCGAGGTGAAGCCCATCGAGACGCCTGCTGTCAGCCGGCTCGAGGCTGACCGGAGCGTAGCGACGACCCTGCGGGCGATTACCGCCCGGGTGCGAAAGGGCGAAGCGGACAAGGTCCGCAAGAGCCTCGAGGAGCAGGCCTCGCAGTTGCAGGGCGACCCGAAGCTCAAGCTCTACCTCGCCTGGATCGGCGCGCCGAGCGAGGAGGCGTGGCTGGAGATCAACGCGCTCGCCAAGCTCAATCCCGACGATCCTTGGATGTGGACCGCGCTCGGCCTCATCTACCTGGAGTGGAAGGGCTTCCTCGATCAGGCACAGGGCGAGCTCGAGCGCGCCCTGAAGGCGGTGCCCGGGTTCGTTCCCGCCGAGGTCGGGTTGGCCGACGTGCTGCGCAAGCGCGAGAAGCTGGCCGAGGCGAAGCTCGCCTACGAGGCCGTCCTCGCCAAGGCGCCGGATTGGGAGGAGGCCCTCGTCGGCCTCGGCCTGACGCTCGAGCAGATGGGCGACCCGGCGGCCAAGGGCCTCTTCGAGCGGGCGCTGAAGGTCGACCCCGACGACGTGCGGGCCATCCGCGCGCTGGCGAAGATCGCGGTCGAGGCCAAGGACGCCGATCTGGCCATCGCCCTGCAGTCGAAGCTGCTCGAGTTTGATCCGCAGAACGCCGAAGCGAGGGTCGCGGTGGGGCGGATGAAGCTGCAGAAGGGCGACATCGAGGGCGCGGCCGCTGACTTCGAGGCGGCGATGGAGGTCTCGCCGAACCGGGACACCGCGCAGGCGCTGGCCGACGCCTACCGGGCGCTGGCGCGCGCGCACGACGAGATCCGCGTCCTCGAGCGGCTCGCCCAATACGACGAGGCCGATCCCGCCCCACTGCTCCGGGTCGCCGAGCTTCGCCAGGCGGACAAGGACCTCGAGGGCGCCGAGGGGGCGCTGCGCCAGGCCGCCGAGCGCAAGCCCGACGATGCGGCGATCCAGTTGACGCTCGCGCGGCTGCTACGCCAGCGCGACGACCTCGTCGGCTCGATCGAGGCCTACCGCCTCGCGAGGGAGCGCGGCGCCGAGGGCGTCGATCAGGAGCTCGCCGAGCTCGAGAAGACCGCCGCCTTGCCAGACAAGCCCCTGCGCGGCGGCATCAACCGCCTGTACAACGATGTCTTTCGCCGGCTGAACAAGGAGTTCCTGGCGCGCCAGGAGGCCAACCGCAACCTCGGCGGCAAGTTCAGCGTGAAGGTGACCATCGGAGAGGGCGAGAAGGCCGCCAGCGTCGAGCTCATCGAGGACACGGTGCACGATCCGGTGCTCGCCGCGCTCGTCTACTTCTGCTTCAAGGACGCCTCGTATCCGAAGGAGAAGCCGCGCACGGTCACCTTCGAGTACGTGTTGGCGGGCACGCGCTAGGGACGGAGGCGGTCGATGACAGCTCAAACCTGGTCGGGGCCGCGGGTGCGCACAGGCCTCGAGGTCCTGGCCGCACAGCGCTTCGCGCCGCTCGCGGGCAAGCGCGTCGGTGCCATCTGCAACCCGACGAGCGTCGACGAGCGCTTCGAGCACCTCGCGGACCTGCTGCGCGCCGCGCCTCGGGTAGAGCTCGCGGCGCTCTTCGGGCCCGAGCACGGGGTGCGCGGCGAGGCCCAGGACATGATCGGCGTCGGCGACGCGGTCGATCCGCGAAGCGGGGTGCCGGTCTACTCGCTCTACGGCGACCGCTTCGAGTCGCTCTCGCCGACCGAGGAGTCGCTGCGCGGGCTCGACGCCCTGGTCTTCGACATCCAGGACGTCGGCAGCCGCTACTACACCTTCGTCTACACGATGGCCCTGTGTATGAAGGCCGCGGCGCGGGCGAAGCTGGCCTTCTACGTGCTCGACCGGCCGAACCCCATCGCCGGGGCTCAGGTCGAGGGCAACCTCGTGCGCCCGGGCTTCGAGAGCTTCGTCGGGATGTACCCCATCCCCAACCGCCACGGCATGACCGCCGGCGAGCTCGCCCGCTACTTCAACGAGGAGCACGGCATCGGCTGCGAGCTGACGGTGGTGCCCTGCGAGGGCTGGCGCCGCGAGCAGTGGTGGGAGCAGACCGGGCTCGACTTCGTGCCTCCGTCGCCGAACATGCCCACGGTCGATACGGCGTGCGTCTACCCCGGGCTCTGCATGGTCGAGGGCACCAACCTCTCCGAGGGCCGTGGCACCACGCGTCCGTTCGAGATTATCGGCGCGCCCTTCCTCGACCCTTACCGCTTCTGCGAGGCGCTGCGTGCCGAGCGGCTGCCGGGGGTCGCCTTCCGCCCGGTGAGCTTCCGGCCCACGTTCCACAAGCATGCGGGCAAGACCTGCGGCGGCGTGATGCTCCACGTGCGCGACCGCGGCAGCTTCCTGCCGGTGCGCACCGGGATAGCCGTCCTGCGCGCGGCCAGGCAGGTAGCGGGGGACGCCTTCCGCTGGCGCACCGAGCGCTACGAGTTCGTGGACGACAAGCCCGCGATCGACCTGCTGTGCGGCACCGACTCGGTGCGCCTGAGCACCGACGCCGGGCGCGATCTTGACGGCTGCATGGCCGGCTTCGAGGAGGACCTGAAGGGCTTCCTTCCGGTGCGCGCCCGCTACCTGCTCTACTGAGGGGCTCGGGGCCGCGCAGGCTCGAGAGGGGCAAGGTGAAGATCGGACTGGTTGCCGACAGCCAAGGCGACGTGGACGCGCTCGAGCACGCGTGCGACCTGCTCATCGACGAGAAGGGCGCCGAGCGCATCTTCTTCCTCGGCGGCCGCTGGGCCGACGTCGACGAGCTCTTCCAGCGCAAGCGCGAAAAGAAGCGCGGCCGCAGCGAATACAGCGACGCCGACTTTCTCGCCGACGTCGCCTCCTTCATCGCCAAGAGCGCCGCCGCGGAGCAGGGCGGGGTGGCCTACAAGCTCCAGAAGGACGAGATCGAGGCCTACATCGCGCGGTTTGCGCGCGTCCCCGACCGCGCCAGCTTCCAGTACCGCGACCCGGCGATCCCGCGCATCCTCCCCGAGCTCGTCGCCGACAGGATCGCCTGCCTCGTCCACGACAAGGCCGACCTGCAGCGCGACAACGTCGAGACTTCGGTCTTCTTCTTCCACGGCAACAGCGCCGAGCCGAACGTGGTGCAGATAGGCCTGCGGTTCTTCGTGACTCCGGGCAGCCTGGCGAGTGTGCAGCGCCCGTCCTTCGCGCTGCTCACCGGCGAAGGGGCGTCGCTCGAGCTCGTCGCCTTCAGTCTGGACGGGCGGGAGCTGCGGCGGTTCGCGATGAGCCTCGCGACCCGG
Source organism: Myxococcales bacterium (assembly GCA_050942745.1). GTDB lineage: Bacteria > Myxococcota > Myxococcia > Myxococcales > UBA5297 > UBA10939. Next base: position 41,394 of record JBMNNX010000002.1, read on the forward strand.
CGGAAGATGTCGCTGCGCTAGCGCGGAGGCGGAAAAATTGTTTGACAACTTTCAGCTTCGAGCCTTCGGCCGTCTGCTCGGCTGACCGCTCGTGAGGTTTTCGGTGCGCATCGCGCTGCTCGGAGGCTCGTTCAACCCGCCGCACGTCGGCCACCTGATGAACGCCTACTACGTCCTCGCGACCCGCGAGGTCGATCGCGTCTGGCTGATGCCCGTCTTCCAGCACCCGTTCGCGAAGGTGCTGGCGCCCTTCGACGACAGGGTGCGCATGTGCGAGCGGGCGGCGGCGCGCTTTGCGGGCGGGGTAGAGGTGACGCGGATCGAGGAGCTGGCGCCGGCCGGCTCCAAGACGGTGGACGTCCTCGAGCTGCTCATGGCGCGCTACCCCGAACACCGCTTCAGCCTGGTCATCGGCAGCGACATCTTGCCGGAGCGGTCGAAGTGGAAGGACTTCGATCGCATCGAGCGGATGGTCGAGGTCATCGTTGTCCCGCGCGCCGGGTATCCCTCGCCGCTCGCCCAAGGCCCGGCGCTGCCGGAGGTGAGCTCGACCGAGGTCCGCGAGCGGCTCGCCCGGGGCGAGGATGTCTCGGCTCACGTGCCCCGCGAGGTGTTGAGCTACATCCGCGAGCGCGGCCTCTACCAAAGCCCGCGGTCAGCTCGCTGAGGGGCCGACAGCGACGCAGGCGCGCCGCTGCTGGCCCTCTGCCCGCGAGGCCGCGGCGAGGTCTCGGCTCGGCGAGAGTCAGGCCGCGGCCCTGTCCGACATGAGCTGGACGAGCAGGTCGGAGTGGTACGAGTCCGCGCTCATCGCGTAGATGTTCGCCAGGCGAGGCGCCGCGCCCAGGCGCCGCTTCTCTCCTTTTGCCCCGATGCCGAGATGGAGCTTCTTCGCGCCGTGCGCGTGCGCGCGCCGCACCACCTGCAGCAGGAGCTGCCGATACGCGCCGTGCTCGGGCACGAAGCGGTAGTCGATTCCGGCCATCAGCCCGACGTAATGCTCCCGGCTGGTGTTGTTGACCGCCATCGCGACCGGGCGACCCTCCGGATCACCGCCGCTCGACGGCTTGAGCCGCAGCAGCATCAGCTCCCAGCCCGGGACGGCCAGGACGTGTCGGAGGAACTGGCTTGGCATCTCGAAGGTGTTGATGGCGATGGCCTTCGCCTTGACGTTCCGGTAGAGCCAGAACAAGTGCTCCAGCTCGGCGTTGCTCGGCTCTCTGCCGCCGTGCCGAAGGATCTCCACCTCGTAGCTGCCCGACCGCTCGATCGCTTCGTGCACGAGGCTGCGCGCTTTTCGCGAGAGGCCCGCGAGCCATTCGGCCTCATCCTTCCAGCCGAGGTCGAGCACGTAGCTCTCGGGCAGGGCGAAGCGAAGAAACCCCTGCTCGGTGAGGAAGCCGTCCATCTCGACGTCCTCTGACTCGAAGTCGCGCAGCACCAAGTTGGTCGCACGGCAGCGGACTTGCTCGGCGCCAACCGCTTCGAGCAGCAGCAACATCGCCTTGCGCCAGTCGGCGCTGCGGTCGAGGTACAGGTGGTTGCCCTCGGTCAGCAGCGTGCCCATGGCGAGCGTCCGAGAGGTCAGGTACATCGGGTTGTCGCGCCGGCGCTCCTCGACTCGAACCGAGACCGCGGTCGGCGAGAGCATGTCGTCCTTCCAGATGGCGTCGGTGAAGAAGGTGGCGAGCACCGGCTTGCCGCTGCGGTCGCGGACGACGAAGTAATGGAAGCGCCAGTTGTCGTGCGCCTGCGGGTTGCCCCGGAAGGTGGCCTCGAGCGGCAGGAGCGCGTCGTAGCTGGACGAGACCTCGCGCCCGAGCAGCCGGTTCCATTCCTCGCGGTCGAACCGGGTAACCGACTCCTCGTGCTGCAGGCTCAGCCCCGTCGCCGCGCGCGACGCGCCGGCCCAGACGTTGCCGCTCCTCAGCCCGCGGCGGGCCCGATCCAGCGAAAAGCCGTCGGCCTCGATGACCTCCGGGAAGACTCGCTGCAGAGTCGAGACGAGCGCGCGCACGTCGTCGAGCGTCTGATGCGGGGTGAGGGTCATGCGGATGCCGGCTCGGCCTTTGGGCACAGCGGGGAAGACCGCCGGGTTGGTATAGAACCCCTCTTCCTTCAGCCGCGCGACCACGCTATAGGCGACCCGCGGGACGCCGACGGCCACGCAGCGGATGGGCGTCTCCGCCCTCGAGATCAGCGGCAGGCCGGTCTGTCCGATGAGCTCGTTGAAGAGGCGCACGCGCTCGAGCAGCGCCGCGGTGCGCTCCTCGATCTCGTCGCTCAGGTGGATGCGCGCCGAGGCGATGGCGGCGCCGAGCATCGGCGGCCAGATGGGCCCGGAGAAGAGCAGCGTCGGCCCCACGTTCCTCATGCGACGGCGCAGCTCCGGGTCGGAGACCAGGATGGCGGCCCCGGCCGCGGCGAACGCCTTGCACAGCGACGCGGTCACCACCATGCGCGGGTGCAGCGGGCCGCGGCTGAGCGGCCAGCCCCGGCCGTGCTTGCCTATCCAGCTCGTGCCGTGGGCGTCGTCCACGTAGGCGTGGAACTGCTCGTACTTATCGAGCAGGCCGACGAGCCCGTCGATCGGCGCGAGGTCGCCGGCCATGCTGTAGACGCCGTCGGCCAGGTACCAGACCCTCCGATGCTTGATCCGCAGCTCCTCGATCCGCTCGGCGAGAAGATCGAGCCGGTTGTGGCGCACCACCTCTACCGTCGTGCCCAGGACCCGCACGTGGTTGACGGCCATCTGCACGCTGTTGTGGACGTGCTGATCGAGCAGGACCGCGTCCTTCTCGTCGATGAGGACCGGCAGGGTCGCCGCGTGGGCGAGCGTCATCGTCTGCGTGGTCAGCACCGGGAGGCCGAAGAGCTGCTCGAGCAGGCCCTCGAACTCCTGGTACAGCGGGATGGAGAGGTAGGGACGGGACGAGGCGAACTGCGAGCCGTAGCGGGCCGCGGCCCGCGCCATCCCCTCGCACAGCCGCGGATCGAGCTCGAGCCCCACATAGCTGCAGGAGCCGAAGTGCAGCAGCCTGCGCCCGTCCAGCGAGATGGTCCGCCCGTCAATCGGCCCGTCGTCGATGGTGCGAAAGACCACCCCTCGATTGCACCCGTCGCTGACTACTGCGTCGACAACGTCAAGATAGTCCGATGCCCTCCTCATGGTCTCTCCTTTTGCTGTCCCCTCCAACCAGTTCGGAAACCATGCGGAGGAGCTCCTCCGGCTCGAATGGCTTGTTGATGAAGCTGCAGCCCTTGCTGCGGGCGTGCTGCGTCATCGGGTCATCGTTGAGCCCGGACATGAACAGTGCCTTCATGCCCGGGTAGACCCCCCGGAGTAGCTCCGCGAGCGTGGGGCCGCTCATCCCCGGCATCGACACATCGGTGAGCAGCAGATCGATCGCCCCAGAGTGGCGCTGGCTCAACTCGAGCGCTTCTGCCGGGCTCTTCGCCCCCAGCGTGCGGAAATCGTGTCCTTCCAAAATTCGGCGTACGGCCTGGCCGAGCAGCGGCTCGTCATCGACCACCAGCACCGTGATCGGAGCGCCCTGAGCCGGGCGAGGCAGCTCGGTCGGCTTCGGAGTCGCCTCGATCGTGCTCGCCGGGAACAGCAGGTGGAACGTCGTGCCACGCCCCAGCTCGCTTTCGAGCCGAATCGACCCGCCTGCCTCGCGCACGAAGGTGTCGACGACCGACAGGCCGATCCCCGTGCCCTTGCCGATGGGCTTGGTCGTGAAGAACGGCTCGAAGACCTTCGCCCGGGTCTCCGGGCTCATGCCGCACCCTTCGTCGGAAACGATGAGCTCGAAGTGCTTGCCGGCGGTGGGCGACTGGTTCCAGCCCTCCTCGTCGCCGTTGAGGGTGACGGCTCGCGTCTGAAGCGTGATCGTCCCTCCGTCGGGCATGGCGTCGCGGCCGTTGAGCACCAGGTTCATCAGCGCCTGCTCGAGCTGCTCGGGATCGACCCGGATCTTATCGACCGCGGGGTCGAGGTCGGCGCGCAGCGCGATCGTCTCGGGAACGACTCGGCGCACCACGCTGACGAGCTGAGAGACGAAGCCGTTCAGCTCGATCGTCTGCGGCACCTTCACGTCCTGGCGGCAGAACGCGAGCAGTTGCCGGATCAGGCGGTCGGCCCGGCCGGTGGCCCGCCCGATGGCCTCGACACTCTTGGCGATGAGCGGGTCCTCGGCGCGCTTCTTCAGCAGGTGGTTGTAGGAGACGATGATCGCCAGCAGGTTGCCAAACTCGTGGGCGATGCTGCCGGAGAGCCGGCCTATCTCCTCCATCTTGCGGGCCTCGTGGACCTGCTTCTGGAGGGCGATCTCGCGGCTGACGTCGTGGATGCGAAGGACGAACAGATCGACCGCGCCGGAGGCATCGTAGGTAGGCGACAGGACGAGGTCCTCGACGATCTCGTGCTGCCCGTCCTCGCGGTGCGCGATTCGACCGTACCAGCCGTCTTTGCGCGCGATCGCTTCAGCCAGCCCGTCGGTCGCCCCGCCGAGATCGATCTCCTGGAGCGGACGGCCGAGCAGGCTTGCCGCGGTCATCCCCCGGCTGCGCTCGAAGGCAGGGTTGACGTATTCGATGCGGCCCTCGCCGTTGGCGATGACGACGCCTTCGACCGACTGCCGGACCGCGACGGCCAGGCGCGTGCGCTCCTCTTCGAGCAGCCGCCGATCGCTCAGATCGTTGACGAGGATGGCGAAGCCCCGAAGGGACTGCTTGTGGTCGAGGACCGGCGAGATGATCACCCGCGCCCAGAACCGGGAGCTGTCCTTGCGGCAAAACCAGCCCTCCCGCTCGACGCAGCCGGTGGGAGTGCCGGTCGCCAATTTCGGGGTCTGAAGGAGCTGCTGGTCGCGCCCGAGGTTCGAGAAGGGCTTGCCGACGACGTCCTTCTCGTCGAACCCGTGCAGCCGCTTGGCGCCGCTGTTCCAACTCACGATCTCGCCGCGGGGGTTGGCGAAGAAGAACGAGTGGTTGGCATTGCTCTCCACCAGCAGGTGGAGCTCTTCGGCGCTGCGCTCTAGCACGAAGACGAGCATCGCCATTCCGATGAGCAGATGGAGCACCGTGTCGAGCCAGTAGCCCAGCCAGCCGCTGCCCTGCGGAGCGAGAACCGGGTAGGCGATGGCCCATAGCCCTTTGAGCACCATCAGCAGGCCGAGGACTTGGGGCAGCGACCGGTTTCGCGAGAGCGGCTTGCGGAAGAAGACTCCCCCGAGCCAGATGAAGGCAACGGCGATGACGACGGCCGGCGGCGTGAGCGCGACCTCGATGCGATGGGCCAACCGCAGGCCGAGCGACAGGGCGAAGAGCAGGGCGGGGAGCGCTATCAGCCAGGCGCCCGGTCTGCGCTCGCCAATCTCGTGCCCCGCGCGAATGAAGAAGTAGGGGATGAGGGAGGTAGAGGCGGCCGCCGCCACGAAGATGGGCGGGTAGCACTCCACCACGGTGGTCGCGGTGTCCAGCACGGCCGTAAGCGAAAAGCACAGATAGGCCCAGGACCAGTTGGCGAAGAAATGGTGGCGGTAGCTGCCACGAAGCCAGAACGAGACCAGGGTCACCACCCCGACGCTGGTCAAGTAGAAGAAGCGCAGCAAGACTTCGTGGTTCGAATCCATTGAGCGCTGGGACCCCGTAATTGGCGACAGGCGCATTCTAATCGATGTTGAACAATCTTTCCTCCTAAGTTCGCGAACTGACTGTGCTTTTCCAGCGTGCGCGAAAGAATACAGGCGCATTGGAATCGGCGAATGCGCCGCCGCGCGGGTGGCGGAATCCGAAGGTTGAGGAAAGGTGCTCGCTTGGCGCCTTCCTTCGGTGTAGTCGCAATCAACAAAAGCATAGATAATTGGAGCTCATCGGTGAGAGGCGAGCAGGTCGGCGCAGTCTTCGCCCGGAAAGTCGGTTTCGTCAGTTGGTTCCGGGCGAAGAGCCGTAGGTCCCGAAGCTGCTGAATTCACGGGTGGTCGTCGTTCAAGTCAGACTCGAGAGGCGAATCCGCGAGTCCCCCGACTCCGAGGCTCCCGCTGGTTGCCTCTATGCTCGGGACGACCGGGGGGTGGCCAAGTTGCACTAGGACGGAACGTGCTCGGGTGTGCCGAGCAGGCTTGGCCGGCGCCTCGAAACGCATCGGCGCGAGCGGCCTTGGCCACAGTCCCCGGTGCGCTCGGTCAGCGGGCGCGGCGTCCCCCGCCGCGCGCGCCCGACACCGCCGCGGCGATAAGCCGCAGCTGGTCAGGTGAAGCGCGGCCGAGCCTCTGCGAGAGGGCGAGCAGCGCCGCGCCGAGCGCCCGGTAGAGCTCGAGCGCGCGCGCGTCGCCAGGCGAGGAGAGCGCGCTCAGGTGCGCGCGGACGACCGCGCTGTCGCCGCGGGCGATGGGGCCGGTGAGCGCGCCGGGAAGCCGATGGGCCTCCAGCCCGCTGAGCGCCGAGCGCATCAGCGGCAGGAGCGCTTCGAGCGCCGCGCGCTCTTCGACGCCGCACTGGCCAAGCAGGCGCGCGGCCTCGGCGGCGAGCGCGACGAGGCCGTTCGAGGCGAGGACGGCGGCCACGTGGTAGCGCGCGCGGTCCTCGACCGGAAGGTCGAAGGGCTTCATCCCCGCCGCGCGCGCAAGGCGCGCGAGCGTGCGCGAGGCTTGCCGGTCGCCGCTGACGGCGGCCGACGCGCCGGCCAGCGCGGCCCGCGGAGACGGGACGGCGCACAGCGGGTGCAGCGAGCCCAAGTGTGCGGCGCGCGCGGGCGCGAGCGCCGACAGGTCGAGGGCACCGGAGCAGTGCGCGACGACCTGACCGGCACGAAAGCGCTCGGCGTGCGAGCGGGCGACCTCGGCGATCGCGTCGTCGGGGACGCAGAGGAACACGACCCCGGCGCGCGCGATAGCGGCCGCGGCCCGCGCTTCGTCGCGAGCGTTCCGCGGCCGCCCGAAGGCGCGGGCGTCGCAGGCGGCGCGCCGCAGCGCGCGCGCGAGCGCGCCGCCGACGCGACCGCGGCCGATGATGCAGATCTCGGGTCTGGGGGCCATGGGCGGGCAGTCTACGCCCTACTCGACGACGGTGAACTCCACGCGGCGGTTCCTCGCGCGGCCGAGCGGCGTAGTGTTCGGCGCGATGGGGCGCTCCTCGCCAAACCCCTCGGCCTGCAGCCGCCTGGGCTCGATGGCCTTGTCGACGAGGTACTTGACGACCGACTGCGCCCTGCGTCGGCTCAGGTCGAGGTTGAACGCCGCGCTGCCGACGTCGTCGGTGTGCCCCTCGATGAGCAGGCGCTTGATCTCCGGGTGCGCGCGGACCAGCTCGGCGATGGTGTCGAGGACGGGGAACGACTCCTTCTTTATCGTGGCCTTGCCGGTGTCGAAGGTGATGGCGCCCTTGATGACGAGCTTGTTCTTGTCGAGCGTGGCCAGGGGCTTGCCCGGGCAGCCGTCCTCGCTCGCCGGGCCGGAGATGGTCGGGCACTTGTCGTCGATGTCCGGCACCTCGTCGCCGTCGCCGTCCGGGCAGCCCTCGTACTCGGGCGGCCCGCCGACCTCGACGCAGCGATCCTTGTCGTCGGGCGTGCCGTCGCCGTCGCGGTCCGGGCAGCCCTCGAGCTTCTCGAGGCCGGCGGTGTCGGGGCAGCGGTCCTTCTCGTCGGGGACGCCGTCGCGGTCGTTGTCGGGATCCGGGCAGCCATCCGAGTCCTCGAAGCCGTCGTCGTCCTCGGCCTGGTCCGGGCAGCGGTCGTCCTCGTCGGCGACGCCGTCGCCGTCGCGGTCGTGGAAGATGCGCTCGTAGCGCAGCGCGGCGAAGAGCCGGAACGACTCGCGGCCGAACCCCGACTCCATGGCGAGCCCGGTGCCGCCGCCGACGAGCGCGTGGAGGTTGCCGTGCACCTGCGCGCGCAGGCCGAGCAAGAGCCCGAGCGGCGTCTTCAGCGCGTCGGCGTCCGGCCCGTTGAACGGCGCGCGCGCCGGGGTCGCCGCGAGCAGCTCGCCGAAGGCGAACCAGCGCTCGAAGAGCAGCCTCGGCAGCTCGTACGAGCCGGCCAGCGCGACGGTCAGCTCGTCGCCGACGTAGAGGTTCACGTAGCGCCCGGGCTTCTGCCGGTAGCGATAGCCCGCCTCGAGCCCGAGCCGCAGCTTGTCGAAGAAGGTGCGCTCGACGACCGCGCGCGGGGCGAGCACCAGCCCGCGCTCACCGAGGAAGTCCTGGTCGGCCCCGGTCGGCAGGCGCAGCTCGGCGATGAGCGCGAGCGCCAGCGGCGCGCTCGCCTGCGAGAGCAAGCGCACCTTGCCCAGCGCGCGCATGTCTCCGAGCCCGTAAGCGGCGGGCCGGGCGGGGGCGAACCCGGTCGCCCGCTCCAGGTCCTCGAAGCCGTCGGCCTGCCAGGCGGTGAAGGGCACATCCAGGCCGACCTCCGCCCAGTCCGTCAGCGCGTATGAGCCGACGAGGTGGAGATCGAGCCTCGAGCGGATGAGATCGCCGACCTTCTCGTCGCCGAGCTGGAAGGCCATCAGGCCCGAGGCGAAGTCGAGGGTGAGGTCGAGGTGGTAGGAGCGCGCCGGGGCGAACCGGGCTCCCTCGGTGGTGAAGAGGGCGTCGTGGCCGACGGCCGGCTTGGCGCCGATGGGGTCGATTCCGCGGGCGAGCGGATCGTCGGCTGCGCGCGCGGGGGCAGCGAGCGCGAGCGCTGCGGCTGTTGCGAGCAGAGCGGGGTAGAGGCGCAAGGCGAACCTCGTCTTCTCGGGGCAGAGGGTGTGCCGGCCAGGTCGGAAAAAACAGCGTAGTGGCGAAGCCGAGGACCGTCAAAAGTGCGAAGGGCGCCCGGGTCTGGCCTCGGAAGACGGCGCGGACGAGCGCCGATCGAACGGGCGAGCGTCGCTCGCGGCGGTCTGTCGCCGGAAGCTCCGGCAGGCATCGCGCGGGACCCGCGCCGGACGGGAATGCGCGGAGACGGAGGCCGCGGGCGCGCGGTGTAGCAGAAGCGGCGGCGCGGCGAGTCGGCCGCACGCGTCCGGAGGCCGCGGGCGCGCGGCGCGGCGCCCGGTCGCCCGGCGCCTCAGATGCGCGGCGATTCGCCGATGCTCACGTCCTCGAGCCCGTCGAAGTCGGCGATTCGCAGCCGCCCGTCGCTGGTGCGCTCGATGAGCCCGGCCTCCTCGAGCCGGCGAAGCGAGCGGGAGAGCGTCTCGCTCGTCAGGTTGAGGTGGCTCGCGAGGTGCTTCTTAAGGCTCGGCAGCTTCACCGAGGCTTCGCGGGTCCCGAGGGTGTTGAGCAGGTAGCGGGCGACGCGGCTGGTCGCGTCGCGCAAAACGATGTCCTCCATCAGCCCGACGAGCTGGCGCACCCAGGAGGTGAGGCCGCCGATGATCTGCAGGCAGAGCTCGTGGTGCTCCTCGAGCTCGCGCTTGAACGGCCCGGACGGCAGCAGCACGCAGTCGGTCGGCTCGATGGCCTCGGCGTAGGCAGGGCAGTCGAAGCCGCCGATGGCGGCGACCTCGGCGAAGGTCTGGCCCGGGCCGGCGAGGTGCAGTACGTGCTCCTTTCCCGAAGGGCCCACTTTATAGATGCGCACCCGCCCGTTGCCGACGATATAGACGCCCGGGCACGGATCGTCCTGGCGGAAGATGGTCTTGCCCTTGGGGAACTGGTGATAGCTCGCCATCGCGAGCAGGCGGGCGCGGCCCTGGGGGTCGACCTGCGACAGAAAGCCGCACGCGTTGATGATCTCCGCCATCCGCACCGAGCGCGATGCCACCAAACCCTCCTTCTCTTGATCCAGGTCAACGACCGCAAGACTGCGTTGCGCGAGGCTGTTAATCACAGGCCCGGGACAGATGCCACTCGCACGGAAGCGGCGGCACGCACGCCGGGCACCGGAGGAGACGGATGCTTCGCAAGATCATCAGGATCGACGAGTCGAAGTGTGACGGCTGTGGCGCTTGTGTTCCCGCCTGCAAGGAAGGGGCGTTGCAGGTCATCGACGGCAAGGCGCGGCTGGTGAGCGATGTCTACTGCGACGGGCTAGGAGCCTGCCTCGGCGACTGCCCGCGAGGCGCTATCGAGATCATCGAGCGCGAAGCCCCGGCGTTCGACCTGGAGGCGGCGGAGCGGCACGTCGCCCAGCTCCAGGCGAAGAAGCAGGCCCCGGCTGCCCACGGCGGCTGCCCCGGATCGGCGCACCGCACGCTCGCCACGGCCCCGGCGTCCGGTCCCCACGCCCACCACGCGGGAGGCGGCTGCCCGGGCTCGGCGCACCGGATGCTCAACGCCGCGGGGAAGCCCGCGAGGCCCGGGCCCAGCACGGCGGCTGGACCGTCGCAGCTCGGGCACTGGCCCGTCCAGCTCCAACTCGTCTCCCCGCGCGCGCCCTTCCTTCAGGGCGCCGATCTGCTGGTCTGCGCCGACTGCGTGCCGTTCGCTGTGCCCGACTTCCATCAGCGCTACTTGGCCGGACGCGCCGTGGTCGTAGGCTGCCCCAAGCTCGACGACATCGAGCATTACCGCGAGAAGCTCGCGGCGATCGTCTACCACGCGCAGCCGAAGAGCCTCACCGTGCTGCGGATGGAGGTGCCGTGCTGCGGAGGCATCGCGCAGGCCCTCGTTGCGGCCCGCGACGTCGCGGCGCCCGAGCTGCCGGTCGAGCTGCACACCATCGGCGTCGACGGCTCGATCAGCGTGCAGAAGCTCGGCCCTGACGCCGGGGAAGGGTAAGAGGCGTCGGAGCGCCGGCCTTCGTGCCGGCGCCGTCGCGCGCTCGGTGCGAGAGGGGAGGAACGCGAGGTGATTTCCCCGACCGAGTGAAGTCGGAGCGCCGGCCTTCGTGCCGGCGCCGTCGCGCGTATGCCGCGGCCGCGGAGGAACGCGAGGCGATTGCCCGACCGAGCGAAGTCGGAGCGCCGGCCTTCGTGCCGGCGCCGTCGCGCGCATGCCGCGGCCGCGGAGGAACGCGAGGCGATTGCCCGACCGAGCGAAGTCGGAGCGCCGGCCTTCGTGCCGGCGCCGTCGTGCGTCCGCCAGGGCCGCGGAGGAACGCGAGGTGATTTCCCCGACCGAGCGAAGTCGGAGCGCCGGCCTTCGTGCCGGCGCCGTCGTGCGTCCGCCAGGGCCGCGGAGGAACGCGAGGCGATTGCACCGACCGAATAATGAGGTAAGGGAGCGCCGCCGTCTCGGCGGCGTGCGTGCGCGGTTAAGGACTACGCGGTTGGCGAAGCTGGAGCTGCGCAACCCAGTCTTCCACCCGCGCCCAGTCCGGACGCTCCGGCCTACGAGTCCCAGGCCGAGAAGATGCCCTTCAACTCGACGAGCCGATCCTCAATCGAGTCGGGGACCGCCTTGGTAAAGATGTCGAGGAGGATGAGCGCGTTGATATTCGCGTCCTTCTCGCTCGCGGCCCACAGTCGGCGTGCGAAGGCGCGGTTGACCTCGGCGGTGGCCCTGTAGGCGTCAGCGAGCCCGGCCAACGTCCAGTCGGGCTGGTGGCCGTCCTGCATGCGCAGGAACTGGCCGACCAGGTACATCGAGGTCGAGCGGAACATCGTCTCGAGCGGAGTGGCGAACGGCAGGTGGAAGCGCACCATCGGCCGCAGCTTCGCCAGGATCGGGCAGCCGCTCGTCGACATGTAGATGCCCAGCAGCGAGCTGAGGCCCGCCTGCACCGTAGTGTGGGCCGACATCGAGCGCTCCGGGACATCGACCCGGACTTCGGCCTCCTCGAACGACAGCGTCCGCGAGAAGCCCGACACCGCATCGACGAGGTGCGCGGCCGTCGGGCACAGCGGCATCGTCTTCGGGTCGAGCGGGCAGTTGGGACACTGCTGAAATTCGAGCTGCGTCCACTCAGGCGCCTGTTCCGGCAGCGAGGCGACGTTGAGCAAGGTCTCGGGATGGAGCCGCACCGTGAACTCGACCTCAGTCCCGTCGCTCAGTCGGAACACGTAGTGAATCGGATAGGCGCCTTCCATAAGCCTTCGAGCCTTCCCTGGTGCGGTGGTTCGGCAAGATTAGTGGCGTTCCAGATATCGGGCAATTGCGGACGTCCCGCCCCACCTGCCTCTCGGGAGCCGCTTGGGCGAGCGGCATCCGGCCTCGCGACCGCACCCCTGATGTCCAGCGCCGCGCGGGCACAGGCCAGGGTTCGTCCCTGCCCGGTGCGCCGGGCTTCGGCTCACAGGGCTGGCTCGACCTTACTCGGCGGGATCGCCGCCCCGCCATACAGCCGGCTGTGCCTGGCCTTCGCTCCTGCAGCGAGCTGCCTGCGGCAGGGCGACTTGGTGTCCGGGCAGGGCTACGTCTGCGGCCTTGTTTCGGACTAGAGTCCCTCGCCCATGGAGCCCAGTGTCGAGAATCCGATGCTCAAGTCTCTGCCCGCCGCGGCCTGCGCGGTCCTGCTCGCGGTGCCGCTTTCTGCATTCGGCTACGCCGGCCAGGTCTTGAGGGAGCTGCCCTCTCCGGTCCGGGAGCCGACCGGCATGGCGTCCGACGGCCAGGCCCTCTGGATCACCGACATGGCCACGCGCACCGTGGTCAAGGTGCGGCCTGCCGATGGAACGGTCGCCGACAAGCTCGAGCTCCCGGGAGACCTGCCCACGGGCGTCGCCTTCCACGATGGCCTGCTCTTCACCGCGGACCGCTCCAGGAGCTGGATCGCCCGGCGCCGGTTGAGCAGCGGTCCCGACCTTTCGCACCTTCCGTATTACGAGCGGTGGGCGGGCGGGCTCGTCCACGACGGCACCCACCTCTGGGTCGTCGATCAGCGCGAGGCGAAGATCCACAAGCTCGATCCGATCGACGGCACGACCATCCAGACCTTCGACGCGCCGGCCAAGGCGCCCACCGACATCGCTTTCGACGGGCGCTACCTTTGGATCGGCGATCACGGGACCGACGAGCTGTACATGGTCGACCGCCGCGACGGGAAGGTGATCATGCCCGTCCGCGCGCCCGGGCCGTATCCAAGCGGCCTCGCCGTGCTCGAGGGCGCGCTCTGGGTCGCCGACTACCAGACCGAGCGGCTCTACCAGGTCTCCTTGCCCGACGGGACTCCGTACGTCGAGGACCAGGAGCGCCGGGTGCGCGTCTCTTACGAGGTGACCTACCGGGCCGAAGGCTCGGGCCGCATCGTCGACCTCGTCTCACACGTGGCGCTGCCGCGTGAGCTGCCCGGCCAGCACATCCTGGGCCCGGTGCGGTTCGAGCCGCAGCCGCAGCGCGTGGTCGCCGACCGCTGGGGCCAGGAGGTCGCGGTCTTCGAGCTCGGGCCGCTGGCGGCCGGCGAGGTCCGCCGCGTCACCTGGACCGGCGACTTCGCGGTCTACCGCACCCGCTTCCAAATCGTGCCCGAGATGGTCGGCGAGCCCTCGCCGCTCGACCCGTCGCTCGCGCCCTATCTCGCCGACGATCGCAAGTACGACCTCGAGGACCCGAAGCTGGGCGAGCTCGTCGCCCGGCTGACCACCGGCAAGACGGCGCCCTACGACCGCGCGCGGGCGATCTACGAGCACCTGACGCGGAGCATCGTCTACGACCGCTCCGGCGGCTGGAACAACGCGGCGGCCGTGCTCGCGCGCGGCACCGGGAGCTGCAGCGAGTACACCTTCGCGCTCGTCGCCATGCTGCGAAAGGCGGGCATCCCCGCCCGCTACGTGGGCGCGCTGTCCGAGCGCGGCGACGAGGCGAGCTACGACCACGTCTTCCATCGCTGGGCCGAGGCCTTCTTCCCCGGCTTCGGATGGGTCCCCATCGACGCGAACGCCGGGTACGGCACGCTGCCGGGCGAGCGGGGCCACTACTTCGGCGGGCGCAGCAATCGCCACGTGATCACCACGGTCGCCGGAGGCGAGAGCGAGCTGCTCGACTGGAGCTACAACAGCCACGAGACCTACGGCGTCGAGGGCGGGGCGACCCTCGACGTGCAATCGATTGCGCGCTTCCGGCCGCTGCTTCAGGAGGGCGAGGTCAAGCCGCATCAGGCGCCGCGCGTGGTCGCGCCGACGCTGACCGACGGGATTCAGCGGGCGGCCGGGCTTCGCGGCCTCTGGTACGCGGTCGGCGCTGCCGCCGTGTCGCTCGGGCTGGGCCTCGGCGTCGGCATGCTCCTCGGCCGGCAGCGGGACTAGGCGAGGACCGACCGAGGGATGGCCCTTGGCCGCTCGCGCGCGCGGCGCCCTCCTCAAGGCAGCTCGAAGGTGACGCGCGTCGGCCGCGCGATGAGCGCGTCGCACGGGCTTCGCCGCAGGACGCTCTCGGCGACGCTGCCGAGCAGCATGTGCGCCAGGCCCGAGCGCGCGTGCGTCCCGAGCACGATGACGTCAGCCCCGCGGCGCACCGCCTCTTCGAGCACGACGGTCCGCGGCTCGCCGCGGCGCACGACCCCGATGACGGTGACGTCTTCGGGCGCCTCGAGCGAGTCGACCAGGCTGCTCGTGCCTTGCTGCGCGGCCTGCCGCAGCTCCTGGCGGTACTGCACGAGCTGATCCTCGGGCAGGTAGGTCTCCATCGAGGTCTCGAAGGGCAGTTGGTACGCGTGCAGCAGCTCGAGCGTGGCGCCGGCGGGGGCGATGCTCAGGGCGAGGTCGGCGATCTCCCGCGAGATGTCGGAGAGGTCGACCGCGGCGAGCACGCGCCGATACGGCTTGGAGGGCGACTGGGCGACCACGAGCACCGGGATCTCGGCCTTGCGCACGACGCGCTCGGCGACCGAGCCGGCCGCGACCCCGCCGAAGAGGCGGGCGCGCATGCCCGAGGGCCTCTTCCCCCGGCCCATCACGATGAAGTCGGCGTTCATGGCGCGCGCACGCCGGATGATCTCGACGAAGGCGCGCCCTTGGCCGAGGACCGGCGTAAAGCGGACGTCGTCCCGGCCGATCTTCCTCGCCGCCGCGGCCGCCTCTTCGACGGCCTCTTCGAGCGAAGCGCGCGCCTGGCGCTTGGCCGAAGCCTGAAGATCGCCGGGGAGCTTCTCGGGCAGCACGTGCAGCACGCTGAGGCGCGCGCCGCGGGCGAGCGGCAACTGCACCGCGCGCCGCGCCGCCCGCCGCGCCGGGCGCGAGAAGTCAGTGGCCACGAGCACGCGCCTGGCCAGGGCGCGCCCCTCCTGCACGCTCGCTCTGTCCTGCTTGGAAGCCATGGGCGAAAGCTCCTTGCAGCCAAAACCTGGGACCTGAGCTCCGAATTTGCAGGGGAGGGCTCGGTCCATAGATTCACGAGCGGCCGGATGGCCGAAGAGCCCAGATGCCGCTCGTTCTCCTCCTCATCATCGGGGCGCCCTTTCTCGTCGGTGGACTGGCGCTGCTCGTCGCGCCGCGCTCGCTCCGGTGGGCGGGCCTGCTCGCGCTGCTCGCGCCGGCGGCGGTGAGCGCGCTTGGGTTCGTGCTCTGGCGCCAGGTGGCCGACGGGCCGCCGCTCGTCGTGCCGGTGGAGTGGATCCCGGCGCTCGGCATCAGCCTGAGCCTGGCCGCCGACAGGCTCTCGGCCTTCTTCGTGCTGCTCGTCGGGCTCATCGGCATCGGCATCGTGCAGTACGCGAGGCACTACCTCGGCCGGCGCGCGAGCGGCGGCTGGTGGGCGCTGCTGCTCGCGTTCATGGGCTCGATGCTCGGCGTCGTGCTCTCCGACAACGTCTTGCTGCTCTTCGTGTTTTGGGAGCTGACGACCATCACCTCGTCGCTGCTCATCGGCTGGTCGTTCGCCGAGGGCAAGGCGCGCTACGGCGGCATCCAGGCGTTCCTGGTGACGAGCGGCGGCGCGCTCTTCATGCTCGCCGGCTTCGTGCTGATGGCCCAGCTCGCCGGCAGCTTCGAGCTGTCGGCCTGGGCCGCCCGCTCGGCCGAGCTCTGCGCCGATCCGCGCCACGCGCTGCCGCTGGCGCTCATCCTCGTCGGCGCGCTCACCAAGTCGGCGCAGTTCCCCTTCCACTTCTGGCTCCCGGGGGCGATGGCCGCCGAGACCCCGGTGAGCGCCTACCTGCACTCGGCGACGATGGTGAAGGCGGGCATCTACCTCGCCATCCGCCTCTTCCCGATCTTCGCGGCCTCGGCGCTCTGGATGCCGCTGCTTACGGCGGTCGGGATGGCCACCTTCGTCATCGCCGGCTGGAGCGCGCTGCGCAGCCACGATCTGAAGGGGGTCCTCGCCTACAGCACCTCCGCCTACCTCGGCCTGCTCGTCGCCTACATCGGCTACGCGGCGGTCAGCGGCAGGCTCGAGGGCGAGCTCTTCAACGTCACCAACCACGCGGTCTACAAGTCCTCGCTGTTCCTGCTCGTCGGGTGGATAGAGAAGCGCACCGGGACGCGCGACCTGCGCACGCTCGAGCCCGAGCGCTGGATCCTCCACTTCCCGTTCGCCGCGGCGCTCGTCGCGGTCGGCATCTTCGCGATGGCCGGCGCGCCCCTTTTGCTCGGCTTCGTCAGCAAGGAGCTGTTCTTCGAGACCGTCGCGAGCGCCGCCACCTCGCCTCTGTCGCCGGGCGTGGTCCTCGCCGTCGCCGGGAGCGCGGTCGCCGTGGCGTACTCGCTCAAGGTCTTCATCGACATCTTCTTCGGCGACGAGCAGCCGCCCACCGACCGCGGCCAGCCGCGCCACGAGGTCTCGGGCTGGCTGCTCGCCGTCCCGGCGCTGCTGCTCGTGGTCCAGCCTTTGGGCGGCCTCGTCCCTTGGGTCTTCGGGCGCGCGCTCGACCCGGAGCACGACTGGGCGGTCTGGCCCGCCTTCTGGCACGAGGCGGGCGCGCTGCTCGTGATGAGCCTGACCACCTTCGCCGCGGGCGGGGTCGTCTTCGCCTTCCGGCGGCACATCTACCGGTGGCCGCGCGCCCCCGGGCCGCGCCGTCTGTTCGATTGGCTTGCCGGCGCGACGCTGAAGGGCGCGGGCCGGCTCGGGGACGCGCTGCAGGCGGGCGGGCACCCGCGCTACATCGCGGTGGTGCTCTTCTTCGCCGTCGGTGCGATGGTCGCCGGGCTGTTCTGGAGCGGGTCCCACCTCACGGTCGGCGGGTGGAGCTGGGGGGCGGGAGCCGAGCTCGGTTGGCTGCCGCTCGTCTTCGTCGGCGGCTCGGCCATCTGCGCGGTGGCGCTGCGCCGGCGCATCCCGAAGGCGGTGATGATCGCCGTCTCCGGCTACGGGGTGGCGGTCTACTACGTCGTCTACCGCGCTCCCGACGTCGCGCTGACGCAGGTGCTCGTCGAGACGATGTCGCTGGTGCTGCTCGTCCTCATCTTCGGCGGTATGCCGCCGCTGACGAAGGATCGGCGCTCCCGCGCGCAGAAGACCTGGCACCTGGCCGTCTCGGCGCTGACCGGGTTGGCGATGGCAACCTTCGCCTGGAGCGCCGGGATGCACGAGGCGCCGGACCGGGCCGGGGCGCAGCAGCTCGACCTCGCTCTGCCGGAGGCTGGCGGCAAGAACGTCGTCAACGTCATCCTCGTCGACTTCCGCGGCGGCGACACCCTGGGAGAGATCACCGTGCTCGCCATCGCGGCCATCGCAGCCATCGCGCTGGTGACCGCGGGCCTGTACCGCGGGCGGGAGCTGGTTCATTGAGGTCGCTCATCGTCAAGTACATCGCCGAGCTCATCCTCCTGGTGACGACCACGTTCGCCGTCTACCTGGTGCTGCGTGGCCACGACGCGCCGGGCGGCGGCTTTGCCGCGGGCATCGCCGCGAGCCTGGGCATCCTCCTGCAGGCGATAGCCATCGGCTTTCGCGAGACGAGGCGCCTGTTCGAGCGAGTCCTGCGCCCGGCGTGGGGCTTGGGGATGGCGCTGGCGGTCGGAGCCGCGGCCGTGCACGTGGTGACCGGGGCGCCGTTCTTCACCCACTTCCACGCCGAGGCCAGGCTGCCCGGCTCGGAGATGTCGCTCTCGACGGCGCTCGCCTTCGACGCCGGGGTCTTCCTGGTGGTCATCGGCTCGACGGCGGCGGCCTTCGCCGCGCTCTCGGAGGCGGCGCGGTGGTAGGGCAGGGCGCCATTCTCGTCGGCCTGCTGTTCACCTGCGGCATCTACCTGATGCTCAGCTTCAACACCCAGCGGCTGGCGATGGGCTTCCTGCTGCTGAGCAACGCGGTGAACGTCGTCGTCCTGGTCGCCTCCGGCATCCCCGCCGGCGCAACCGCGGCGTTCGTCGGCGTCGAGGGCGGGCCGCACGTCGATCCCTTGCCCCACGCCTTTGTCCTCACCGCCATCGTCATCACGCTGGGCGCGGTGGCGCTGCTCTTCGCGATGGCCGCGCGGGCGCGCAAGGAGTCGGGCACCGACGACCTTCGCGACGAGGTGGGAACCGTTGCGTTGGACGAGGGAACCGCCGCCTCGGGCGCGGGAACCGTCACGTCGGGACAGGAGACTGTGACGTCGGGACAGGAAACCGTCACGTCGGGACAGGAGACTGTGACGTCGGGACAGGAGACTGTGACGTCGGGACAGGAAACCGTCACGTCGGGAGAGGAAACCGTCACGTCGAGACAGGGAACCGTCACATCGGGACAGGGAACCGTCACGTCGGGACAGGAAACCGTCACGTCGGACGAGGGAGCCGTCACGTCGGGCGAGGGAACGGTCGCGTCGGACGAGGGGCCCGAATGAGCAACCTCGTCGCCGCGCCGGTCCTGCTGCCGCTGGCCACGGCGATCCTGCTCTTCCCGCTGCGCCACCGGCGCAGGCTCGAGCGCGCGGTCTCTATCGCGAGCGCGGTCGGGCTGCTCGCCCTCGCTTCGTGGCTGATGGCCCTGGCCTCGCGCGGGGAGATCCTGGTCCTGCCGCTCGGCTCGTGGAGCCCGCTCGTCGGCATCGCCTGGGTCGTCGATCGCTTGAGCGCGGTGATGCTGGTGGTCTCCGCAATCATCTCGCTGGCTACGCTGGTCTACGCCCGCGGCGGGCTGCGGCCTGAGCGCGAGACGCGCTTCTTCTACCCGCTGCACCAGCTCGTCGTGGCCGGAATCTGCGGCTCGCTGGTGACGGGCGACTTCTTCAACCTGTTCGTCTTCTTCGAGGTGATGCTCATCGCCTCGTTCGCGCTGATCACGCTTGGAGCGCGCGCGCGGCAGCTCCACCGCAGCTTCGCGTACGTGCTGGTGAGCCTGGTCGGCAGCCTGCTGCTCTTCGTCGGGGTGGGCGTCATCTACGGGACCGCGGGCACGGTGAACATGGCCGAGCTGTCGCGCCGGGTGGCCTTGCTGCCGATGCCGCCGACGTTCTGGGCGGCCGTCTCGCTGGTGCTCGTCGCCTTCGCGCTCAAGGCCGCGCTGGTGCCGTTCTTCTTCTGGTTGCCCGACTCGTACCCGGAGGCGCCGCTGCCGAGCGCCGCGCTGTTTGCGGGGCTGCTCACCAAGGTCGGGGTCTACACCCTGTTTCGCGCGGTCCCGCTCATCAGCGGGCCGAACCCCAGGCCGCTGCTCTCGGTGCTCTTGGGCATCTCGGCGCTCACCATGCTCCTCGGGGTCCTCGGCGCGCTCGGCCGCGACACGGTGCGCGGGATCCTCTCGTTCCACATCGTCAGCCAGGTCGGGTACATGGTCTTCGGGCTGGCGCTCTTCACGGCGACCGGCCTGGCCGCCGGGCTCTTCTTCGCCGTCCACAACGTCCTCGCCAAGTCGGCGCTCTTCCTGTCCGGCGGCATCTGCGAGCGCGTCGGCGACAGCGGGCGGCTCGGCCAGGTGCGCGGGCTGGCGAAGACCCACCCTTGGGCGGCGGTCGGCTTCTTCGTCCCGGCGATGGCGCTCGCGGGGATTCCGCCGTTGAGCGGCTTCTGGGCGAAGCTGCTGGTCATCGTCGCCGGCTTTCGCGAGGGGGCCTGGGTGACGACCGCCGTCGCCATCGTGGTGAGCTTCTTCACCCTCGCCTCGATGCTCAAGATCTGGAACGCGGTCTTCTGGGGAGCGCCGGGCGGCCAGCTCCATCCCGAGCGCGGCCACGGCTGGCGCATGGTCGGGCCGCAGCTCTCGCTGGCGGCGCTGACTGTGCTCCTCGGGCTCGGTGCGGCTCAATTCTTCAGCTACACCGAGGCCGCGGCGAGCCAGCTTCTGGCGCGCACGCCCTACGTCGACGCCGTGCTCGGCAGCGCGGCCATGGCTGCGGAGGTGACGCGATGAGCTACCTCGCGCTCAACCTGATGTTGGCGGTCGTCTGGATGTTCCTGTCCGACGGCGGCATTGGCGGGCTGCTCGTCATCGTCCTCGCCCGGCCCTTCGTCGGGGGCTATGCCTACGTGCGCGCGGTGCCCGGGGCGCTGTGGCTGCTGGCGGTGTTCACGTGGGAATTGACGCGCGCGAGCCTGCGCCTTGCGCGGGACGTGCTGCGTGTGCGCCCGCGGTTTGAGCCGGCCTTCATCCGCCTGGACGCGACCGACCTCAGCCCGCTGCAGACCGTCCTGTTTGCCGCGCTCGTCTCGCTGACCCCCGGCAGCGTCGCGGTGGACATCGAGGACTCGAGCGACGCGCTCTACGTCCACGCGCTGTACGCCCAGGACGTCGAGCGCGCCCGCCGCAGCATGCGCAGCTTCGCGCGGCTCATCCAGCGCGCTTCCGGCGCGCCGTTTCTTGGCCGGAGCGAGGAGTGATCATGGATTTGGTCGCGGTCATCGGGCTCGGCGTGCTGGGGGTGAGCATCGCGCTGAGCGGGGTCCGCGCGGCCGTCGGCCCGTCGCTGTTCGACCGCGCTCTGGCGTTCGATTGCATCAGCTTCAACTTCGCCGGCTGCGTCCTGCTCGCCTCTATCCTGATGAGGAGCGACCTCTTCATCGAGGTGGTGCTGGTCATCGCGCTGCTCGGCTTCATGGCGACGATCACTGTCGCCTTCTATCTGGAGGGCACGCTCGTTGAGTGAGTGGGTGGTCAGCGCCCTCATCGTCGTGGGCGTCTTCTTCATGTTCGTCTCGTCGCTCGGCGTCCTGAGGCTCTCGGACTTCTACACGCGCATCCACGCGCCGACGAAGGCGGCGACCCTCGGGCTCTCCTCGCTGCTCATCGCCTTCGCGGTCGCGGTGCCGCAGACGACGGCGATCACCAAGGTGCTGCTCGCCATCGGCCTGGTCGCGGCGACCGTGCCGGTGGGCTCACACATCCTCATGCGCGCGGCCTATAGGTCGAACGTGCCTCGAGTGCGCGAGACGAAGCTCGACGAGTATCGCGAGGAGCTCGAGCGGCGGCGAAGGCGGCGGGAGGAGCGTCCCGAGTCCAAGGACGTGCTGCAGGAGCAGCCGGAGAGGCAGTTGTAATCGGTGCATCGCGGGGCGCCGGCCTTCGTGCCGGCGGGTTCCGGAGCGCCGCCCGCGCGCCGGCGGGTTCCGGAGCGCCGGCCTTCGTGCCGGCCTCAGGGCACTCCGGCGATTCGCGGCGAATCTGGTCGATTCCTCGACGGGCGCATTGCCAATTGCCATGCGCCCGTACCGACCTGCGACGGGCGCATTGCCATGCTTGCCATGCGCCCCTATCGACCTGCGACGGGCGCATTGCCATGCCATTGCCATGCGCCCGCACCGACCTGGAACGGGCGCATTGCCATGCCATTGCCATGCGCCCCTACCGACCTCGGTTTCGCCGGGGCGGTCGCACTGCTCTAGTCGAGCGAGAAGTTGGCTCTCGCCGCCTGCTCGCGCAGGGAATCGAGGATGGCGCCGTCGAAGGTCGCCGCGCCCGAGGCGGCCCGCTTCTTCTCCTCGGCGGCGAGGTAGGCGCGGCGTTGGGCCTCGAGCTTCCGCATCCGGGTGCGGATCTGCTCTCTCTCCTTCGCCTTCTCGGCGACGAAGGCCTGGCGCTCGGCTTCGTCCATCGTCTGCATCTCGGCGGGGAGGGCGGCCGGCGCGACGGAGGTCATGGCCCGGCCCCCGGCAGTCGCGTCAACCAAGTCCCAGTCCTCGGCGCGGTACTGCTCCTTTGCCTTGGCGAGGGCGCGGTTGACGCCTGCGCCCTGGCCGGCCGATTCGGCGTTGCGGTCTTCGCGCGCCTGGCGGGCCTTGGCCTCCGAGCCCTTGGCACCAAAGGCGATGTAGGTCTCGTTGAGTTGCCGCCCGAGCCGGGCGAGCTCGGCGTCCTGCGGCGCGGCGATGTGCGCGACCCTGCGGTTCGAGTCGATGAACGAGTAGCGGCCGTCGCCGAGCAGCGCGCCCTGCTTCCAGCCGTTCCGGATTCCCTGCTGCTCGCTGCCGCAGAAGATGGTGTTGACGGTGATTCCCTTGGAGATCGCCCGCCTGACGGCGGCCGTGTAGTCGATGTCGCCCTGGGTGAACGGCTCGTTTCCGGCGATGAAGATCATCTTCAACGTGCCCTTGCTCGAGCGCCACTCGAGCTCGCGGGTGGCCGCGTCGATGACCTCGCCGCAGAACTCGTCGCCGCCGCTCGTCGTCAGGCCGTGGAGCTGCTCGGAGACGCGGTCGAGGTCCGCCGTCAGGTCTGACACCTTTCGCAGAAACCCGCTCTTCGCCGAGAGCCGGTCGTTGCCGTACTCGTAGAGC
Source organism: Myxococcales bacterium (assembly GCA_050942745.1). GTDB lineage: Bacteria > Myxococcota > Myxococcia > Myxococcales > UBA5297 > UBA10939. The sequence goes on from JBMNNX010000002.1 coordinate 63,836, forward strand.
GCTACCTCGAGGCGCGGCGCCTTTCCCGAGTACCGGGCGCGGGCGAACTCGTTGACGATCTTCCAAAGCTGCGACTTCGCCTGCCCGATGAGGCCGTCCATGCTGTTGGAGGTGTCGAGCAGGAGGGCGATTTGAATCACCGGCTGCGGCTTCGATTCCTGGCTCGCGGGGATCGGCTCGGGGGACTTGGCGAGAGCGGGGGCGGCGATCGCGACGGCGCTGGCGAGGATCGCAGCGAACAGGCGGGTCATGGTCTCTTCCTCCAAAGGAGCCCGGGAGCGGGCTGGCCCGGAAGAGAACGGATGACGGCGGGCGAGGATCTACGCACGCCTTCGGCGCCCGCCGCGAGGCCGTCCCGCCGGTGTCGCCCGCCGCGGCCGCGGCGCCGGGCGGGCGAGGGCGCGCGGCAGCTCGCGCTCAGCCGCTTGCGCCCAGGCAGCGCGCCTGTCTTCAAGGTTCGGGACCGAGCTCGGCTGATGCCCGCGCGATGGCGGTTCCTGGATGGCTCGGCGTGTTGGATTGCCAAGTGGCCGCCGCGCGTGGGATCGTCCGCCCCCCGACACGAGCGAGAAGATGACGACGAACCCCGTGAACAGCTCCGCCTACTGGGATGCGCGCTTCGACCAGGACTGGGAGTCGGCCGGCGGACGCGAAGAGACGCGCTTCTTCTGCGACCTCGCGCTGCGCTACCTGCCGAAGTGGGTCGCGAAGGACATCCGCAGCCACGCGCTGTCGATCTGCGACTGGGGGTGCGCCCTCGGAGACGCGCTCGAAGCCCTGGCCGCGAGCTTCCCCGAGTCGAAGCTGACCGGAGTGGATATCGCGCCTACCGCGATCGAGCGGGCGCGCGAGCGCTACCCCGACTTCAGCTTCCACACCCTCGACGATCTGCCGGAGGATGCGTCGTTCGACGTCGTCGTCTGCTCCAACACGCTGGAACACCACGATCGGCCCCTCGAGCTGCTGCAGCAGATGCTCGAGCGCGCCCGGCGCTATGCGCTGGTGCTGGTTCCCTTCCGCGAAGCGCCCCGTATCGACGAGCACCTCAGCACCTTCGACTACAACTCCTTCCCGCTGCGGATCGGCGCCTTCCACCTGCTGCACTTCCGCTCGATCCCCTGCGCCTCGATCCCGAAGAGCTGCTGGAGCGGCGAGCAACTGCTCGTCGTGTTCGGGCACGCGGACCACGTGGACCTGCGCGAGTACCGCCTGCAGTCGCTCATCCAAGGCATGGCCGACGCCGAGGCAGACCTGCGCGAGCGCTTGGGCCGGCTCGAGAGGCAGCTCGCCCAGCTCCCCGAGGTGCGCAAGGCGCTGCAGGAGAGCATCGAGCAGCAACAGCAGCTCGAACGAGCCCTCGAATCGATGCGCCAGCAGCTCGCGGACGCTCGCGCCTCGAAGGCGTGGCGCCTCGCCAACAGTTGCCACGCGCTCGCGAACAGGTCGGGTTTGCCCGCGGTCGCTTCGGAGCTGCGCTCCCGGCTGAAGCGGCGCTGATCGCGCGCCCCGCCCGCGGGCAGCTTCGACGGGCCGGGTTCTCAGGGCCGCGCGAGGTTGCGCGCCTTCTGCAACACCCGGCGCGCGAGGAGCGCTGACAGCCCGCGGATGCCGAGCTCGGTCTCGACCGGAGCCGCTCGCGCCGCGCCCGGCTGCAGCGAAGCCTCCGGGCCCATCGCGAGGACGTCCATCGCGATGCGGATCTCGCGCGCGCCCTCGGGCACCTTGCTGCAGTCGAGCGACAGCTCGCCTGACCCGCTCTCGAAGCGCCATAGCCCGCTCGCGTCGCGAGCCTCCGGTCCCTTCATGGGAACCTGGACGCTGTCGCCGTTCGCGAGCCGGACGAGCGCAGGCGTCGGCTTCGCGAGGAACGGCAGACCGTCGAATAGCCGTGCGCGAAGCTCCCGCAGCGGTTTGCCCGGGAGCTCGATCGTCAACGCGGCATCCGGCCCCGCCAGGTCTCGAACCATTCGCTGATGGCTGACAGGCTCGCCCGCCGCGTCCTCGGTCGTCCATCGGCACCAGGCGGAAGCCGGGTAGAAGCAGCACCGTTCGAGGTCTGTCAGGAACAGCGCGGGGTGGGCGGCGACGTCGAGCGCCGGGGCGATCCGGTCGAGCCCTCGAAGCTGCTCTTGGCCCTGCTCGATCAGCTCGTGGGCGCGATCGAAGACGCGCAGGTTCGCGCGGCGGATCTCGTCGAGCTCGACGCTGCCCGGAACCTTCCCGGACGAAAAGTCGTCGAGCGCGAGGCAGCGGCCGCCGAGATCGATGAAGTCGCCCATTTCCGGCAGCTTCGCGATGGGGACGACGCCGTAGGCCAGGTACTCGTAAAGCTTCGTCGGACAGGCGACCCGGTTGACGGCGGTCTCCTTGCGCAGCACGAACCCGAAGTCGGCCTCCTCGTACTCCTCGGCGAGCCGCTCGGGCGGGCAACGGCGAATGGTGACGTGCTCGGCGACCCCCGCCCGCGTCGCCGCCGCCTTCATCCCCTCGATGTCGTCGGTCAGGAAGCGGAATTGGTAGCGGCCCAGCAGCCGGCGCGCCGTCTCCATCATCAGCTCGACGTTCTGCCACGCCTGCGTGCCGCCGGCGTAGACGACGATAGGGCGTTCGCGAGGCTGCCGCTCCAGGCTGTTCGCGATGGGCCGCTCGTTGTGGATCGGCATGAGGATGAAGCGCGTCTTCAGCCCGGGGTACTTCTCGCGATAGTGGCGCTCCATCGCGCGGGTGACGACCACGACGGCCGCGCTCTGCTCGAGCGCCAGCTTCTCGTAGTCCTCGAACATGCGCGCCGACTGCGGCTCTCCCTGCAGCAGCGCCTCCTCCGGCGCTATCCCGTGGCTGTCGGTGACGATCTTCCCGCTGCGGTAGTACGGCAGCAGGTACTGCGCCGAGTGCATCGTGTGGGCGTAGACGAAGTCCGCGCGCCCGAGCAGCTCGAGGAAGCGGCGCCGGTGGCCCGTCAGGCGAAAGTCGATGGGGAAGAAGCTGCTCTTCTCGTCCACCTGCTGGATCTTCGGCTCGAAGCTCAGCTCGTGCGTGACGAACTGCGACGGGAAGACGTAGCAGCGCTCGCGGGAGGCGAACAGCGCGTCCACCGCCGCGATGCGGCGCATCCAACCGTTGGCAGCCCGATCGGCGAACGGATAGGGCCCGAAGACGACGATCATCAGCTCTCCAGATACTTGGACTGTCTCTGCGGAAGGTGGCTGATCCAGCGCAGGTCGCGGGGCGCGCCTCCGGCGAGCAGATGGCCGAAGAGGGCGACATGGCGCTGGTAGGCCTCCTCCGGGCTTTGGCACCCGTAGCCGACCGTCGGCCGGTGCGGGATGCGCTCCATGGTCGCCAGCTCGCGCAGCGCGTCCGCGAGCGCCCGGCGCACACGATCGACGCCCGAGTTGCCGAGCAGCGCCTGATCGAAGTCCGCGAGCGTCAGGGTGCGCCAGTCATCGAAGGCCGCCGGAAGGAGTATCCCTGGCGTCCCGCGGAGCTGCTCGACGGCCGCGCCCACTTCGGTCGAGACGACCGGCGTCCCGCGCCGCAGTGCCTCGGAGATGGCGAGGCTCCACCCTTCGCTGAACGAGGGCATGACGAGCGCGGTCGCCAGATCGAGGAAGCGGTGGACGTCGCCGCGCCGTCCGACGAAAGCCACCTGCGACTCGAGCCCGTGGGCGGTGACGAATGCCCTCAGGCGATCGCCGCACTCCTCGCGAAGCTGGCCGCCGACGAAGACGAGCCGACACCGGGGGCATTCGGGCGCTATCTCCGCGAACGCCTCAAGCAGCAGGTGCTGGCCTTTCACCGGGTAGAGGCTGCCGACGTTGACGAAGACCGCCTCGTCCGGGCCGATGCCGAGCTCGGCGCGCAATCGCGCGCTCTCCTCGGGCGTCGAGGGCGGCGCCGTCGCGGCGTGACAGCCGTTCGGGAAGACGACCATCTTCGACGGCGACAGCCCGAGGTTGAGGTCGGCGAAACAGGCGACTATCGCCGAGACGCACGTATAGGCCGCGGTGACGCAGTCGGCCCGCTGCCAACGCTCGCGCTCCGCGTCGTCGAGCCAGAAGTAGGGGCTGTGGAGCGTCTGGACGAACGGAATCCCGGCCTCGTGGCTCGCCTCGGCCAGCGCTATGGAGTAGTGGGCGTTCACGAGCGCGACGCGGCGTTCGCGCAGCACCTGCGTCAGTTGCTCGCGCGAGGGCGGGAGCGCGACGTGTTCGAGGCCGGCGTCGGCGAGGGAGCGCGCGCCTTCGGGCGAGAGGAGGCCGGTCGTCCCGACTATCGCCTCGAACCCCGAAGCGTTCAGCCGTCGGGCGAGGTCGATGATGACGTTCTCGAGGCCGCCGAAGAGGAAGTCGCCGGTCTGCAGCATCACCACCCGGCGGTCGGGGCTATCGGGGAGCGGCGCGAGCTGAGGGGCTTGGAAGCGTGCGCCTCGCTGAACCGCCTGGACGAAGCGCTGCGCGATCCGCATGGCGTGGCCGAGGTCTGCAGCTTGGGCGACCAGCGGGTGGAGCAGGCTCAGCCTCTCGTAGCTCAAAGCGTCGAAGCAGATGACGAGATCGGTGTCCTCGTAGACGCGCGCCCTCTGCCGGTACAGGCCGCTGCCCCGGCTTCGGCAAAGAGCGACGACGATCCGATCTCTCAACGCTTCCTTGGGGAAGCGGGGCAGCTCGTCGCTGAAGATGACCATCGGCCGGGCCGATCGATCGGCTCGCGCGGTTCCCGGCTCGCTGGCTTGGCCGGTAGAAGAGCGGCATCCCTGCGCCTTGGCGAGCTCGCGCCGGACGAGGGAGCTCGGCGCCGGGCTCGATTCGCAAGGAGGCCGCCCCTCGCCGTGGTCAGCTTCGGCCAGCGATTCGGCGACGAGGTCCGACAAGCGGAGCTTGCGGCAGGGCGAAAGGCGATTCAGGGCGATCAAGGTGTCGGCTCTCAGGGGCGTGGAGACTCCTCGATCTTCCAGGACAGTGCAACCGTCGCTTCGGCGCGCGCGGGCGAGGCCGCCTCGGCGCGCCCAGCGCGCGCGGCTCGCCTCGCCGGTCCGAGGAGGAGCTCGCTCACTGATACCCGCCGTAACAACAGGACTCGTCGCACGGGACGTCGCCGGGGGTGACGCACCCCTTCGGCGAATGCGTGCAGCCAATAGGGCACGCTTCTTCGCTCTCCGCGGGGAGGCAGCCTCTTTGAGGCGAGGTGAGGAGCACGGCGCAGTGATACCCGGAGCGGCACTCGCTGCCCTGACCGCAACGAGCGAGGCACATCCCGGTCGCGCCCGAGATATGGCAAGGCCCCAGGCCCGGACACTGGGCGTCCGCAAGACACGATTGCGTGCAGTAGCCGTCGGGGAAACTGGTGTTGCACTGGCCCGATTCGCACTCCGGGCTCGAGCGGCAGGCCTCGCCGAGCGCGGCGAGCTCGGGCTCGGGCCTGGGTTCGCGCATACCCTCCTCCGGAGCGAGGTCGTCTACGTCGTACACCAGCACGCAGCCGCTGAGGGTCGCCGCGAGCAGGGCGAGCGGGCACAGAAGGGCTCGACGCATGAAGGTCTCCTTGGGCATCGCCTAGAGCCGCCCGGAAACGCCGATCCCCAGCGAGGACGGACCGAGGGCGGGGTGAAACGCGACGGAGGAGGGCTCGTCGTCGCCTCCGGTGGTGAACAGGAGCACGGTGCCGACACCCGCCGCGACGATGCTGGCGCCGAGCAGCACGTCGGCCACGATCGCCTTGGTCTCGATGCCGCCTTTCTCCCTCGCGTAGATGGACGGGTAGCTCGGACTGTCTCGCTTGTCGCTCAGATCGTCGTAGGCCGACTTGGTGAGCAGGGCGAAGGCGCCGCTGCCGGCGAGCAGCAGGGCCCCGCCGCCTAGAGTCAGGTACGCGGGCAGCCTGTTCGAGCCGGAGCCCGACGGCTTGCTCGAGACGCTGGCCGCGGGCACGTCCTTGACCGGTGCGCTCGCGGACGGAGCCCGGCCGTGTCCGAGCGCCTGGAGAATCTCGCGCGCGGTGAGCTGGGCGGCCTCGACGAGGGCGTCCTCGTTGGGCTCGCAGAAGCGCGCGGCGCGGGCGACGACCTTTGCGCTGCGAACGTCAACGAGGATGAGCGAGAGCCTGTGGCGCGAGCCGATGGCCCCGACTTGCCCGGTCAACATGTACTCGACGCCCAGCGCGCCGCCGATCTCGGCCAGGCAGCTCGAGCTCTCGTCGCAGGCCAGCAGCTGGCGCTGTCGGTCGTAGTCGAGCATCGCGGTGATCTCATTGCGCGCGATCACCTCGAGCCCTTCGGCTCGACCGAGCTCGGTGGTGATGATCTCCGAGAGGATTTCTGCCGTTCCTTCGGAGAGCCTCTGAACCACTTCGAGGTTCATCACCGCGATCTTCGCGCGGGGAGGTGCGGCGCTGACCGTTGAGGAGAGCAGCAGGATGACCGCCGTGAACGTCCGGGTCGGGATTCGAAAGTTCATGGCCGCGCATGATAGTCCAGACGACACTTTGACCTGCAGCGTTGCGTGTCGATGAAGCGGCCTGGTACTGGCGGTGAACCGTACGGGCGGTTGAAAGGGGTGGACGGCGGAGCTCCAGCTCCGCCAAACGCCGTGGCCGGCAACCCGGAATTCGCGCGGTGTTCGCACGTGTGAACACCGGCCCGCCTTCCTGTCCGCGGACGTCCGCGCGCTTCGCCGACTCAAAAAACGAAGCTCGCCCCCGCCACCAACCCGCCGTCGAGCGGAGCGACGCCGACCAGCCTCGCTCCGGAATCGGCCCGTTCGCCCGGCTCGAGGACCAGACGGTTGTGGCCTCTGTTCGTCAGGCCGACGAGCCCTCCGACCAGCGCGATCGTGGCGCCCACGCCGGCGGCGATGAGCCCGCCTTTCGCAAACCGAAGCTCGCGGCCCTCGCCGCCCTCGGCGCGCGACGCGCCGGCGAAGATGACCTCGCCGACCGCGAGAGCGGCGCCGACGAGCGCGGTTCCGCCGCCCACCGCGAGGCTCGTTATCCCGAGCGCTAGCATCCCGCCGTCGCGCTTCTCGAAGTCACCCGCGCGGCCCCGGGCGCCAGGTTCAGAGTCTGCTTGAACTCCGCATCGCCGGTCACGGTGATGCGGTTTACGACCGCAAAGAGCGAGAGCGTGCATGGCGTCTCGCAGCTCTTGCCTTCGGCGTGAACGACGTAGCGCGCGTCCGGTTCCGCGGCGACGAAGGTGACCAGGCACTGGTCCTGCGCCGGATCGACGGCTGCGGGCGGCGCGGCGAGCGCGACACAGCCCGAAGTCTCCTGCGACCACCGCTGTCCGGTCGGGCAGCAGTGGGCGCCGTTCGGGCTCGCCCGTTCAGTCGGGCATTCTGGCTGCGCAAACGCGAGCGCAGGGAGGAACGGCAAGACGAAGAGAGCGAATCGCATCGAGGCGCCCCCGGGAGAAAGTTCCCGGAAACCTTAACACCGCAACAGCCCGACGGTCACCAAACCATGCTCTCCACCGCATTGGTTGGCTCCACTCGGCGTGTAGTCGCCGATGAGGAGGGTGTGCGCGCTCTCTTCCGTACTGCCCGTCAGGTGGCGCGGGCTCATCGCGATGCCGATGGAGCTCCAAGTCTCGATTTCTCGCGGATCGGGCGGCCCGCCGCTGCAAGGTGAATCCGAGGCCGCACAGCAGTTCCGAGGCCGTCGCGGAGCTCGGACCGTTGCCGCCGCCAACGATGAAGACCTGATTCGCCGCCGGGCCGAAGCGACTTCGTCCACGCCGAGACGCGGCGTGCTCCCAACGCCCGGCAAAGGAGGCGTTCGGAGCGGGCGGCCCAGCGCCAACGGCGTGGGCGCCTTCGGCGGCGAGGTCGGGGCTAGCGCGACAGGCCCCGACTTCGGCCTCGCGAGCTCGGTCTACGCTCGGGCTGAGCGGTGCTCGCTTAGGGTCGAAGCCGGCCGCAGGATCCGAAGCAATCTCTGACCGCCAGCGTCTCCTGTTCGGTGACCGTGAAGGCGCCCGCAAGCCTAGCCGAGCAGCCGTCGCCGTCGCGAAGTCCTATCTCATAGCGGCCGACCGCGAGTCCTGCGGGGATGACCGCCCGGACCTGGTCGGGCCGCTGCGGGTCGTAGGCGTAGCGCAGGTCCCGAAAGGCGTCGGCGCTGCCCGCTGGCCGGATGCCCACCCAGCTCACGCTCGCGCCGTTGATGCCCGAGACGGAGAGCGTCGCCAGCGTGGCGCGCGCCCCGGAGACGATCTCCGGGTAGACGGCGTGAACCGACGGGCCGGGCAGGACGGCGACCGCTTCCTTCAGCGTCGCCGCGCACCCGGCGCCGCTCGAGGCGGTGACGTCGTAGAGCCCGGGGACGAGGTCGTCGAAGCCGGCCGCCAGCTTGGAGGCGGTCGCGTAGGCGACGCGGTCGGCGGGCGCCGCGTTGAAGCGGACGACGGTCGCGGGGCCGAAGCCGGAGCCCTCGATGGCGAAGGAGGCCTGCCCCGCGCAGGTCGAGCGCGGGCTGACCGCGGCGACGATGGGCGGCGGTCCGACCGAGAAGACCGCGCTCGCCGAGCATGCCTCGCCTACCGGGTTGGTCACGGTGACGGTGTGCGCACCCGCGCTGCCCGCCCCGGGCGGCACCTCGACGACGAGCTCGGTGCACGACTCGATGCCACAGTGCGTCGGGGCGCAGCCGGCCAGCCTCACCAAGCCCGCTTGTACGCCCGGAGGCTCGAAGCGGATGGTCGGCTCGAAGCCGGCGACGCGCAAGAAACCCTTGCCGTTCAGGGTGAGCTGCGCGGGGACGTTGCCCTCGCAGGCCATCGCCGGATCGATCGAGGTGATCTCGAAGCTCTCGGTCACCAGCGCCACGCGCGCGGGCGCGCTCTCGAGCATGCCGTCGCTCACCTTCAGCTCGACGACGTAGGGGGCCTCGAGGCTCGAAGGGACCTGCGGGTCGAAGGACCGGGACGCGGCGGCCGAGCCTTGCAGCGGGTTGGTCGCGCCGGCGGGCGTGGAGACGAGCTGCCACTGGTAGCCGAGCGAGTCGGAGGCCTGCGGCAGCCCGCAGGCCACGTCGGGATCGAAGCTGGGCGAGCCGTCGAGCAGCACGCGCACGCAGGCCGGGATGACGATCTGCGCCAGGTCCGCCGAGGGGCCGAAGGTCGGGCCACCCTCGAGCGCCGCGGTGAGCTGGGCGACGGGCGGCTTTCCGCCGCAGGGATCGACCTCGACGCTGGCGGTGCGCACCGCGCTGCGCCGGCCGGTCGAGTCGGTGGCGGCGACGGCGACGACGTAGCTGCCGCCCGCGTCGGGGACGAAGGATGCGTCGCGGCGGGTCGCGTCGTCGAAGCGCGCGCGGCTGCCGGCGGGCAGCTCCTGGAACCACCACTGGAAGTCGAGGTGCTGGCTCGCGCCGCAGGGGATCTGGATGTCGGCGTCCTGCGCGTTGGAGTGCAGGACGATGAAGCCGTTGACGTGCGCGCGGGAGATGGGATCGACGGCCGGCGCGACCGTCGGGGCGGCCGCTCCGCAGGCGGTGACCGTCAGGGCCGCGGTCTTGGCGTCGGAGCGACCCGTGGGGTCGGTGACGGTGATCTCGAGCTGATAGGCGCCGGGGACGTCGGGGACGAAGCCGGCGACGAGGCGGTCGGCGCCGGTGATCGCCGCGGCGCTCGCGGCCGGCGCCGAGAGCACCCGCCAGGCGAAGGTGTTCGAGAACGGCGTGCCGAGCGCCGACTGGCATTCGGCGCCGTCGTCGGCGTCCTGGAAGGCGGCCCGCAGCTCGACGGTCTGGCCGACGGCCGAAACCATCGGGTGGGCGTCGGCCGAGAGGATGACCGGCGCGTTGGCGCCGCAGCCGTGCACCGAGACGGTGACGTCGGCGGGCCGGCTCGACAGCCCGGCCGAGTCGGTCACGATGAGGCGCGCGGTGTAGTCGCCGGGGAAGTCGGCGACGAAGGAAGGCTCGCGGGCGCGGTTGTCGGAGAGCTGCGCGGTGCTGCCTGCCGGGGCCGACAGGAGCGCCCAGGCGTACGAGAAGCTCTGGGGCATGGGGAGCGAGCAGACCGGCTCGTTGTCCGAGTCGCTGACCGCGGGGACGAGCCGGATGGCCTTGCCGACGTGGGCGCTCGCCGGATCGGCGGCGACCGCCGCGACCGGCGCGTTGGCGCTGCAGCCGCTCGCGGTGACGCTCACCCGCGCCGGCGCGCTCGAGTTGCCGGTCGAGTCGACGGCGACGAGGCGCAGGACGTACTCGCCGGGGAGGTCGGGGGCGAAGGAGGGCGCGAGCGCGGCGGCGTCGTCGAGCACCGCGCGGCTGCCGGCCGGCAGTGACTCGAAGGACCAGCCGTAGGTGAAGCTCTGGCCGGCGAGGCAGTGGGCGTCGTTGTCGGCGTCGGCGACGGCGCCCCGTAGCCGCACCGCTTGGCCGATCGCGGGCGCGCTCGGCTGGGCGGAGGCGGAGGCGACCGGGGCGGCGCCTCCGCAGGAGGTCGCGGAGACGGTGACGCGGGCGGGCTCCGAGCTTCGGCCGGTCGAGTCGCTGGCGACAAGGCGCACGACGTAGTCCCCGGCGACGTCGGGGGCGAACGAGGGCTGGCGCGCGGTCGACGAGCTGAGCGCGGCGCGGCTGCCGGCCGGCAGCGACTCGAAGGCCCACTGCCAGCTTACGCTCTGGCCGTCGAGGCAGAAGGCGTCGTTGTCCGGATCGGTCGCCGAGGCGCTGAGCAGCACGGGCTGACCCGGGTTCGGCGCGGCCGGAGTCGCCGAAGCGGCCGCGATCGGCGGGTTGGCCCCGCAGGCCGCGACGGCGACGGTCGCGAAGGCGGGGGCGCTGCGGTGGCCGGCCGAGTCGGTGACCACGAGGCGCAGCACGTAGTCGCCGGCGACGTCGGGGACGAAGCTCGGCGCGGAGAGGGCCACGCCGTTGAGGAGCGCGGTGCTTCGGCGCGGCAGCGCGGCGAAGGACCACGCGTAGCGGAAGCTCTCGGGGGAAGAGCACGGCGCGGTCGCGTCGGCGTCGCTCACCCGGGCGACCGCCTGCACCGGCCTGCCGACCCCGGCGGCGGCGGGCATCTCGATGCGGGCGAGCGGGACGCCGCTGCCGCAGGCGGAGACCTGGAGCGAGAGCGCGAAGGGCGCGCTCGCGCGGCCCGTGTCGTCGAAGGCCTCGACGGTGAGCCGGTACTCGCCGGCGACGTCCGCCTTGAACCAGGGGCGCAGGGCCTGCGGATCGCTCAAGGCCGCCGCGCTGCCCGCCGGAAGCCCCACGAGGCTCCACTTCAGCCCGAAGAGCTGGCTCGACGAGCACGGGGCGGCGTTGTCCGGGTCCTCGACCGCGGCCGACAGCTCGATCACCTGGCCGACGTTCGGCGCCGCGGGCGAGGGGGCGACGGCGGTGATGCTCGGAGCGCTCGCGCCGCAGCCGCTCACGTCGATGGAGAGCTGGCCGCGGGCGGTGCGGCGGGTCGGGTCGGTGACGGCGAGCTCGACGACGTAGGTGCCGGCGACGTCTGGGAGGAACGACGGCGAGGCGAGGCGGCGGTTGTCGAAGCGCGCCGCGCTCGTCGCCGGCCTGGCGGCGAAGCGCCAGGCGTAGGTGAGCGCGCCGGGGCGAGAGCAGGGCGGCGCGCTGTCTGGATCGAGCGCCATCGCGCGCACCTGGACGCGCGCGCCGACGGTCGCCGGATCGGCGGACAGGGCCACGATGATCGGCGCGTTGACGCCGCACTCGCGCGCGGTGAGCTCGACGGTCTTCTGGCCTGCGCGCCCGGTCGAGTCGGTGATGGCGAGCTGCACGCGGTAGGTGCCGGGCAGATCGGGCGTCAGGAACGGCTTGGCGCCCTCGGTCGCCGACAGGTGCGCGGCGCTGCCCGCGGGCGCGCCGACGAGCGACCAGGAGAGGGTGTGGAGCTGGCGCTGGCCGCAGGGCTCCTCGAGATCGGCGTCGGTGAAGCTGCCCTCGATCTGGACGAGCTCGCCGGTGGCGGCCTCCTGCGGGGTCGCGGTGAGCGCGACGACGGGCGCGGCCGCGCCGCACTGGACGGTGAAGGGGACGGCGGCTTCGCTGGTGAGGACGCCGTTGCTGGCGACGAGGCGCGCCTCGTACGGGCCCTCGACATCCGGGGTGAGCCAGGCGGTGGCGAGCGTCGGGTCGGCGATCTCGGCGGTGCTGCCCGCGGGGCGCGCGGTGAGCTTCCACTGGAACTGGAGCGCGCGGCCTTGAGGGTCGCTGCTCGCCGAGCCGTCGAGGACGACCACGGCGCCCACGGGAACCGGCCCGGCAGGCGCTGTCGCGACGGCCGCGGGCGGGCCTGGCCGCTTGCAGCCCGCGAGGGCCAGCAGGGCGCAGGACGTCAGCACCAGGTTGCGCATCGTCTCGCTCCGACAAGGAGTGGGAGGCGAGCGGGGCCGAGGCCCCGCTCCCCAGGTGTCGCCCGCGGAGGGCTCGCGGCGCTCGTCAATCCGACGGGACAGGTGTCGGTCCAAGCCCCCACATCGACGCGGGGAACCGCATGCTCGACCTCGTGTTGGTTGTTTGGGATGCGAGTTCGCCGACTAGCTAACGCTTTCGCTCGGAGTGAAACAATTTTCGGCGCCCGAGGCAGGGAGACTCGGGCCAAGGGCGAGCCGGTCCCGGCGGCGGAGGCGGCGGGCAAGGCCCGAGAATCGGGGCGTTTTTTCGGAGGGCTACGGCATGCGAGCGGACGGCTCGGCGGCGGCGGCCGAGACCTCTTCGGGACGCGCGCGTGGGCCGTCGAGACGCTCGGCAGCGCGCCCGGGAACCCAGTGAGCGATGGGGACGCGCCCGAACGGACCGGGCGCGAAAGGTCGCGCGGGCGCGGTCAGTCGCCCTGGCTCGCCAGCCAGGACTTGGCGGACTCGACGTCGTCGAAGAGCGCGAAGTCGCGCTTCGAGAAGAGCTTCACGGTGTTGAGGACGATCTTCTTGAGCCCCGTCACGCCGACGAGCGCGGCCGCCCGGACGAAGGGGCGGTTGTGCTCCGCGAGCTCTTTCACGGCCCTCACGGCGGCGTCGTCGAAGCGCAGGTTGGTCACGTTGGTCAGGGTCAGGAGCGAGAGAGGCGGTTGCGCCCCGACGAGCTCCCGGGCTCGCCCGACGACTGCCTCCACGTCTCGCGGGCTGAGGTCCGAGAAGTCGAGATAGAGGATCCTCTTGCCCTGACACTCGACGAATCGAATGCGGTCCATGCGATCCCCCCTTCGCAAAGGCTCCAGAAACGTAGCCAGCCTCTAGCCCAACTTTACGCGGTGCGGCAAGAAGGCTCGCAGGGCGGGCGGCCGATGCGCACCAGGGCATCGGGGCAGCCGCGGAAGCTCCCCGTGGTTGAGCGCGAAACCGATCGCTCCGTATGCTCGCGCTCCCGAGGAGGAAGAGATGCAGCTCGACGGCGTGACGGCCCCGCTCGGAGGTCGCGAGGTCTTCGAACGGTTCTTCGAGGACAGCAACGACGCGATCATCATCACCGACCTGGGCGGGCGGATCGCGCGGGCGAACCGCACCTGGCTGCGGCTCCACGGCTTCACGTTTGAGGAGGTGCGGGGCAAGACGACGAACGTGGTCAAGAGCGAGCACACCAGCCGCGAGATGTACGAGCACATGTGGGCGCAGATCCGCGACCCGGAGAAGGGCTGGTGGAAGGGCGAGATCGTCAACCGCGCCCGCGACGGCCGGGAGATTCCGCTGCTCTTGACCATCTCTCCCATCCGCCGCGGGCTCGAGATGGTCGGCTACGCGGGCGTGGGCATCGACATCAGCGAGAGAAAGCAGGTCGAGGAGCTCAAGCGGCTCTACGATCTGGTGGTCTGGCACGACCTCAAGTCGCCGCTCGGTGCGATGCTGAGCCTGCTCGACACGCTGCTGGGCGGGTACGCGGGCGAGCTGGGCGCCCAGCAGCGCGAGCTCGTCGAGAGGGCGCGCGCGCAGGGCGGCCGGATGTCGGAGCTCATCGCCACCTCGCTCGACCTCGAGAAGCTCAAGCGCCGCAAGCTCAACCTCGAGATCGAGCCGGTGGAGATCGTCGGCGTGCTGCGCGCCTCGTTCGAGACGCTGCAGAAGCTGGCTGCGCGGAAGGGCGTCCTCCTCGAGCTGAAGGGCGCCGCCGAGATCGTCTGGCCGCTCGACGCGCTGCACTTTCGGCGCTGCACCGAGAACCTGATCAAGAACGCCATCGAGGCGAGCCCCGCCGGCGCCCTGGTCTGGGCGAGCGCCGAGAGGACCGCCGACGGGGCGAGGCTGCGGGTCCACAACGGCGGCAAGCCCATCCCGCCGGACGTGCGAGCGACGCTGTTCCATCCCTTCGGCACCTACGGAAAGAAGGGCGGGACCGGGCTCGGGATCTACGGCGTGAAGATGCTCGTCGAGGCGATGGGCGGGCGCATCGGGTATCAGACAGGCGAGGAGGGGACGACCTTCGAGATCGCCTTCGGCGGCGAGGCTCGCTGAGCGAGCAGGCGGGCGTCGTCAGGGCGATGCGCGCCGAGCCACGCGGCGGGCCACGGCTCGGAGGTCGAGGCCTTGGTCCGGGAGGCGAGATCGGAGGCGCCAGGCCGTCCGCGCGGGCTCCAGCGCCGCGAGCGCGATCAGGCGGCGAGGAGCGCGCCCCTCGGGCGCGGCGCGCGCGTCAGCGTCCGGTAGGCGCGGTCGAGCTGGGGAATCGCGGCGAGGCCGCCCTGGCGCAGGAGGAAGGCACCGAGCCGCTTCCTATCGGCGTCGCTCATCGCGACGATGCGCAGCGCCATTCCCTGGCGCGTCGCGGCGCTCTGGCGCACCACCTGGACCTCCATGCGGATCATCGCGCCGCGCCCGCAGTCCACGCGCACCACGCCGCGGGTGCCCACCGGGTCGGGCCGCCGGCACGGCAGAAAGAGGCCGCGCAGGCTCACGTCGCCCTTCTCGGCGACCGCGGTGCTCTCCTCGCTCTCGTAGAACAGGTCGCAGCTCACCGACAGGCGCGGGTAGCGGCGGCGGGTCGCGTACAGCGAGTCACGGACAGAGGCACGGCGATCGACGAGCGAGGCGGTCATGGTCGGCTCCGGACGAGTGCTTCGATGCCAGGCATTGTTGCATGTAGGACAAGGTGGGCAAGAAAACTGCCGCGCGGCCAGATTGAGGCACCAGGAGCCGGTCGCTAGAATCGCGCGGAAATGGCGAAGCAAGAAGACCTCGATCCCTTCGAATTCGACCTCTCCGCCCCTCAAGCGACGGCTCCGAAGCCCGCCGCGGCCCAACCGGTCTCGCCTGCTTCGGGGCAGGCGGCGGAGGGAGCGGACCTCGGCGATCTCTTCGGCGACCTCTCGCTGCCGCAGGCGCCCGAGCCGGCGAAGCCCAAGCCCAAGGCGCTGCAGATCGACTTCGACTCGCTGCTCGGAGCGGGTAAGGCGGGCCGGGCGGGCCAGAAGATAGGCGCCGCGGTGCTCGACACCGAGCAGTTCATGTCGAAGAAGGACGCCGAGGCGCTCGAGCGGGCGAAGGCGGCCCCGAAGGTCTCGCTCCCGAGCAGCATCGACCTTGAGGAGCGCATCGAAGGCACCCGCGTGGTGGCCGAGAGCAAGCGCTTCTGGATCTGGCTCGTGCTCATCGCCATCGTGCCCGTCATCGTCGCCATCAGCGGCGTCTATTTCTACGTCCAGCACAAGTCCTCGAAGATGGAGCAGGAGATCGAGGAGCTGCGGCGGTCAGAGGGCCTGCACCGCAAGGCCATCGAGAAGCGCGAGCAGGAGCTGCTGCGCTAGCGCCATCGCGCGGGTGACGCCGCTTTTCGGGCCGGTCGCGCGGGCTCGGGCTTGGCTCGGTGTTGGTACCGGCTCGTCGAAAGGCCGGCACTCGCTTCCCCGTTCCGGCGGCCATCGGCCGCTCCGAAGTGTTCGATGATCGCGCCCGCGCGGTGAGGCAACCAACGGGCGCGTCGCGCCGCAGCGGACGGCCGGGGGCAGAAAAGTTGCCTCGGCACCGGCCGGTCGTACCCTTGCCACAAGTCCCTGGCAGCGAGCTCTCTGCCGTCTGGCGCCAAGGCTCGAGCCTGGCGCGGCCCTCTCTCGAGGTGCGCGCCTTCCTCGGCCTGCCAGTCGGAGTCGAGAGACGCTGGAGGAAGGCCATGAACGGTTCGCTCGTGCTCATCGCGTTGGGGATGGCGCTCGCTGCGTCGCCCGACTCCGCCTCGTTCGGCGCAGTGGCGACCGCACCGCTCGAGCGCGGCTCGCTCTCCTTCTACGGCATGGGCGGCTATCCGGAGCTACGTGCCGGCTTCCGGGAAGGGATGCGGGGCTACGAGATCGGCGGCGAGCTCGGCTTCGACGTGCGGCTCGTCAAGCTCTACGGCGTCGCCAGCGCGCGGCTGCTCGCGCTCGACAGCTCCAGCCTGCGCGTCTCCATCGACGTGCAGGGCGGAGGCTTTGCCTCCTCGGGCGCCCGCTGGGCCGAGCCGCAGAACGAGCGTGGCGCGGGCCTGCGCCTGATGCTCGGCTCGACGCTGACCTACAAGGCCGACTGGCCCTTCGCGCTGACGGCGTACCTCAAGGCGCCGCTCGAGGTCCCGTTGAGCGATCTGGGCACGACCCGTCTCACCGCGATGCTCGGCGGGGCAGCGGAGCTGGCGATAGCCAGGGGCTACTTCGTCACCTTCGGCGGCGGCTTCGGCCCCGAGTTCCGCAGGTATCTCTCGCAGCCCGAGGGCTCGCTGCACCTGGCCGTCGAGGCGATGGTGGGGGTCGGCTACCGAATGTTCTAGCGGGTCGGGCTTCGAGCCGTCCGCAAATCGCCAGAACGGTGCCCGACCCGATCGCGCGCCTGGATGACGAGTCGAAGGCGTGCGTTAGACTTCGCGCCATGCGCAAAGCCATCGTCCTACTCGTCATCGCTTCGCTTTCGTCGTGCACCCGGAAGAGCGACTCGCAGGCGGACGCCGGCGCTGTCGCGGTCAGCGAGCTGCCCAAGCTGTCGCTGACCAAGGACCGGAGGGACCTGGTCTTCACCTTCGTGGACGACGAGGGCAGGCTGCGCGACGTCGACTCGTTCGAGAAGGTCCCCGAGCCGCGGCGCAAGCAGGTCCTCGTTCGCGACCTGTCCAAGCGCCCCGAAGAGCTCAAGGCCGATCAGTACGTCTTCGTCGCCGACCTGACGCGCGAGGAGAACGGCGCCTGGCCCTACGCCATCGTCAGCCGCTATCAGGTCGATCGCTCGATCAAGGAGGGCGACTTCGCGGCCGAGGAGGACGACTTCGACGACGCCGGGCAGCGGCAGGTCATCGTCTACGGCACCTCGTGGTGTGGCGCCTGCACGCAGGCCCGAAGCTGGCTGCAGAAGAAGGGCATCCCCTTCGTGGACAAGGACGTCGAGGAGGATCCGAAGGCGCAGCGGGAGATGGCCCGCAAGATGAAGCGCGCCGGCATGCAGCTTGGTGGCGTGCCGGTCATCGATGTCCGGGGCAAGCTGATGCTCGGCTTCGACCCGAACGAGTTGGAGAGGCTGCTGCGCGCCGGTCCGTAGCAGGTGCGCAGAGAGCACGGGGCGATGCTGGAACGGCGTCCTAAGGCGGTGCCGGGTCGGTAGGGGCGCATGGCAATGCGCCCGGCCCCGCATGCCCGGCGGCGGCGCTGCACGCGCCCCGCGGTAGGCACGCGAAAACCACCGCAGAGAGCATCGCCCGGGCCGGTGCCAGGTCGGCCGGGGCGCATGGCAATGCGCCCGGCCCCGCGTGCCCGGCGGCGGCGCTGCACGCGCCCCGCGGTAGGCACG
>JBMNNX010000093.1:0-22016 GCA_050942745.1 Myxococcales bacterium
CGAGCATCTTGTGAAATCGCTTGGCCCGCCGAACATCTCCAAGTGCGCTCGCCGCAAATCCACGTTTCCAACTCGTGTCTGCTTGTCTCATGGCCAAGCAAACAGCAAACGAGCGTCCCGCATTCCGCGCCCCAAAAGGCCAGTGGTTTCAATTGGTTACACCGACAACCCACCAATGCTGAGGCGAAGCGGGGGAGGGGGTTTGGGGGTAGGTGCGAAACGGTCGTTCGACTCCGACCTCGCAAGCTCGGCGCATGCGCGGGCGGATCGACGATCGCTCGCAGGACTGCTCGGCCCATCGTCAGAGCTCTATCCGCAGGCTGCCGCGCGCGCGGCCTCTGCTGATCGAGTGGACGGTGCAGACCAGGCAGGCGTCGAAGGAGCGCACCACGTGGCCGATCTCGACCGGGTTCTCCGGGTCGCGCACCGGCGTGCCCACGAGCGCCTCCTCCCAGGCGCCGCGCACGCCGTCCGCGTCGCGCGGCGAGCAGTTCCAGGCGGTCGGGGTGACGATCTGGTAGTGGGCGATGCGCCCCTCGCGAAGCTTGACCCAGTGCCCGAGCGCGCCGCGGGCCGCCTCGACGAGCCCGTAGCCGGCGCTGTCCTCCATCGGCTGCTCGGGCTTGCGGTACAGCTCGCTGGCGTCGGCGACGAGCTCCGAGAGCCAGGTCTCCATCGCCGCGAAGAGCCGGGCGGGGCGTGTCAACCGCGCGAGCTGGCGGACGAAGACGTTGGCCCCACCGCGCGCGACGAGGTCGGCGAACAGCGGCACGCGCGCGACCATCGCCTCGGCCAGCGGACCGGTCTCGGCCGGCTTGCCGTCGTAGCGCGGCGCCTTGGCCCACGAGTACTTGCGCCCCTCGTTGCCGCAGGCGTACGGCCGCGTCTCGCCCTCGAACGGATGCCGGCCGCCCTCGTAGTCCTCGTACCAGGAGCAGGCGACGTGCTCGGCGATGGGCTCCTGGCTGAAGGCGACGCGCTCGCCGCCGCTCACGAACCCAGCGGGCACGAGCTGGCCGCCGGCCGCAGGCGCGACCGCCGAGCCCTCGGGCACGTCGAGCGAGCCGCAGCTTAGGAAGTTGCCGAACCCGCGGCCCAGCTTTTCGAGCCCGGCCTCGCGGGCAAAGCGCACGAAGAAGCCGACCTCGCCCTCGCGATGCGCCTCGGACTCCTCGAGCCAGGCCTGGAGCTGGGCCTCGGTCTCGATTGCCTGGAAGCGCTCGAGGCTGCAGCCGAGCACGCGCTGTTCGTACCAGCGGCGGTACTGCGTGAGGAGCGTGCGCGCGTCCACGAAGTCGGCGGTGGTCGGCAGCGAGACGACGCCGCCGGGGACGATGAACGAGGAGTGGGGCCACTGGCCGGCGAGCAGCGCGTTGATCTCGAGCACCGAGCGGGTCGCCTTGAGCACCTCGAGCACCGACTCGCCCTTGAACGGCTGGTAGCGGCGCACGGCCTGCTCGTAGAGCGGATGGCCGCGGTAGGCCGGGTTGGCGAAGTCGGCCATGAAGGTGAGCACCGCGTGCCGCATGTCGCTCTGGACGTGCTCGACCATCAGCGCGAGGTTGCGCACCCGCTGAGCGTTGGGCGGCGGGCGGATGCCGGCCAGCGACTCGAGCGCGCGCGCTGCGGCCGTCAGGTGCGAGGTGCCGCAGATGCCGCAGATGCGCGGGGTGATGACCAGCCCGTCGAGCGCGCCCCGGCCGACGAGGATGCGCTCGATGCCGCGGAACATGGTCCCCGAGCTCCAGGCGTCGCGGACCGCGCCGTCCTCGACCTCGACCTTGATCTCGAGGTCGCCCTCGACGCGATTGACCGGCAGATTGATCGTCCGAATGGCCATGCGGTGCCTCGGCGAAGCGGATGAGGTGGCGAATCAGATGGAGGTCTTGCGGCCCTTGAGGCGCTCGGGGGCGGCGGCCGCAGCCATGCCCTTGTAGGCGAGGTAGTGGGCGCGGTTGAGGCCCTCGGGCAGCTCGATGGGGATGCCCTCGATGTTGCGGGTCTGGAAGAACGGGTGCGGCTGCGGGAAGTCGGGGCTGGTGCAGCCGAAGCACGGCACGCCGGCGCGCGGCTTGGAGCTGCGGCGGTTCCACAGCAGCTTGTTGCACGGGCCGTGGGCGAGCGGGCCCCGGCAGCCCATGTAGAAGAAGAGGCAGCCCTTCTCGCCGAAGCCTTTCTCCTCGACGCGATACTCGTGGTACTCGTTCCGCGTGCACCCCTGGTGCACCATCATCCCGTACCAGCACTTGGGCCGCTGGAAGGCGTCGAGCTCGCGCGTCGCCCCCTCGAGCAGCGCCGCTATCGCGCCGGTGACGACGGCCGGGTGGACCGGGCAGCCGGCCAGGTTGATGACCGGCAGCCCCGCGCCGCTGACGAACCCCTCGCCGAGAAAGCCGCCCTTCTTGTCGCGCAGAAACTGCAGCCCGGTCGCCTCGATGCTCGCGTCCGAGCCAATGCCGCCGAAGCTCGCGCAGGTGCCGACCGCGACGACGTAGCGGGCGCGCCGCGCGAGCCGGGCGACGAGGTCCTTCTTCGGCTTGCCGCCGCGCGCGTCGAACATCCCGGTGCCGCCGGGACCGCGGATGACCGCGCCCTCGACGCAGAGCACGTCGAGCCTCTGCTCGCCCGAGCTGATGCGCTCGACGAGATCCTCGTGCTCGCCGGCCGTGCCATTGGAGAGCGAGGGGTGCCAGAGGATCTCGACGTCGCGCAGCGAGAGGAAGTCGGCGAAGTCGGGCGCCTCGGCGTTGAGCAGCGACATGGTGTCGCCGCCGCAGCCTCCGCCCTGCAGCCAGAAGAGAGCCGCTGCCATTTACGCTAGCTCCTGCGTGATATGGGCGCCGCGGTGGGCCGCGCGCAAAGGCCCCACGCCCCCGGGTCGAACGCTGGCCTGCTCTTGTCCTTGGACTTCCCGGTCGACAGAGCTGAGGCCGCTCTGTTCGCCCACCGCGCGCAGCGCCCGGCGGGACCCGACCGTCGGACGTGGAAGTTGACCGCAAGACCGGCACTGTCGCAAGGCCGACGCTTCGAGCGCGGACCGCCGAGGACGGCGCGATCCCCGTCTCGTTGGTAGGGGCGCATGGCAATGCGCCCGCCGTCGAATCCGCCGAGGCCGCCGCGTCGGTAGGGGGCGCCTGGCCTCGCCGCGCGCCCAACCCACGCGCGGTGCACCGAGGCCTGCAGGGACGGGCGCATTGCCATGCGCCCCTACCCACCGCCGGGCCTGCGGGGGACCCGCTCGCTATCGGCTACAGACGGTGAGCACCTGGCGCAGATCGGTCAGCCCCGCGAGCGTCTTCTCGACCCCGTCCTGGAGCAGCGTGGTCATCCCCTGCCGGATGGCGAGGTCGCGCAGCTCGGCGATGGTGGCGCGGCGCTGGATGGCGGCCTTCATCTCGTCGGTGCCCACCAGCAGCTCGTGCAAGGCGACGCGCCCCTTGTAGCCCGTCTGCCCACAGACCTGACAGCCCTTGGCGCGCCAGAGCTTGAAGTCGGGACCCGGCTTGACCCCGAGCCGCTCGACCAGATCCTTCTCGCCGTAGAGCGCGGCGAGCTCCCGGTACTCGGCCTCGCTGCCGGCGTACTGCTCGCAGCAGCTCTGGCACAGCCCGCGGGCGAGGCGCTGGGCGAGCACGCCGAGCAGCGCGTCGGCGAAGGTGAACGGGTCGAGCCCCATGTCAAGCAGGCGCGTGACCGTCTCGGGCGCGCTGTTGGTGTGCAGCGTGGAGAGCACCAGGTGGCCGGTGAGCGAGGCCTCGACCGCGATCGCCGCGGTCTCCTGATCGCGCATCTCGCCGACCATGATCACGTCGGGGTCGGCGCGCAGGAACGAGCGCATCGCCGCGGCGAAGGTGAGGCCGATCTTCGGGTGCACCTGGAGCTGGCGCAGGCCCGGCTGCGTGATCTCCACCGGGTCCTCGGCGGTCCAAATCTTGGTGTCGAGCGTGTTGATGGCGCCGAGCGCCGAGTGCAGCGTCGTCGTCTTGCCCGAGCCGGTCGGCCCGACGCAGAGGATGAGGCCGTACGGCTTGTTGATGAGCGCCTTCATCTCCCGCAGGTTGCGTTCGGCGAGGCCCATCTGGTCGAGCGGCATCGGCTTGGAGGCGGCGAGGATGCGCAGCACCACGTCCTCGTTGCCGTTGGCGGTCGGCAGCGTGGCGACGCGCAGCTCGACCTGGCCCTCGGGCAGCCGCATCCGGATCTTGCCGTCCTGGGGCCGGCGGTGCTCCGAGATGTCGAGGTTCGCCATGATCTTGAAGCGCGCGACCAGCGGCGCCCACATCTCCGGCGGCACCTCCTGGTAGAGCATGCAGTCGCCGTCTACGCGGAAGCGCACCAGCGTGTTGCGGTCCCTGCCGTTGGGCTCGATGTGGATGTCCGAGGCCCGCCGGCGCAGCGCGTCGACGATGATCTGGTTTGCCAGCCGGACGATCCCGCCGTCGCTCTCGAGGCCCTCCACGGCCTCGGCGGCCTGCTTTTCACCGGCCGGCTCCGGCGGGGCGACGTCTACGACGATGTCCGCCTCCGCGTCAGAGACCAGGCCGTAGGAGTGCTCGATGAAGGCGACGATCTCGTCGCGGAAGCCGACCATGAGCTGGAGCTGCGCGTCCGGCTCGATCATGCGGAGCTGGTCGGTGCGCGACAGGTCGGACGGATCGTCAATGACGGCCAGCAGCTTCTTGCCGCGCCGCTCGATGGGCGCCGCGACGATCTTCTTGAGCCCGTCGGCCCGCAGCTTGGCGCGCAGCATCTCGGCGATGACCTGGCTCGGCGCGCGCCGGAAGAACTCGCAGTTGTAGAAGCTCGACAGCGAGCGCTCCACGTCGGCCCGGTTGATTTTCTTGTGCTCGACCAGATAGCGCGCCGGATCGACCCCGGCGGCCGCGGCCTCGCGCAGCGCCTCCTGCAGGGCGTTCTCGGTGATGGCGCCGCTGTCAACGAGCGCGTCCCAGCGCGAAGGCTTGCGCGCCTGGCGCAGCGTGTGGAGGCGGTTGAGGTTGTAGAAGGCGAGCCCCAGCGACTTGGCTATCTCCTGGGCCGCGGCCTCGTCGCGCGCGCTGAAGGGCGTCTGGTCCTTGTGGTTGATGAGCTGCAGCACGCCGAGCAGGTTGCCGTCGTTGAGCACCGGCACGCATAGCACCTCGCGCGTGCGGAAGCCCGAGGCCTTGTCCCAGCGCCGGTCGAAGGTGAGTCTTGAGTCGATGCGGGCGAGCTCCTCCTGGTCGTAGACGTCCTGGATGTTGAGCGAGCGCTTGGTTATGCCCACGAACCCGGCGATGCTGCCGACGCCGAGCCGGACGCGGATCTCTTTGAACTCGTTGCCGGTGACCGAAAACAGCTCGCTGCTGCGAGTGTCGAGGGCGAAGAGGGTGGCGCGCTCGACTCCGAAGAAGTCGAAGAGGCGCTTCTGGCCACCGACGAGCAGGTCCTTCACCGAGCCCGCGGCGTGGAAAAACTGGGAGAGCGCGATGATCTGCTCGCGCTGGCGCAGCTCCGACGAAGGTGCGGCCTGAGAGGTGGAATCGATCGTCATATCTGCCCTCGCTTCGCCGGGTCGCACCCGCCGGCTGTCGTGCCTCCCTATCGCCTCGAGCGCGCTTCCCCGAGTCGAAACGCTGTGTCTATTACACTTCCGCCAGGATCGCTGCCAGCCCTCGGGGCACGGCGGCTTCGCGCCGGCGGTCGCGCGTTTGGCGGGGCCGGAGCGCCGCGGCGAAGTGGGCCCTGCTTGACAGGGAAAACCAGAGGGCAATACCAAGGACGCAGCTTGGGATTGTTCGGGGTGCAATCAACCTTCTCGGAGGGAACCATGCGCGTGCGATTGAGCGCTCTCGTCGCGGTCGTCCTCTACCTCGGTTCTGGCCTTCCGGCCCGAGCCGGCCCGGCCGACGACGCGGCCGCGAAGTGCAAGCAGGGCAAGAGCGCCGAGGCCATCCCCGCCCTCGAGAAGGCGACCACGAAGAACCCCTCCGACTGCGCGGCGCTCAAGGCGCTCGGCGACTGCTACTTCGCCGCCTCTGACGCGGATCTCGGCGCGCTCACCTACGAGCGGTTCCTGAAGGCCTGCCCCAATCACGCTGAAGCGCAGAAGGTCGCAAGCGCGCTGGCCGCCCACTACGACAAGCTGGCCGGCCCCGAGCCGCCGCCCAACGCGGGCCCCGACGGGCTCTACCGCGTGCCGCTGCCTCCGCGACAGACGGTCGGCGGCCGCACCGAAGACGACGCCTGGGCATACGAGCGCGACTCGCGCGTCGAGCGGCTGACGAAGGTCGAGGAGGCCATCGAGCTGATGCGCGCAGGCAAGCACGCCGATGCCGTCAAGCTGCTCAAGAAGTACCTCAAGGATGAGCCGAAGGACGCCCAGGGCTGGCGCTTCCTCGGCACGGCACAGGCCGACAACGGCAACCCCGCGGGCGCGGTCGAGGCCTACGAGAAGTACCTGGCGCTCGAGCCAAAGGCCCCCGACGCCGCGCCGATTCGCCAGAGCGTCGAGTACTTCAAGAAAAAAAAATAGGGGGCGACGGTCGAGGGTCGAGAGTCGAGGGTTTGTCCTGAGGCTGCTTCGGGTCCTGTGGCCGGCTCGACCTCGAATCACCACCGGCCAGCCCGAGCGTAGGCCGAGCTTGCGAGGCCGAGGTCGAGGGCCTGTCGTGGCCGCCCCACAGCTCCTCGCCTGTCCCGTAATCGAATGTGACCTCGCACCGATAGCGCTGTTGGGCAGGAGGCTGATCGGCGCGGGCTGCTCGAACGAACGGTGATGCGCCGGCGCTGAAACCGAGCTCGAAACGGCTTCACACCGCCGTCGTATCCCGTTCGCTCGTCCGGCCGCCACGGGGGCAGCCGAGCAAGACGACCGCTCGGTGGGCTGCTCGCACACTTTCGAAGTGCGGGTTCCGCGGCGCGCGATCTCCGCTGCCGTCTCGAAGCCTGAGGCTTCGCGGCTGGTCAGCGCCCGCGCGGCTGCCGGGCGCGTCGCTTCACCGGCGACGGGCTGTAGTGGCGCCTGAGCCAGGCGCTCAGGCCGTCGAGCCCGGGAAAGAGAACCCGCTCGGTGATGTTGGCCTGGTCGAGCTTGTCGCGCGCTTCGGGCTTGAGCTCGGCGGCGATGACGATTCGCCGGTAGAGCTCGGGACGCCCCGCGAGCCACTCGTCGAAGGCGCGCGCGGGGTTGGAGAGCACCGAGAAGAGCGCGAACTGGTTGACGATGCGCTCGTCGAGCGAGGGCGGCTCGAAGAAGATTACGAACTCCTGGCGTGACAGCCGCTCGAGCTCGCGAAGAGAAGGCGCGACGTCCCGCAGCATCTCGACGGTGAAGGTGGTCGCGTCCTCCTGCGCCAGCTTGCGGCGCAGACGCGGCGGCAAGAGGCGGTGCGCCTTCTTGAAATCGACGCACCAGATGGCGCCGTCGTCCGCGTAGCGCTCGAGGTCGGAGGTGGCGAAGTGGAGCGCGACGTACGGCGACCAGCTCCAATCGAGGACCCGCGTCGGCAGGCCATGGTGCTGGGCGAGTGAGAGCCAGTACCAGATCGAGTCGCTGTGCGGCCCGCCGCGGAAGGCGTATTTGCGGAAGCTGCGCAGCAGCGGGATCTCGACTCGCCGGTGATCGCCGCCGAGCCGGAAGAGCGAGGTCTCGAGCCGGTGCGCGGCGCTCGAGGTCCCGCGAAAGGCATACGGGGACCGAAAGCGCCCGAGCGACTCGTTCCACGAATCGCGAAAGAGCTCCTCGGTCAGCTCGCACCAGGAGCGGACGCGAACCTCGTTCATGGCGACGACGAGCAATCGCCGCTCCCTGACCCGACCGCAAGGCCGGCATGGGTCCGCACGCGCCGGCCTGTCGAATGGGCGACCGCAAGCGGTGGCGACACGGCGCCCGCCGCCTCAGCGGCCGAGGCCGCCACCTGCTTCCTGCCGGCGGACGCCGAAAAGCCGCTTCGTCCGACCGCTTCAGCGCCGAAGCGGGGGACGGACTCTGACGCTCGAGCGAGGCCGTGCGCGCCGCGATCGCCGCTTCATCTGCTGCCAGCGCTCGCCTGGCTGCTCAAGCTGCCGCGCTGCTCGTAGACGAGCGAGAAGGCCCCCAGCGCCGCGAGCAACGCCGCGAGCACCACCGCGTGGCGCAGGTAGTCGAGTTGGGCCCAGCGAGCCATCTCCGAGCCGAGCTCTTGCGGGGCCGGCGCCTCCATCAGGCGAACCATCGTCGGGATGAAGTAGGAGAAGGTGAAGATGCGCTCGGCCAGGGCGATGAGCGCCGCGCCCAGCCACCACTTCCGCGTGCGGCCGGTCGCCCTCCACGCAACGAGGAGATTGGCGAGGGTCAGCAGCGTGAGGGGCACGGTGGTCACGGCCACCCAGAAGCGCCGGCCCGTGTCGTCGTGGCGCGCAGCGTCGGCGTTGAAGGCGACTCCCGAATCGACGCTGACAATCCAGTCCGGCACCACTATCCGCGACTCGAAGAGCCCGGCTCCCAGCGCCATGCCGAGGTCGATGACGAGCAGCCACAGCAGGATCCTGGAGAGGCGCGAAGGCATGGGACGACTCCCGATCGCTGCAGCGCCGGGCAGCGCTCCGGAACCCGACGCAGCGTCGAAGAAGGTGCCGGGACCTCGAACGTGCGCGACGGAGGCGCGCTTTCAACCTCCCCGGCGTGGGGAAGCGCCCTCGGGCCAGCCCATCCCTATCTTCGGGCCCTCACCACGCCGACCCAGGAGGGCTTCAGATGGCAGACGAGATGGCGCGCCCGCGCGGAGAGGGAGAGGTGAAGTGGGTATCGACCGACTGGCTTCAGACCCACTTGGGCGACAAGGATCTGAGCATCATCGACTGCCAGCCTGACGTTCACGACTACCTCCAGGAGCACGTGCCCGGCGCGGTCTACCTCAACCCGAACATCTTCAGCGTCCCCGACCACGGCATCCCGTCGCTGTTCGTCTCCGACAAGGTCGCCTCCGAGCTGCTGAGCCGCGCCGGCCTCAAGCCTGACCGGCCGGTGGCCGTCTACACCGGCCAAGGCGCGGCGAAGGGCTGGGGCGACGGACTCGAGCAGGCGGTGATCGCCTACGCGCTGGCGCGCTTCGGGCACGAAGCGGTGCTCATCGTCGATGGGGGCCTCGAGAAGTGGAAAGCCGAGAGCCGCCGGCTGGTGCAGGAGCTGCCCGTGTACAAGCACACTCGTTTCAGGGCCCGTGAGCGAGACGACTACGCGGTCAACTACGACGAGTTCCGCCGCCTGAAGGACCTCGAGGAGCGCGTCGTCTTCGACGCCCGGATGCCCGCGCTCTACGAGGGCAAAGGCCCATGGCCCAAGCCCGGACACATCCCCGGCGCCATCTCGCTGCCGTGGCGCAACCTGATGGCCGACGACAACCCGCGCCTGCTGCGCTCGGAGGCCGAGCTGCGAGAGATCGCCTACCGGCACAACCTGACGCCGGGAAAGACCATCCTCTGCAGCGGCGGGACCGCGCGCGAGGCGACGCTGCTGTTCCTCGTGCTGCGCTTCTTCCTCGGCTTCCCCAAGGTCCGGCTCTACGAGGGGTCGTTCACCGAGTGGTGTGCGTATCCGGAGAACCCGACGGTGAGCGGGGGAAATCCGAGATGAGTAATTAGTTGTGAGTTTCTAAGTTATGAGTACTCGGCTTTGTCGCCCACGCTCGGGACTGCTGACGCCTGGTCGCGCCGGCGAAGCCGTGAGGGGGGGGGAAAGCCGGGCTGTCGCGATCGGTCGGTGTTCAACGTCCCCGCCGCTTGCCGTCGCTCTCCGGCGAGAGGCGGGGCGCCGACGCGCGAAGAGCTACGAAAGGCAGCGCCCTCGATCGAAGCACGCCCCCCGTTACACCCGGCCCAAACTCTCGACCCTCGACCCTCGACTCTCGACTAGCGCCGTGCCACTTCGCGTTCTTCGACGAGGTCGAGCTTCGCGGGCATCGGGCCAAACTTGATGGCCGCCGCGTAGACCTCGGCCTGGCGGCGCTGTTGCTCTTTGGTCCCGGTCCAGGGCTGCGAGATGGAGGCCTTGCCCACCGACACGGGCGCGAGCACCGCGGCCGTCTCGAGGATCTCGTCGTCGACGACGAAGGCGATCTTCCGCCCGAGGTTCTTGCGGGTCAGCTCCTCGTAGGCCTTGGAGCCCGACTCGTTGAAGGCGATCGAGATCTCTGGCGGCAGGTAGGCGTCGCGAGGCGTGCTGACCGACTTAATCGATTCGTTGGAGAGCGCGACGGCGCGCACGGTGTACATGCGCACCTGGGTCGGGTCGAGCGGGCGCTCGGGCAGAAGAGCCAAGTCGCCCGGCTTGTAGCCCGCCGTCTCGAGCACCTTGCGCGCGACCTGCGCTGACGCCGAGACCACGGTGAAGGCGCCGCGGTTCGCGCCGGCGTGATCCGTCCAGTTGTCCTGCAGGATACGCGCTCCGGCGTCCTCGGGGATGTCCGGACCGATGGCGCGCAGGCTCGCTCCGTCGTCCACTTCGCGCACCTCGAAGCGTCCGACCAGGCCGAGCGCTGTCTTCGCCCTCTTCAGCGACGCGGCATCGACCGACTTGGGGATCTGAACGCGCAGGCGCTCCCCGTCGATGATCGCCTTGGCCGGCACCTTGAGCGCCCCCAACCGCGCCAAAGCGAGCTTGCGCGCCTCGGCGAGGGCGGCCTCACCCGTCTTGCCGCCCTTCAGCTCGTAGGCGAGTTCGGTGCCGCCGCGGCTCATGTCCACGCCCTTGCTCTTGCAGGCGCACAGCGCGAGCGCCGCCGTGGCGAGCGCGAAGATGGTCTGCCTTGTCGAACGCGTCCTCATCTCTTGTCCCCTGAGCAGTTGTTCGGCCGAACCTTCGAAGACCGGCGCGAGCGCTCCCCAAACTCGCGCGCGGCGTGCCAAAACGCAACCGCTGCCCCAAGCCGGCCAAGCCGGCGAAGCAGCCTTCAGGCATCAGGCCTCATTCTGGCTCAAACCCTGCCGCGTAGGTTTCCAACCCCGCGGCCAGGCGAGCCTCGAGGCGCCCGCGGCCGCAGGAGCGCGACCCGCCGGCGCACGACGCCTCACCGCTCGCCGGGCCCCAGCATCTGCTCGAGAGCCGCCTTGGCCCTGCTGCGCACGTAGGGATCGGCGTGCGCGAGGCACGCCTCGAGCGCCGGCACCGCCTCGCGCGCCCCCTGCCCCATCCGCCCGAGCGCGGTCGCCGCCTCGCCGGCGACCGAGGGCCCGGCCTGTTGCCCGGTGAGGATGGCCGCGAGCACCGGCACGGCTTCGGCGGCTTCGTGCCCGATTCGCCCGAGCGCCTCGGCGGCCATCTGGCGGTGCACGTCGGGCCAGCGCGCGTCGAGGTGCTCGACCAGCAGCGGAACCGCCTCGCGCGCCCGCGGGCCTATCTGCCCGAAGACCCGAAGCAGCTTCCAACTGTCGTGCTCCTCGGTGCGCTGCAGCAGCTTGACCAGCCAGGGCACCGCGGGCGCGCCCGCCTCGCCGATGGCCCCGAGCGCGAGCGCGACCTCGATGCAGACCTTGCCCTCGTCGCGCTGGACCAGCTCGACCAGCGGAGCCGCAGCGGCGTGCGCGACCCGCCCGAGCACCTTGGCGGCCGACTCGCGCACGTTGGCCCCGTCGTACAGGCCCGCGTCGCCGCGCCGGTGGTTGACGACCTTGACCAACCACGGCACCGCGCTCTCGAGCACCTTCGGCGGCAGGGCGCCGGTGGCGAGCACCGCGCGCTCCGCGGTGTTCAGGTCCGACCGCAGCGCCAGGCTCTCCAATACCGGCAGCGCCTTCTCGCCGATGGCCGCCAGCGTGTCTACCGCCTCCCACGACAGCCTGGAGACGCGCGAGGCGCTCTCGCAAGGTCCGCTCAGCTCCGCGAGCATCGCTTCCAGCCGCGGGATGGCCGGCTCGGCCTCCGGTCCCAGTCGGGCAAGGGATTTGAGGGCCCGCGCGCGCACCTCGTCGTCCGGCGATTCGAGCTCGGCAAGCAGCGCGTCGAGGCCGGCGTTCACGCCGTCACGATTTGAGCTCGTCGCCATGGGCATCCTCCCCGAAACGGACGCACCTGAAGGAAATCAAGAAGGAATGCAAGGCTATATCCGCGACCTGCCCGCGTTCAACAGGCGCCGCGCGCTCATCTGCGCATTCCTTTCGCGCGGCTGTTTGGTGCTCAAACGACGCACACCCGCGATGCGGGTCAAGCGGGCTACGGGCCGCCGCAGGGAGCTTGCCCGCGGGGCAGGGTGAAGCTGAAGGTGGTGCCATAGCCGACTTCCGAGCGCAGCGAGAGCTCGCCCCCGTGCGAACGGATGATTTCCCGCACGATGAACAGCCCGAGGCCCTGGCGCTTTCCCTGGAGCTTGTCGGACTCGACGCCGCGAAACGGCTCGAAGAGGTGGGGCAGCGACTTGGCGGGGATGGGCGGTCCGTAGTCGTGGACCGAGACCTGCTCGGCGCCGCGCACCTCGACCTCGACCGGCTTGTCCGGATCTCCGTGCTGCAGAGCGTTGCCGATGATGTTGGCGAGCGCCTGGCCGAGCCGCTTCTGGCCCAGCGGGCGCCGACCTCGTCGCCGCCCCTCCAGAGGAAGCTGGCGAGCGACTCGCCCTCGCGCGCTTCTTCTGGCTCGAGCGGCTCCATGATCTTGAAGCCAGGCAGCCCTTCGCCGTGCTTCGGCTCGCGCCCTCGGGCAAGTCCGCTCGTCGCTACCGCTGCCCGGCGACCCGTTGTAGCCGATATCCGGCCAGCCTGAGCTGCCCGTCGCCGTTCGCCACGACGACGAGCCCGCTCGTCTGACCGAGCCCGCTCATCCCCTCGACCACCGCCTGCTCGTCGGAGAGCGGCCTGAGCACCGAGGCGATCTGCGGCAGGTCCGAGTAGGGAGTCTGGCGCATCTTCAACAGCAACACCCCGCCTCGCTCCTCGAGCGAGATGTCCTCGAGCAGCGCGAGCTCGCCGTCGGCGAGGTTGGCGATCTCGTAGCGCCCGAGCCGCTCGCGCCAGGCCGGGCTGATGCGATAGGGCGCGACGGGCGATCCGGCGAGCACCCAGTTGCCCTTGTAGCGGGCGGCCAGCAGGCGCTGGCCCTGGATCCGCGGAAAGCCCAGGCGAAGCTCGCCCAGCAGCGAAGGCGCTATCGGCAAGAGCCCGAGCAGCCGGTAGCGCACCGACCAGGTCGCATCCGGGTGGCGCACCAGCTCGAGCGGCCTCCCCATCACCCGAGCGACGAGCCCCGCACCGTCCGGCTCGATCCGCATCGCGCCGACAGCCGTCGCCCACTGCCCGACGAGCTCGCGCCGCTCAACCGCCGGCACCTCGACCGCGGGGACGTGCTCGTCTTCCGGCTCGGGCGGCGCGACGCCGAACTTCGCCTCGACCGCGAGCTGGAGCGCCTTGACGGCGATCTCGCCGAGCACGTCGCGCTTGTCCGCGTTGTTCGAGTTGGCGAGCACCACGACCCCGAGCCGTTGCTCGGGCATGGCCACGAGGATGCTGCGGAAGTAGACGATGCCGCCGGTGTGCGAGGCGGCGGGGCCGGCGTAGGCGAGCTTGGATGAGCCGAGGTTGAAGGCGAGCCCCACCGCGAAGTCGAGGTCGAAGGGGTTGAGTGCGTTCTGGCGCTCGAGCATCTCCGCGAGCGTCTCGGGCCTGAGCACCCGCCCGCCGCGCCCCGCGCCGTCGGCGAAGATCATCTGCACGAAGAGCGCGAGCTCCTCGGCCCCGGCGTTGAGGCCTCCGGCCGCGAGCGCGCGCAGCCCGTAGAGCGGGTGCGCCTCGTGGTCGCGATAGCCCCGCGACATCCCGGGCAGCCGGGCGAAGTCCTGCTCGAAGCTCGCCTCGCGCATCCCGAGCGGCTCGAGGATGTTGCGCCGGACGTACTCGGCGTAGGAGAGGCCCGAGACGCGCTCGACGAGCACGCCGAGCAGCTCGAACCCGATGTTCGAGTACGCCCAGAGCAGGCCGGGCGGGAAGGCGAGCTGCTCGGAGCGCAGCGACTCGACGATCGTCGCCATCGGCGGCGGGTCGCGGGTGAGCAGGCGCTCGAGATAGTTGCTCGGCAGTCCCGCGTGGTGGGTGAGGAGCTGGCGGACGGTGATGGGCCCGGTCTTCGGGAAGCGCGACCCGATGCAGAAGTCGGGCACGTAGCGCTCGAGCGGCGCGTCGAGCTCGACCTCGCCGCGCTCGACGAGCTGCATGACGGCGACCGCGGTGAACAGCTTGGTTATCGACCCGATGCGAAACAGCGTGCGCCCGGTGACCGCCCGTCCGGCCTCCTTGTCCGCCCAGCCGAACCCGCGCGACCAGACGATCTCCTGGTCATCGACGAGGGCGATGCTCAGGCCGGTCACCTCCTCGGCGGCCATGCGCTTCTCGATGAACCAGGTGAGGTAGTCCCTGGCGTACCCGTAGTCGCGCGCCGCGAGCCGCTCGGGCTTGCGCGGCGAGCCGCTGCAGGCGACCAGCCCGGCGACGAGCAACACCACCGCGGCCCGGCCCGCCCGACGAACGCGCTCGGGAGCACGCTCGCTCATTCCCCTTCCTCCCCGCCGCCCGATCCCTTCCGGCCCGCCTCGAGACCTTGGGCGAAGCGCTCGCCCCGCCCCGCTCGCCTTTGCGCGAGGTCGCGACCCGCTCGAGCTCCGCCCCGCGGGCTCGACCCGCGGTCGGCCTGGCCGGTCATCGCTCGAAAGATTCCGCCGGCACCCCTTCCGCTCAGCGGCCGGCCTCACTGCCGGCCGGGCGCGAGCTAAACATGGCCGCGAGCGGCCCTCGCCGCAGGTAGTGCTCTTCGCACCACAGCAGGTGGGCGTGCGCGCAGTCGCGCACGTCGAAGCGCTCGACCGCGCGGGTACGGGCGTTGCGCCCCAGGCGCATCCTCAGCTCGGGGACGTCGAGCAGCAGGTCGATGGCCCGGGCGATGGCCTTGGCGTCGCGCGGCTCGACGAGCAGCCCGCTCACCCCGTCCTCGACCAGCTCCGGGATGCCGCCCAGGCGCGAGGCGACCACCGGCAGCCCGGTCGCCATCGCCTCGGCGATGGCCAGCCCGAAGGCCTCGGCGAGCGTCGGGTGGACGTAGATGTCGGCCTCCTTGAGCAGCGCGGGCACGTCGTTGGTCAGGCCCACGAGGTCCACCCGGTCCGACAGGCCCAGCTCGGCGGCGAGCGCGGCGAGGTGCGAGGCCTGCGGCCCGTCGCCCGCGATGCGCAGGCGCGCCTCGCGGTGGCGCATCTTGGAAAAGGCGTGCAGCAGGTAATCGACGCCCTTCTCCGGGATGAGGTGCGCGATGGTGAGCACGATCGCCGGATCGGCCCGGCGCGCGGGCCCGGGGCTGAAGCGCCGGGTATCGACCCCGTTGTAGATGGTGCGGGCGCGCCGCTCATCGAGGCTGAAGCGCGCGCAGTTGCGGTCGCGCACGAAGTCGGAGACCCCGGCGAGCGCGTTGACCCGGACCATGGTGAGGCGGTCGGCCGTCTTGCTCAGCAGGCGGCGCAGCGGACCGGGATCGGGGCTGCTGCCGACCGGCAGGCCGCCGGTCCTGTCAACGAAGAGCACCCGCGCCGGCCAGGCCGCATAGGCGAGCAGCGCGACGAAGCTGCGCGGGGCGAACATGTTGAGGTGCAGGACGTCGTAGCCGCGCAGCCTGGCGACGGCCTCGAGCGGGTCGAGCTCGAGCTCGTCCACCTCGCCCCACTCCACGCCCAGCTCGCCGAGCGAGCGCAAGAACTCCGGATGCACGGGGCGCTTGCCGAGGACGTCGAGCGTGTGGCCGCGCCTGCGCGCCTCTCGGCAGAACTCGACGAGCCAACCCTCGAACGAGCCGAGCTTGCGAGGCGCGAGGTTCATCAGCAGTGCGATGCGCATGAAGGGCGGGCCACCTCTCGCCGACCGAGAGCCGGTTTGCGCCAGTACCTTTGGGGTTAGAAGTGCGCACCGGCGCGCAGTGTCACAAGGCACCCGCGCGATGCGCGCGCAGCAAGCCCGGCGGCTGTTCGTTCGGACGGGTAGCCGTGCAACCCGGGGCCTTCTCAGGCAAATCCGGGCGCGGGGCGGCTTCGGACCGGCAGGGTCGCGAGCGTGCTCGGCGCGGCCAGGCGGCCGCGGGGCGCTTCGCCGCCGCGCGCGCGTCGCTAAGGTTGGAGGTGAGCGAGCGCGAGGCACGGCCCGCCGCGGTCGCGCCCGAAGCCGTGCCCGCGAAGTCCGGGGCGCGCGGGTCTGGCGCCGCCGGTCGCCGAGCGTTCGCGGCGAGCCTGCCCGGCGGGCGTGCGCGAGACGGAGCCGCGCCGAGCCGGACCGGCTCGCCTGGAGGGGAGCGGCAGCCGTGGCGCAATCGATCCTCAGGCGGGCCAGGCCGCTCATGGCGGCGCGGCTGCTGTCGGCCGGGCTCACCTTCATCGTCCCGGCGGTGCTCGCGCGCGTGTTGCTGCCCTCGGCCTACGGCACCTTCAAGCAGGGCTGGCTGCTGGCGAGCACCCTGGCGCTCGTCGTGCCGCTGGGCGCAGCGGCGAGCCTCTACTATTTCGTCCCGCGCGAGCCGGAGCGGCGCGCCACCTTCGTCGCCCAGGCCCTGCTCTGGGCGCTGGCGAGCGGCCTGCTCGCCGGGGGCCTGTTGCTCGCCGGGCGCCCGCTCGTCGCCGCGCACTTCGAGAACCCGGAGCTGACGGCCCACCTGCCCTGGGTCGCGCTCTTCACGTTCTTCTGGATCGCCGGCGGGCCCTTTGAGGCCGCGCTCACGAGCATGGACCGGATGGGCCGCGCGGCTATCGTGCGCGTCGCCACCGAGGTCGGGCGCGGCCTCGCGATGGTGGTGGGCGCCTCGCTCACGCGCTCGGTCGAAGGGCTGTTCGTCGGCATCGCCGCGGCGCTGGGGCTCCGGGCCGTGCTCTGCTGGATAGTCCTCGTCGGCGAGCTCGGCTTGCGCGTGTCGTGGCCCGACTTGCGCCGCCAGCTCGCCTACGCGCTGCCGCTCGGGGCGGCCTTCCTGCTGATCATCCCGCAGCAGCAGTTCCACCAGTACGCGGTCGGCGCGGCCGTCTCGGCGGCGGCATTCGCGGTCTACGCGGTCGGCTGCTTCCAGCTCCCCATCGTCGAAATCCTCTACACGCCGGTCTCCGAGGTGCTGCAGATAGGCCTCGGCGAGAAGGAGCACCGCGACGACCAGCGCCGCGCGCTCGCGCTGTTCCACGAGGCGGTCTCGCGGCTCGCCTTCGTCTTCGTCCCGGCGACCGCGGTGCTCTTCGTCTGCGCCCGCGAGCTCATCGTCTTCATCTTCACCGAGCAGTACGCCGGCGCCGTCCCGATCTTCCGGCTCTCGCTGCTCTCCATCGCCTTCTCGGCCCTGCCGCTCGACGGCGTGATGCGCGCGCGGGCGCAGA
This sequence comes from Myxococcales bacterium, assembly GCA_050942745.1. Lineage (GTDB taxonomy): Bacteria > Myxococcota > Myxococcia > Myxococcales > UBA5297 > UBA10939. The sequence goes on from JBMNNX010000093.1 coordinate 17,337, forward strand.
ACCGCTTCCTGCTCGCGCTGTCGGTCGTCAAGCTCGCGCTGACCGTCGGGCTCGTGCTCGGCGGCCTGAGGATCTTCGGCCCGGTCGGCGCGATGGGCGGCTGGATCGCCGCCGAAGTCCTCGCCCGCCTGGCGATGCTGGCGCGGACCGCGACGCTGTTCCGGGCGAGCCTGGCGCGGGTGCTGCCGCTGCGCGATCTGAGGCGACAGTGCCTCGCGACGATGATCGCGGTGCCGGCGGGCTGGATCGGGCTGACCGCGTTCGAGGTGCCGCGCTTCTTCGCGCTCGCCTTCTGCGGAATCGCCTTCGCGGCGGTCTACCTGGGCACGCTCTGGCTCAAGGGCTGGCTGCCCGACGACTGGCTCCCGCTGCGCCGAACGAAGGAGAAGCCCGCGCATCAGGCCTCGGCCGGCGCGGCGACCGCGCGCGAGCCCTAGCCCGCTCTCCCGCGGACTGGTCACGCGGCCGCGCTCCTGAGCTCCTCCCGCATCGTCCAAGCGACTTGGGCCAGCTCCGCTGATTCCGAGCGTAGAGGCGACCAGCACGAGCCTCGGAGTCGAGGAGCTCGCGGATTCGCCGCCCCAAGCTCGATTTGGACGAGGCCCGCCCTCGACTCGCCCGTGAATCCGGCCACTTGCGGATTCGGGTCATCTGCGTGAAACGAGCTCCGGCGCTCTCGTTCAATTGCTCTTCGACGGGTCGGGCGCCTCGGGGAGCCGCGCATCCTTGGGGCCGTGCCTGCCCGCGCGGGCGCGCCGACAGCGGCTCTCCACCCATTTGGGCTGTCACGCCTCGCGTGATCCCGTCCAAATCGCTCGAGCAGGGCATCCCGCGCCGCGTGATCGCTGCCCCGGTCGATGGACGAGGGCTTCACACGCCGCGTGATCGCTTCAAGAACACTCCGAAGGCCGCTCACGCGTCGCGTGATCGTCTCCCAATTCGATTCGGAGGCGATCACGCGCCGCGATGCCGCGGCTCGAATCGATTTCCCACCGAGAATCGCGGCGCGTGATCGCGCTCGAAACGAGCTGCGATCGGATCACGCGTCGCGCTGCCGGCTGTTCCGGTCTTTTCCGCCGAATCACGCGCCTGGAAGGCGCCCGTCGCGTGCCACCGCCGAAGCGTTCGCCTTCAGATCCTGCTCGGCAGATGGGCGCCGCGCCGATTTCCCAGCTCGGACTAGGAGCCTCGGAGCACGGCCCCGACGAGCCCCAGGCCCGAGGCCGCCGCGCTCCTCGCGTAGAGCGCCGGCTTCTGCACCAGGTTGAGCTCGATGAAGCTGCGCACCTGCGTGACGAGCGGGACGGGCTCGAGGCGATAGGGCGTCCAGCGGGTCGGCGGCTGGCGCACGCTGCCGATGGTCGCGAGCCGGAGGCTCTCCTTGAGCGCGGTCGCGCTTATTACCGCGGTCTTCGCCTTGGTCGCCGCGTCCATCGGCCCGAACAGCCGCACGAGCTTCTCGCCCAGCTCCCGCGCCCGCTGGCGGGCCTGCTCGGTGCGCGCCAGCGCGGCGATGACCGGTATCGAAGGCCAGTGCTCGACGAGCCGGCGCCGCAGGAGCCCGCGGCGGCCGACGAGGTACGCGTCCGTCGCGCCAGCGAGCCGCTCGTAGCCGGCGAGGTAGGTCTCGGCCATCCGCAGCATCGACGGGCCGTTGACGAGGTAGTCGCGCTGGAACGCCTCGCGCAGCCACTGCTCGCTCTCTTCCGGCGTGAAGGCCGGGTGCTCGAACCAGATGCGGTGCTGGCCGTGCCACTCCTCGTACGGCACGTCGCGCCGCAGCCGGCCGCTCTGCTCCATGCGCTCGTAGAGCGCGGTCCCGGGGAGCGGCCCGAGCTGCATGAACTGCACGAAGTCGGCCTCGAGGCCCACCATGAAGTCGATGTCTTCGTCGATGTTCTCCTTGGTGTGGTGCTCGAGGAAGAGGATGCCGCTCGCCAGCACGACGATGCCGTGCGAGCGCAGCCTCTGGATGAGCGCCTTCATGTCGACGCCCTTGTTCTTGGCGTAGACGTGGCGCTTGGACTCGACGCCGATCCACAGGAAGAAGATGCCCAGCCGCTGCAGCAGCTCCATGCCGTACTGGTTGATGGACTCGGCCGAGCTGAACAGGCCGAAGCTCCACTGCTTGCGGTGCTGCTCCATCAGCGAGACGAGCTCGAGGGTGCGCTCGCGGTACTTGAGGAAGTTCTCGTCGAGGACGAAGAACTCGTCGGCGCCCATCGACGCCTCGAGCTGGCAGCAGACGTCGAAGACCTCGCGCCCGGTGCGCAGGTAGGGCACGTACTGGCGCTTGAAGAAGTGCGTCGTGCAGCAGAAGTCGCAGGCGTTCGGGCAGCCGTTGCCGGGCATGAGCATCGCCGAGGTGCCGCCGGTCGGGGCGCCGAGGAAGTGGCGGTTGAAGGCCGCCTCGACCTTCGGGTGGCGAATCGGAGCGTCCTCCGGCTCGCCGAACCAGCGGCGCATGAAGCCGACGCCTTCGCCGCGGCAGACCGCGTCGCACGGGATGAGCCGCTCGACGTCGGGGATCATCGTGCCGTGGCCGCCGAGCACGATGCGCGTGCGCGGCGCGAGCTCGCGCGCGCGGCGCGCCATGTGCTGGGCCTTCTTGAAGTTTGGGACGATGAAGCTGATGCCCACCGTGTCGTAGCCCTTGGCGAGCTCGCGCTCGAACTCCGCCATCGACGGAAAGTCGAGCACCATCGTCGGCGTCCGCAGGTTCTCGGCGATGAGGTGCAGCCCGGCCGAGGGGTGGTTCATGCGCAGGCTAAACACGCCCTGTTCGCGAGTGACCTGGTTGTGAAAGAGCTCCATCACGTTTTCTTTGCGGCCGAAGCCGTCGTCGACCGCATAAGGCTTGAATACCGATGTCAGCAGCAGCGCCATGGCTCTCCCCTGTCCTCCGTTCTGTCCGGCACGCCCGACGCCGGACCCTCCTGGACGAAAAGCTAGAGAGGCCATGTCATCGAGGGGTCATCGAAGCGCCCGGCGCCCATTCGGTGCGCGCGAGCCTCCCGAAAGCGCTTCGCGCGCTGCACCTCGCCATGGCGAGCGATCGCACCGTTCGGGGCTTGCGCGCGCAGCCGCTTCTGGCAGGTCGCCGGGCGCACCCGACCTCTTCGGAACCCGGTGCCCTGCCCGATCGCGGGGGATGGCGAGCAGCGAAGCGACCTTCTCGTCGAGCCGGCGGCCGACAAGGCGCCTGCCGTCTGTCGCGCCCCTTCATCCATCAGCCTCGACGCCTCCTGTCCCGCGCGCCTATGAGGCAGCCCGCCGTTCCATCCGTCTCGCCGGAGCGTGGAAGGCGGAGCCCAGCGAAAGCTGGTGGAGGGGCGCACCTCCAGCTCCGCCACCCCGAAGGACACCAGCGACGAATCGCGAAGCTCCAGCTCCGCACCCGTGCCCGTGCCCGCTCGCTCCCCCCGCCGGGGTAGACAAAGCGTTAGTCGGCAAACCAGGTGATCCATTCTGGGTAAGTCGAAGACTACGACGTGGGAGTCTCCGACGACGGCCTCGAAGTCGATGACTCGGAGGTCGAAGGACCGTTCTTTGGCAGGGATAGTCTCCGACTACGAAGTCAAAGTCGGGCACTCCCCGCCCGAAGTCGGATGCTGTGGCAGGCATGGGCTCCGGCTACAACGCTGAAGCCCGCGCCGGCCGCCGCCGGCTCGGTGGGGACAGGCAGGTCGCCGCTCCATCCGTCTCGCCGGCCCCGCGAATCCGCCGGCGCGCCCTCCTCCTGCGCCGGGGCGCGCTTGGCGCTTCATCGTCGCCGGGAGCGGGCGAACCCCTTGCCGCGATTGCTCGCGCGGTCTGGACCTTTTCGATTCCGCCTTCGGAAGATCCGGCGAAGGCGCCGCTCGGCTGCTCGTCCTGGCTTCAGGTGTCGAGGAGGGCGATGACGTCGGCAGCGGCGAGGGGCTTCTCGAGGTGAATCGTAAGAAGCCCCGCCGGCAGCCTCGGCACCAGGTTCGGCCGGCCGGTCATCGACGCGAGACGCGTGCTCGGGCAGCGCTGGGCGATGTGCTCGATCACAGCCTCGCCGCGCTCGGCGCCGAGCAGCAGGTCGACGAGCGCGAGCGCGAAGGTCTGGCGCTCGACGAGGGCCTGTGCCTGCGCCGCGTTGCCCGCCTCGGCGACCTGGTGACCTTCGAGCCTGAGCGCTATCGCCAAGGCCCGGCGGAAGCAGTCGTCGTCATCGACGAGCAAGATGAGCGCGCCGCCCTGGCTCGACGTGCAAGCGGGCATGATGGCTCCCGGCGCACAAAAAAAAAGAGCGAAGTGCAGCGGCTGCTGAAGCGGCGGGGGGGGACCAGCTCCAACCCTGCTCGCTGCACTTCGCGCCGTACCACTCAGCATCGACCGCGCCAGCGACCGGCCCGCCTCAACCGCGCGAAATCACTTGGGCATCAGGTAAAGACCGCGCTTTCACAATTGAAATGCGCTTGCACCTCTGCAATGCCCCGCTTTTCAACCTTGCGCTCGGCCGCGGGCGGCGCGGACGAAGCCCGGGGCTCGTCCTAGGTGGCTGGTGTTAAGCGACTCTCTCTGGGGGGCGCGGTGGCTGTGGAAAACCACTATGCACCTGAGCGCGGTCCACAGGGGCGCGTTCTCGGGGAGACCGAAGTAGCGCCAAGTACGCTGCTTCTTCGCCCCGACCGCCTCCCGCCCCCTTACTCA
>JBMNNX010000425.1:0-4104 GCA_050942745.1 Myxococcales bacterium
GACCGCCGTTATGTGGAGCTCGGCGATATGTGGAGCTGGGCGCCGGCGAGGCGTGTTCTTCCTCGGCGAGCGCGAGAAGCGACTCCACATAATCGTGCCGCGTTCAGCGGCGGAATGACCTTGAGGTTCCCGCGCCCGGAAGCCTGTATGGCGACGGGCGCCGCCTCATGGCGCTCACAAGGAGAGCGAGCATGAGCAAGGTCACGATGAGCGAAGAATCCCTCAAGGCGCTCCGGTTGCCAGAGCTGCAGGCGAAGTACGCCGAGATCGTCGGCGTGCCGACGCGCACGCCGAACAAGGCGTGGCTGGTCCGCCAGATCCTCGACGCCGCGAAGAGGCGGGCGACGCCGGCGAAGAAGAAGTCGAGCGCGCCGAAGACGATCACGGCGACGAAGGGGCTGTCGGTCGAAGAGCTGCAGGCGCGCCACCGGGAGATCATCGGACGGCCCACGGGATCGACCGATGTCGCGTACTTGCGATGGCGGCTGCGTCAGGCCGAGCGCGGCTTGATCCGCGTCGGCTCCGAGCCGCGCGTGGCCCACGGCAACGAAGACATCCTCGTGCTGCCGTTGCGGATGCCCGCGCCCGTCGTCGAGCGCATGGACGAGGCCCGGCGACGGCTTGGACTCGCAAGCCGCGCCGAGCTCTTCCGGCGTGCGCTGCACCGCTACTTCGTCGACTCCGGCGAGCGCGAGGTCGCAGACTTCCTCCTGCTGCGCGGGGACGGTGCGGGTGCTGGTGCTGGTGCTGCGCCCATCAGCGAAGCCAAGAGCTGATCGGGCGGACTAAACGTGCCCTTGCGCAGCGAGGGCAGCTTCACCGCGTCGAGCGCCTCCAGCTTCTCGGTCGGGTCAGCCTGCAGGTAGATCTCGGTGGTCTGCTGGCTCGCGTGGCCGAGCCAGAGCGAGACCTTGCGGATGTCGCGGGTCGCCTGGAGCATCGTCATGGCGCACGTGTGTCGGAGCACGTGCGGCGTGACGCGGCGCTTCGCGATCGACGGGCACTTCGCCGTCGCGACCTCGACGTGCTTGGTGAGCACGTAGCGGCAGCCCCACCGCGAGATGGGCCCGCCTCGAGCGTTGAGAAAGACCTCGGGCACGAGCGCATCACCCCGCACGGCGAGCCACGCTCGGATGGCGTCGGCGATCTCCTTCCACAACGTCAGGCCGCGCTGCTTGCGGCCCTTGCCGCGCACGCGGACCGCCAGATACGCGCCGTCGAACGAGAGCTCGTCGAGCCGCAGCCCGATGATCTCCGAGACGCGCAGGCCGCCAGCGGTCCCCATCAGCAGGATCGCCCGGTCGCGAATGCCAAGCCGGGTCGTCGGATCGGGCGCGTCGAGGAGAGCCTCCTCTTCGGCGCGATCGATGTGGCGCACGAGCGTCACGTCGCTGCGCTGCATGGGGATCGCCAGCACGCGGCGGACCTGCTCGAGCGCCGACGGCACGCGATACTCGACGAAGCGCATGAACGACTTGAGCGCGACGAGCCGAGCGTTGCGCGTCCGCGCGCCGTTGCCGCGCTCGGTCTGCAGGTGCGCGAGGAACTCGAGGAGCAACGGCGCATCGAGCTGCTCCAGCGCCAGCGCCGAGGGCGGAACGCCAAGCCGCTTCGTCGTGAAGGCGAAGAGCAGCTTGAACGTGTAGGTGTACGCGTCGACGGTGTGCCTGCTGGCCTGGCGCTCTTGCGGGAGACGCTCGCGCAGGTACGCCGTCAGGTGGGGCGCGAGGAGCGTCATCGTCCACCTCCGTGGGCACGCGCCTCACGGACGCGGTCGGCGATGTCGCGCATCAGGCGAGGCGTCGCCTGCAGGTACCAGTACGTGTCGGTGACGTGCTTGTGCCCGAGGTACGTGGTGAGCGCGATCATGTGCTGCGCGATGCGGTCGCGACCATCGGGGCACGACTCGAGAGCGCGCACGGCGAACGTGTGCCGAATATCGTGTGCACGAGGCTGCTGCTCCCCGGCCGGCCGCTCGATGCCCGCCGCCTTGCAGATGCGCCGGAAGACCACGCCGAACCCTCGTTGACCGAACCGCTTGCCGTGCCAGTTGAGGAAGAGCGCCTTCGTCGAGCGCCCGAGCGCGCGCCGGCGCTCGAGGTACCGCTCGAGGCCGGCGCGGGCCGTCTCGTGCAGCGGAACGAGCCGGGTCTTGTTGAACTTGGTGCGTCGGATCAGCAGCCCCTCCGGCGTGAGGTCGTCGAGGTCGAGCGCGAGCGCCTCCGAGATGCGCAGCCCGGTCGCGAAGAGCAGCGCGATGACGGTCTGCGCCGTGAGCTCACGCATCGAGCCAGGCCTGCCGAGCGTGCCGACAGCTTCGATGAGTCGGCGCGACTCCTCGGGGCTGTAGATGTACGGCATCAACTGCCGGGGCATCCGGGGGAAGACCTTGCTGCTCGGCACCTCGTGGCGCACGTCCTCGGCGCGAACGTGGCGCGCGAAGAGCGCTATCGTGTGGAGACGGCGGGACCTCTGACCTGCCGTGTTTGCCGAGCCGGCCCACTCGATCGCCGTCGCCGCCCGCACATGGTCCTCGCCCCGCGTGGCTGCGTACTCGGCGAACGCGTGGAGCGCTCGCTCGGGCTCGTAGAGCTCGAACCCGAGGGCACGCCGGGTGTCGAGGTACTCGGTCACGAGCTGCTTCAGCATGACGGCACCTCCACGAGCCACGGCTGCGCGATGCTCCTCACCGGGAGCGTCGGCGGCGGCGGGCTGGACGCCGGCTGCGGAGCGGTCTCCGTCCAAGGCTGGGCGACCGAGCCGAGGAGCCCCTGGTCCACGCGGGCGTAGACCAAGGTCGTGTCGATCGACTGGTGACGCAGGACGGCGGCGATCCCGTCGAGCGAGGCTCCGTCGCGCAGCATCGAGGTCGCCGCCGAGTGCCGAAGCAGGTGCGAGCCGAAGGAAGGCGCGTCCACGCCTGCACGGCGTACAGCTCGCTCGACGATGTTGGCGATCGTCGCGGTGTTGCCGATGGCCGTCCACGGGGCGCGCGCCGTGAGGATCACATGGGAGTCGGCGATTCTCGGCCGCGCGTGCTCGACGTACACGAGGATCGCGTCGCCCACGTCTTGCGGCAGCGGCAGCCATGCCTCTCGCCGCCCCTTGCCGATGACTCGGATGCTCGCCTTGGCCCAGTCGATGTCGGCGAGGCGCAGCGCGATGACCTCGTCCGCGCGAAGGCCGAGTCGAGCGAGGAGCAACAAGGCCGCCCGATCACGAAGCCCGGTGGCGGTGGCGACGTCGCAGCTGGCGATGACCTTCTCCACGTCCTCGGGCGGCAGGTGCTTCGGGAGCGTGGTCTGCGACCACCGCGCAGGACGAGGGATGCCGTCCGCAAGTCCGGAATGGCAGCGCCCCAGCACGGCGAGCTGTTTCAAGAACATCCTCGTCGCCGTGACGACCTGCTCGCCCTTGCTCGCGCCGTGACCATCGGCAAGCGCGAGCACCGCCGCGCGCAGCGCACGCACGGTGTACGTCGCCGGGTCGTGACCGACGTGGTCGAGCAGCCCACGAATCACGCGGGCGTAGGCCTTCACGGTCCACTCCTTCGCCCCGCGCTGCTGCCGCATCCACGTCACGAAGGCGACGACGAGCGGCTCGTCGACGATGGCCGCGACGGGCCGCGCGACCACGCCGCTCTCCTGCAAGTACCGGCGGAACACACGCACCCGCGCGAGGGCGCGCTCGTGGCTGCCGACGCGCTCGTCGTAGCAGTCGCAGGCCGGGAAGTGGCCCACGAAGGACGCGATGACCCCCTCGTCGAGCGCGCTGAGCGGCAGACCGCGCGGCTCCATCCAGCGGCCCAGGTGAACAGCGTGACGGAGGCACGAACCTCCCGCCTGGAACGAGTATCCCTGCGCCGTCAGCGACGCGGCGAACCCATCGATGTGCGCGCCCACGGGGCTCGCGCGGAAGCGCTCCAACACGAAGCGCTTCTCGAAGAACATCTCCAGCATGTCGTCTCCTTGGTGAACGACCGGGATTGCCCCGGCCGCCGGAGACGACGCCGTGATTATGTGGAGCTGTCGAGCCCCGCACCTCGACCAAGCTTCTGAACTTCCACGGCTTCAGGCGACGGCGTGCTCGCGACCCCCCATATCC
>JBMNNX010000424.1:0-4104 GCA_050942745.1 Myxococcales bacterium
GACACGATAGAGCAAGAAGCAAGGAACCCATCGAGAGATAGGGTGGACTCCCTTGCTCGCCTGTCCGCCTATCTCGAGCCAACCTGTGCTGCCGTCTAAAGATCCTCCCCATGCATGGCAATGCGCCCGGCCCCGTGCCGGCACAAACGCCGATGCGGACGTCGGTAGGGGCGCATGGCAATGCGCCCGGCCCCGTGCCGGCACAAACGTCGATGCGAACGCCGGTAGGGGCGCATGGCAATGCGCCCGGCCCCGTGCCGGCACAAACGCCGATGCGGACGTCGGTAGGGGCGCATGGCAATACGCCCGCCATGGAAACAAACAGGGCCGCGGCGAATTCGCGGGTCCCGGGGCGGCCGGCACGAAGGCCGGCGCTCCCAGATCGTGCTCCCGCGCGACGGTCCTCGAAGACAGGAGCCCAGGAGAGGACCGGCTCGTCGCGTGGAACGAACCCAGGCGCCCGCTACCGCCGTAAGGTCGGCGGCTCGTCCCGCCCGCGCCGGCGCGGGCGCGTCGCTGCCCACCAGACGAAGAGCAGGGCGACCGCCGCGACCAGCAACCAGATCCACCACCAGCTCCACCAAGCGGCGCGCGGCGCGGGCTGAGCCTGCTGGAGCGCAAACAAGGCTGCCGTCACCTTGGGCCACACCCGGCACCTCCCGCCCGGCGGCTCGCGCCCGACCCGAGGTAACCGTGGCCACGGCTCGAAAACGACCGAAGAGGCCGAAGGACCTTTGTGCACGCCTCGCGAGGCGCCGGCCGAGCTCAGGTCCTCGCCGCAGGACCGGCCGAATTGCGTCATCTCCCGCCGCTTTGGCCAGCCGAGGGACGGTTGAAAAGGCCTTTCGTCCCTAACAGCTTTACGGCATGGCCAAAATCTTTCACGTCGGGATCTCGGGCTCCTACGGCGGCTCGAACCTGGGCGACGAAGCGATCCTCGCGGGCATCATCGGAGAGCTGCGGCGCACGATTCCGGTGGAGATCACGGTCTTCTCGCGAAACCCCGAGGACACGCTGCGCCGGCATCAGGTCGAACGTGCAGTTCCGGTGCGCCACGCGCTGCGCGAAGAGATGGTCGAGCACCTGCGGTCGCTCGACCTTTTTGTGCTCGGCGGAGGCGGCATCCTCTTCAACGGCGAAGCGCGCCTCTACCTGCGCGAGCTGAACCTGGCCCACGAGCTGGGCGTGCCCACCATGGTCTACGCGGTCGGGGTCGGCCCGCTGCTCGATCCCGAGGCGCGCGCCGAGGTCTGCACCTCGCTCGAGGCGGCCGACGTGGTCACCGTGCGCGACCGCATCGCCAAGCGCCTGCTCGAGCAGTGCAACGTGCGGCGCGAGGTGGCGGTGACCGCAGATCCCGCCCTGCTGGTGACGCCCGAGCCGGTCTCCGAGCAGGTGCTCGCGCACGAGGGGATGCTCGGCCGGCGCGTCGTCGGCATGTCGGTGCGCGAGCGCGGACCGGCCGCTCCCGAGCTGAACGAGCGGGGCTACCACGAGCTGCTCGCCAACGTGGCCGACTACGTGGTCGACCGCCTCGACGCCGACGTCGTCTTCGTCCCGATGGAGCGGCGGCACACCGACATGCAGCACTCCTACGCGGTGCTCGCCCGCATACGTAGCGTGCAGCGCGCCTCGGTGCTGCGCGGCGAATACACCTCCGGCCAGCTCCTCTCCATCATCGGCCGCTTCGAATTCTGCGTCGGGATGCGGCTGCACTTCCTCATCTTCTCGGCGATGCAGCAGGTCCCCTTCGTCGCCCTGCCTTACGCGCCGAAGGTCGCCGGCTTCGTCGAGGAGCTGGGGCTGGCGGTGCCGCCGATCGAGCGGCTCAACCCCGGCAAGCTCATCGCTCACCTCGATCGCTCGTGGGATCAGCGCGATCAGCTTCGCGATCACCTCAAGCACGAGATGGGCCGGCTCAAGCAGAGGGCGCGGCAGAACAACGAGATCCTCGTCGACCTGCTCACCCGCGAGCGACGTCTCCCGCTCGTCCGAGGCGCGGCCTCCGAGGAGCTCGAGCCGGAGCTCTAGCCGGGCGCGGGCCGGGCGCGCGAGCGAAAGACAAGCCCGGAGCAAGATCGTCCGGGCCGGTGCGAGGCGAAATAATGGACGGCTTCCACGCGGACATCGCGGTCATCGGCGGCTCGCTGGGCGGCTGCGCCGCCGCCGACGCCGCGGCGAGGATGGGCTACCGCGTCCTGCTCACCGAGAGGACGAGCGTGCTCGGCGGCCAGCTCACCAACCAGGCGGTGCCTCCCGACGAGCACCCGTGGATCGAGGGCTTCGGCTGCACGTCCCGCTACCGGGCGCTGCGCGACGGGGTGCGCGCCTACTATCGCGCTCACCTGCCGCTCTCCTCGGCGGCCAGGCGCCAGCGCTACCTCAACCCCGGCGGCGGCTGGGTGAGCCGCCTGTGCCACGACCCTCGGGTCGCGCGGGCGGTCATCAACCAGATGCTCGCCCCGCACGTCGTCTCCGGGCGGCTCGTGATCTGGCTGCGCCACCGCCCGGTGGCCGCCCACTCGCGCGGCGACCGCATCGTCTCGGTGCTGCTGCGCGACCTCGAGACCGGGCTCGATCGCTCGGTCGAAGCGCCCTACTTCATCGACGCGACGCGCCAGGGGGCGCTGCTGCCGCTCGCCGGAGTCGAGCACGTGCTCGGCGCCGAGTCGCAGGCCGAGACCGGCGAGCCGCACGCGCTCGAAAAGGCCGACCCGACCGTCCAGCAGGCGATCACCGTCTGCTTCGCCATCGACTACTTGCCGGGCGAGGACCACACCATCGACAAGCCGGCCACCTACGCGCTGTGGCGCGACTATCAGCCCCCGGGCTGGTCGGGGAAATTGCTCGACTGGACCGCGCCCAATCCAGAGACCGGCGAGCCCAAGCACTGGCACCTCTTCCCCGAAGGGCCCGAAGACAAGAGCTCGCTGTGGGCCTTTCGCCGCCTGCTCGACCAGAAGAACTTCGAGGCCGGCTTCGTGCCGAGCGACGTCACCCTGGTCAACTGGCCGCAGAACGACTACTGCCTCGGCCCGATGCTCGGGGTGGACGAGTTCCTGCGAAGCCGCCACTTCGAAGAGGCCCGCCAGCTCAGCCTCAGCCTCCTCTACTGGCTACAGACCGAAGCGCCGCGGCCCGACGGCGGGCTCGGCTACAAGGGGCTGCGGCTGCGCACCGACGTCATCGGCACGCCCGAGGGGCTCGCCGAGCCGTACATCCGCGAGTCGCGCCGCATCAAGGCCGAGTTCACGGTGCTCGAGCAACACCTCGCCTACCCGCTGCGCCCCGACGGCGCCGAGCCCTTCTTCGACTCGGTCGGCATCGGCTGCTACCGCATCGACCTGCACCCGCGCTCGAACTCGGCCGGCTACCTCGACATCGGCGCCTGGCCCTTCCAGATCCCGCTGGGCGCGCTCATCCCGGTGCGGGTCGAGAACCTGCTGCCGGGGTCGAAGAACCTCGGCGTCACCCACATCACCAACGGCGCCTACCGCCTGCACCCGGTCGAGTGGAACATCGGCGAGGCGGCCGGCCTGTTGAGCGCCTTCTGCCTGAAGAACCGGGTGGTGCCGCGCCAGGTGAGGAGCAACCGCGCGCTGCTCGAGCAGTTCCAGTCGCGGCTCGAGCGCGAAGGCATCCCGCTGAGGTGGCCGCAGGTCGGGCCGCTGTAGGCGTTCGCCGCCGCGCCGGCCTCTGACCGGCCCCCGCCCTGCCGCTCTGAGGATGTGTCGAAGAATCCTCCGAGCGATACGCGGTCAGCCCGAGCGTAGGCCGAGCTTGCGAGCCCGAAGTCGAGGGCCGCTCGACTCCGCCGCCCGCGTTCCTCGGGAGGCGACGCCCGGGGTGAGCGGAGGCAGGTCGAGACGCGACAGCCCTTGAGGCAGCGCCCCGTCAGTCCTTGACGCAGCGCACCGAGGCCCCGATGCCCATCGACGTGCTGGCGCGCGCGAGCGAGTCCTCGGCGTTGGTGATCGCCCGGCTCCAAGCGCGGCCATCGGCGGCGACGGTCGAGGACCACCAGTAGCCGAAGGCGCCCAGCCCCTCGTAGGGGAAGGCGTGCTCACCGGTGCCGTTGCGCCAGCCGCCGGGCCCCGCGGCGAA
>JBMNNX010000426.1:0-4097 GCA_050942745.1 Myxococcales bacterium
GTAGGGGCCGGGGGACTGTGGTGCCGCGGGCGGGCCGAAGCTCTGTGGAGGAGCGTAGGGGCCGGGGTACTGCTGCGCCGCGGGCGGGCCGAAGCTCTGTGGAGCTGCGTAGGGGCCGGGGGACTGTGGTGCTGCGGGCAGCGCGAAGCTCTGCGGCGCTGCGTATGGGTCGGCGCATTGCGGCGCGGTGTGAGGGGCGCGATTCGGCGGACCTGTGAGCCGGTCGAACCTCTGCGAAGGCGCAGACGCTGGCGGCGCGGGGAAAGGGTCGGCATACGCGGGCGGCAGCGGGGGCTGCGCGCTGGCCGGCGCCTGGGCCATCTGCTGCTGCGCGGCCGCGCGGGCCTCCGCCTTGGCGTAGATGACTCCGCAACGCGGACAGACGTGGCCGCCGACTCGAAGCGCTTTGCAGCGCGGGTTTGGGCAGAGAGCGCTGGTCATCGTAGTGCCCTGGCCGCACTCGGGCAGGGAGTACCGCCTCCGAAGATGCCGCCGGCGAGGAAAGTCGAGTGGTTGCTTACCGACAGAGTATGGCGGCGCACTCTGGTCGAAGTCGACGCCGGCGCGGCGAAGGCAGCGGCGAGCAGGAGGGGCCCCGTCGCCACGCGCCGGCGGGCACCGGCTCGCCCGGCGGCAGATCGCCCGAGCGGACGGGCGTTTTCCCGAAACCGCTTTCCTGTATCCGGACCCGCCTCGACTCTCCTCGCCGGCAGTGGCGTCGGTGCCCGCAGATGCTGCCGGTCAAAGGCTCTTCGGGTGAGGACAGGCGATCGGCGCGGGTGCGGCGGCGTGGCACAGCGGGCGGCCGCTGCTGCGGCGTCCGGCCGCAAGACGCCTGGGCGAGCTTGGAGCCCGGTGCGCGGGTCTGCTTCAATGTTCGAAACTCTCGCCTACACGCAGCTCGCTTCGGAGGACTGCATGGCCCGCCAGCGCAAGCGGATCGGCCCCTATCAACTGATCGAGGAGGTCGGCAGCGGCGGAATGGGCGTCGTCTGGCGCGCGGTACACACCGTCCTGCAGCGCGAGGTCGCCATCAAGGAGCTGGTCGGCAACAACGCCCAGGACAAGGAAGCGCTCGAGCGCTTCCGCCGCGAGGGGATGGCCCTCGCCCAGCTCCGCCACGAGAGCGTCGTCGGCATCCACGATCTCTTCCCCTCCTCGACCCGGCTCTACATGGTTCTCGAGTACGTCGACGGGCCCACCCTGGCGTCGCTGCTCAAGGAGGCGCCCCTGCCCTGGGACGTCGTCGCGACGATAGGCGCGCGGGTCGCCGCCGCGCTCGAGCACGCGCACCACCACAAGCTGATCCACCGCGACGTCAAGCCGGCCAACGTGATGCTGTCAAAGCCGGGCGAGGTGAAGCTCACCGACTTCGGAATCGCGCGCGACCAGGTCCTCGGCGACCTGACGAAGACCGGCTACGCGGTCGGCACGCCGAGCTACATGCCGCCCGAGGTGCTCACCGGAGAGCGGGCCGACGCGCGCAGCGACATCTACTCGCTCGGCGTCACGCTCTACGAGTGTGTCACCGGCCGCAATCCCTTCGCCGAGCACGACTCGAGCAAGATCTTCGGCGCCATCCTCGCGAACAAGTTCCCGAGGCTCGGCAAGGTGAGGCGGGGCCTGCCCCGGCGCTTTCGGGCCATCATCGAGCGCTGCATGCGCGCCGACGCGCGCAAGCGCTACGCCACGGCGGCCGATCTGCGGCGCGACTTCGAGCGGCTGCTGGTGGACAGCGGTGCCCGCGCGAACCACCGCGAGCGCATCGTGGGGTTCTTGCGCTCGCGCGGGCGCATCTCCGAAACAGAGGCGCTCACCTGCCTCAATGCGGCCGAGCTGCTGGAGACGGTCTCGGTCGAGCTCGCAGCGCCGCCGAACCGCTTCGTTCGCGCGGTCGCTTCGCTGGCGGCGGCGTTGCTGGGCGGGAGCGCGGGTTGGTGGCTCGCGCAGCGCCCGGAGCTGTGGGAGCGGCTGCTGCCGTAGAGGCCTCGGCGCACGAGGGCGGGTTCCTTCGATTCCAAGCCCTCCGGCGCCTGGCCTCCCTGCTGTGCGGCTGCCCGTTCTCGACCGCCTCCCGGCGATCGGCTTGTGCGGCCGGAATCGACTCGATGCTAGGCTCAAGGCTGTCTGCCGACGAGGTGAGAAATCGGTGAAGCCCCCCAACTCCAGGGACCAAAAGACCAGCGCGCTCGAGCGCGGCCCCGACTTAGAGGACACCAATCCGTTCGTGGGCGAGGACGAGACGGTATGCGACCTCGCTCCTCCCGGCTCGCCGGCGGCAGATTCCAGCGAGGCGGCCACGATGTTCAACGTCGCCTCTCCCGAATCGCTGGCGGAGGATTCCAGCGAGGCGGCGACGATGTTCAACGTCGCCCCTCCCGAATCGCTGGCGCAGGATTCCAGTGAGGCGGCGACGATGTTCAACGTCGCCCCGCCCGAATCGCTGGCGGCGGATTCCAGCGAGGACGCGACGGTGTTCAACGTTGCCCCTCCCCTATCGCCGGCGGAAGACTCCGACGAGGCGGCGACGATGTTCGACGTCGCCCCTCCCGGATCGCCGGCGACAGCTCCCGCGCAGAGTGGCGGCTCCGCACCGAGCGGTCGAGTTGAGCCGCAGGCCCCGGCGGCGAGCGGCCCGCAGATAGGCGAGCCGATGACCATCCGCGAGCAGATGCGCCGGGCGCGCGAGGCGGTCACCGCCCCGAGGGAAGAGGCGATGGAGTGGCAGAGCGCGGTGAACGTCCCCGCTGGCGGCCTCATGGACGAGCCGCTGCCGCAATGGGCGACTGGCTCGAATGCGGGTGCCGACGGCGAAGAGGATCCGACGGTCCTCGGTGAGGCGCCGAAGCTTCCTGCCTTCAAGGCGCCGGCCAAGCCGGCCGAAGAGGCATCGGGCAGGGGCTCGGCGCCGCGCCAGAACGGCCGGCTCGCCGCGCGAACGCAGGGTAGGCTGGAGACGCTCGGCGAAGCGCCACCGGACGAGGCGACGGTCAGCAATTCACCTCCAGTGGCGAACGGGCGCAAGGCCGCCGCAGCGACCGCGACCGTCCCCGTCGCTCACGGCGGCGGCGAATCGGCCGAGGCGACCGTCATGCTCGACGCGCCTCAGGCACCGGGCGCAGGCGCTCGAAGCGCTCCGCCCGCCGCGCAGACCGCTGATGAAACCGTCCTGCTCGACGAGGCGCCGCGAACAACGAGCGCGGCCGGCCGTCGCGGCGCGCCTTCGCCTGCCGCGGCCAGGTCTGCGGCGAGCGCGGACGAGGACGACGAGGAAACCGCGGTGTCCGGCGGGCCGCAATCGGCCCGAGCATCAGGCGCCGGCGGACGTCGCCGCACGCCCGCGGCCTCGACCGAGCGCGGCGAGTCGAGCAGCGCAAATCGGGCCGGCGCCTTCAGCCGCAGCCAGGAATCCGAAGCGCCGCCCGTGAAGACGGCCGAGATTCCGCAGGCCGACCCGATTCGGCGCCGCAATCTGAAGATCGCCGGAGGTGTGATCGCCGGGTTCTTCGCGTTGCTGCTCATCTACCAGGTCGCCTTCTCCGTAGAGAAGCCGACCGCGCTCGATCTCACCGTGCTCTACCCGTACGGCGCCTCGGGGGCCGTCGGCCGGAGGGGAGAGCGCGCGCCGCCGGTCAATCACGTCAGGTTCGAGTACCTCGGTCGGAAGGCGTGCAGCTCGAAGCCAGACGCGGATACTTGCCTTCTTTACGAGTACTCGGACAGCAAGGGGTTCCGGGGCACGATGCTCCTTCGCGTGGGGGATGACGGGATGTGGGAGCGCGCTTCGGACGAAGGCATGCCGTTCCTGCCGGCGCGGAAGTAGTCGGGGCGACCTCGGAGTCGCCCTGGCGCCGCGTCCGAGCGCGAGCGCCAGCGAGACAGATGC
This sequence comes from Myxococcales bacterium, assembly GCA_050942745.1. Lineage (GTDB taxonomy): Bacteria > Myxococcota > Myxococcia > Myxococcales > UBA5297 > UBA10939. The sequence goes on from JBMNNX010000426.1 coordinate 3,887, forward strand.
GGGTGGCTCGAGCGCTCGCGCGCCGGTGGCTGGGCCTGGGCTTCTGTCCGTCCCGGCCGGCGACTCGAGGTGCGTCGCTCGGTCGATGCCTTAGCTCGCGCCCTGCTGGCGGCTCGTCCGGCGCTTCTCAGCACCGCGTGCAGGAACGAGCTGTCGCCGACCAGGCGATCACCTGAGCGCTCCACGAAGCGATCGCCCGGAAACGCTTCGG
>JBMNNX010000094.1:0-21901 GCA_050942745.1 Myxococcales bacterium
CAAGGCGATCAGCGCGCTGTGCGACGAACTGAATGCGACCGAGACGATCTACCCCGGGACGAGGCTCCGCATGCGGTACGCCATCCTGGAAGCCTGAAGTGTTTCATCCTAAGCGGCGGCTAGGTCAGGAGTTCTGGACTCATGGGGCGGCATCTTTCAGATGCCGCCCCCGCATCGTCTACAGAAAAACACCAGCCACCTAGCACTTCGCGGGTTCTTGGGCCGCGACGACCTCCGCGCAGGCGGAGCTGTAGGTTAGGAGCTTGAAGCGGGAAGGCCCCGGGGCATGAGCCCCGAGGCCTCCGGAGTTTCAGCCTTCGGCTATCTCATCGACAGCTGCGAAGCTCACTGGCCCATGCCGCCTTGCTGCATTCCCCCTGGCTGCATGCTGCCGTCGCTGCTCTGGATGCTCTGGAGCCAGTTGTTGTTGCCGTAGGCCTGATAGGTCGCGCTGACGCGCTGGCCCTGCTGCAGTCGCTGCAACGTCGTCGGGTGGGCGTAGAAGGTCCGGTTCGAGATGACGACCGTCCCCTGGGCCGGATCTATGCGGGAGATTGAACCGGTGATCGTCTGCATCCGTCCGGCGCCGGTGCCTGGCCCGCCGAAGCCCTCGCTGAGGAGCCAGGCATTGCTTCCGAACGTCTGGTACTCGATCGTGGCCTGCTGATTCTTGCTGAAGCGCTCGAGCTGAGTCGGCGTCCCCCGAATCGTCATCGTCCGGCCGTTGACCGACAGGGTCATCGTGCCCGCGTTCGGGTTGGTGCTGACGACCTGCCCGCGAACGGTCTGCGTGGCCATCTGCTCCATGCCCGCCTGACCTTGCTGACCGCCTGCCTGACCCTGCATGTCGCCCGCCTGCGGACAACCGGGCTGCATTCCGCTGCCGCCCTGGCCCTGCTGCATCCCGCTTCCCTGAACGGTCTGGAGCCAATTGTTGTTGCCGAAGGCCTGGTAGGTCGCGCTGACGGACTGGCCCTCCTGAAGCTGCTGAATCTGGTCGGGGTGGGCGTTGAAGGTGCGGTTGGAGATCACGACCGTCCCTTGCTCCCGATCGATCTGGGTGATGCTGCCGGTCACCGTCTGCCCGGCCCCCATGGCAGCTCCCGCTCCGCCGATTCCTTCACCAACCAACCACGTCGTGTTCCCGTAGGTCCGGAACTGGATGGTGGTCTGCTGGTTCTGCTTGTAGCGCTGAAGCTGCGTCGGCGTGCCGCGCACGGTCATGGTCCGGCCTTCGGTGGACACGGTCATCGTGCCCGCGTTCGGGTTCACGCTGACGACTCGCCCTTGCAGCGTTTGCGTCGGGGCCTGCTGCATTCCACCGGGCTGCATGCCCGCCTGACCTTGCTGCGTCCCCGGCTGCGGGCAGCTCGGCTGCGTGCCGGCGCCGCCCTGGCCCTGCTGCATTCCACCTTGAGGGCCCTGCACGTTCTGGATCCAGTTGTTGTTGCCAAAAGCCTGGTAGGTCGCGGTGACCGACTGGCCCTGGCGAAGCTGCTGGATCAGATCGGGGTGGGCGTTGAAGGTGCGGTTCGAGATGGTGATGGTGCCCTGCTCGGGATTGATTCGGGTGACCGTGCCGGAGACCGTCAGGGTGCGGCCAGCTCCGGTGCCCGCGCCCCCCAAGCCTTCGGGGAGGAGCCACGCGGTCGAGCCGTAGGTGCGGTATCGAACGGTGGCCTGCTGGTTCTTGCTGAAGCGCTGCAGTTGCGTGGGCGTGCCGCGCAACGTGATGGTGCGGCCCTCGGCAGTAACGGTCATCGTGCCCGAATCCGGGCTCACGTTGGTGACTTGGCCCTGCAGAGTCTGGACCTGGCCCATCTGCATGCCGCCGCCGGCCGGACCCTGCATGGTCCCGCTCTGGTCTTCACCGGTTTGGCCGGGGCCGCCGACCCCGGTCTCGATGTTCTGCAGCCAGAGACTGTCGCCGCGCCGCTCGTAGCGCGCCCGGACCTGTTGTCCCTCTTCGAGCCGCTGTAGCTGGAGCGGATGCGCCATGAAGGTCCGGTTGCTGATTTCGACCGTGCCCTTGTCGATGCTGACGCTGGAGATGGTTCCTGAGATCGTCTCTGTCGCTGCCTGGTCCATTCCGGCGCCGCCGATTCCTTCGCTCAGCAACCACTTGTTGTTGCCGAAGGTCTGGACCTGCACCGTGACCTGCTGGTCTCGACTGAAGCGCTCGAGCTGCGTCGGGGTTCCGCGCAGCTCGACGCTCCTTCCGTTGGAGGCGACGGTCAGCGTCCCTTGGTTTTGGTTGATGTCGATCACCCGTCCCTGGAGCTGCTCGGTCTCGCCGGCAGCGCCTGCTCCACCGGTACCTGGCTGTCCAGCCTGTGAGGTTTGCGCGCACGCGGGCGCGAGAAGCAGCGCCACCAAAATCGCAACCAATCGCATTTTCCACTCCTTGACTTGGTGCCCGGCAGGGCATGGCGACAACGCTCGGCGACGCCATGCTGTTGACGTGCGCGCTGGCGTGCGAGCCTCCTGGTTGGGCGAGTCGCCGACTTGCGCCGCGACTTCGGGTTCGCCCCGGCAGGCTGCCGACGGTGAGCGTTGCGTCGAGGCGGGCGAGCTGGCGTGGCCGTGGCGCCCGCTTCTTGAGAGGCAGGCAGAGGGCGGTCGAGCGGCGCGCGGCTGCGCGAGCACGCGCGGGGAAGCGCGGCGGGCCTTCGGTCGCAGGTAGGCTCGCGCGCGGGCCCTTCGGTTCTCTCTGCGGAGGCGAAGTGCGCGAGGGCGCGGCGTCGTGGCTTGTGCGCTGCGCGGGATTTGCGCACCAAGCCAACGGGCATTCACCGCGCGACATCGGGGATGGCGCGGCGATTCGGATGAGCCGAGACGGACCCGATCGCGGCTCGGGCGAGGCTTTCCGTGGTCGCGCGGCGCGGGCAGCACCGGGGCTTGAGCGCTGCCCTCTCCAGCTCTCTAGTCGGAGAAGGGCATCGAGAGGCGCCGGGCCAGAGGATCCCGCAGGCGCGCCCTTCGCTGGGGCCGACCGCGCGAGCGCAAGGGGCGACGGGCGGAGAGCCAAACCCTAACGGGCAGCTTGTCGGATAGCTGATCCGGCCGCAATTTCCGGGCCCGTGCGTACTTCGCTCACAGGATATTCGAGGCCCAGCGAGCCTTGCGGCCCCAGCGCCTTTGGCGCGAAGACCCGAGCGGTCGATGAAGCCATCGAGCGCTATCGCAACGAGCCGGCGGCGACGCTCTCAATGTTGGTCGAGCTCGGTCGAATTCTCGGCCCTCTGCCCGCGACCGCCATCGCCTACGCGGCCGCGAAGCTCGAGGCCGACGCCGACAAGCTCGCCGCGCTTGCCCGTGCCCATCGACTGGCTGCCGTCTCCTTCGAGCCAAGCCGTCTTGGCATCTGTACGAACGGTCCGTGCGCGGCGCGAGGGGGCAACGAGGTCGAGCGCGTCCTGCGCGAGAAGGGCGTGTTGTTCGAGCCGCTGCGGTGCCAGGGGGCCTGCGATTTGGGCCCTATCGCTTGCTACAACCGCGGCCCTCCGCTCGCCATCAGCGCCGCGCGCGCTCGCTCGCTGGCCAAGGCCGATCCGGTCGATTGGGAGGACATCCTTTCGGTCGAAAAGCCGGTCCACGCGTTCAAGACCGAAACGCGCGTGGCATTCGCCAACATCTTTGCCAAGGGCTCTCACCAGCTCGCCACCGCGCGCCGGCACGGAGCTTGGGCTCCTGTCGAGAGCGCGCTTCGGGCCCCGCCGGAAGCGGTGTTCGAGGCGGTCCACGCGAGCGGGCTGGTCGGCGGCGAGCCCGACGGGCGGCCGGTCGCCGAGCGCTGGGCGCGCGTGCGCGAGGGCGCCGGACCGAAGCTGCTCGTCATCGACGGCCTCGAGACCGAACCGGGCACCTCCAAGGACCGCATCCTGCTCGAGCGCGATCCGCACCTCGTGCTCGCCGGCGCAGTCCTCTGTGCCTACGCGGTGGGGGCCACCGAGGCTTTCCTGTGCGTGCGCGGGGAGTACGAGCTTGTCCTCGAGCGCTGCCGCGCCGCGGTCGACGACGCGACCCGCTGCGGGCTGCTGGGCAAGAACATCCTCGGCACCGGCTTCACCCTGCCGGTGCGGCTGAGGCTGGGCGCGAGCAGCTACTTCGCCCGCGAGCCCGCGCGGCTCGTCGAGGCGCTCGAGGGCAACGCGCCCGTCTCCCCGTCCGTCCTGCCCAGACCCGAGGACCGCGGGCTCGACGGCCACCCGACCCTCGTCCAGAACGTCGAGACCCTCGCCTCGGTCCCCGCCATCGTCGCCCAGGGCGCCGAGTGGTATCGGGCTCTCGGCAAGAACGGCGCCGCAGGTGTCAAGATCGTGTCGCTCGGCGGCGACGTGAAAAGACCCGGCAACTACGAGGTTCCTCGCGGGACCCCCATCCGGCACATCATCGAGGAGCTCGGCGAAGGGCCGCTGCAGGGCAAGGCCATCCGTGCGCTGCACGTCGGGGGCGCGGCGAGCGCCTATCTCGAAGGCGACCGAATCGACACCCCTCTCGACGACGCGGCGCTCGGCCCGCTCGGGGCGTGCATCGGCAGCGGGGCGGTCGTCGCCGTGACCGAAAAGAGCTGCCTGCTCGATCTCGCACGGCGCGAGGCTGCCTTCTTCGCGCGCGAGGCCTGCGGGGCATGTCCCACCTGCTCGCGACTCCCCGCGCTCGAAGAGGCGATCGGCCTGCTCGGCACCGGCCCGGAGCCGGCGGCGAGGCTCGAGGCGCTGTTGGCCGAGCTCAGCTCGGCCGGCTGTCCTGTCGGCCGCCGCGCCGGAGGGCCCATCGCCTCGGTGCTCGAGCGCTTCCCCCAGAGCATCGACCTCCACCGCGATGGCCACTGCTCCTGCCACCCGCGCAAGAAGACGAAGGCCTGATCGGTCGTGGGGCCGAGGTCCTCCCGCCCGGAGCCCGCGACTCGGGAAAGGCGCGCGCGCGCCTTTCCTTTCGCGAGGTGACTCTTCGCTGAAAAGACGTATGCCCCCGCGGGGATAGCCCGTGAGCTGGCCGCCGCGTCGGGCCGCACCGGGCGCGGGTGCCCCGAGGCCTGCGCCCGAGGGAGCGCGGTCGCAGATGGTCCCACTTGTGCTCACACCGCCTGACACGTTCCACACATGTGGGCGCAGCACATCAGTCGGTTTGACCCCCGCCTTGGGGCTAGGCTATCGTGGCCGCCTGTCGCAGGGCCGCTCGATGGCGCAGCCTTGCGAATCGATTAGGGAAAGTAGCGATGATGGGCGACGGGGACCTGCAGAGGCAGGCGCTGCGGCGACGCTTGCACGAGCTCGAGGCCGAGCTCGTGCGCACCCAGGCCGAGCTGGTCGCGCTCGGCGTGGGGGAGCCTCTTCCCGGCGTCTACGTGGTCTTCGATGTCGGCCCCCTTTCGGCGGTCCTGCCCGCCGCGCTCGTCTTCGAGATCGTGAGGCTCGTCGAGTTCACGCCCCTCCCGCAAGCTCCGGCCCACGTCTCGGGCAGCTTCCTTTATAGAGGCGAGCCGGCGGTCGGCATCGACCTCGCGACGCTCGTCGGCCACCCGCGCCTGGCTCCGCTCGACGCTCACGTCATGGTGCTCGCCACCGAGAGGCGCATCGGCCTGGTCGTCGACCGGGTTCGCACCCTCGTCGAGGCGCCGGTCGTCGCCGACCCGTCGGAGGACGACGGCCAGATTGGCCGATGGGGCTCGAGGCTTGTCGCGGGCCTGTGCCGCAGCGGAGAAGAGCTGCTGCCGCTGCTGGACGTGGGCGCGCTGGTGCGAGAGGGCGGCGGCTGATGAGCTCCGCGACCCAGGCGCTTCGGTCCGAGGAGCTCGCTCAGGTCGAGGCCATCCTCGAGCAGGCGGCCGGTATCGTCCTTTCCAAGGCGCTTCGGCGAGCCCTCCAGGAGTCCTTCGGGAAAGCGGCCGAGGCCGACGGGGTCGGCACGGCGGGCTTTCTTTCGCGCCTGCTGGCCGGAGAGCCCGAGAGCATCGCCCGGCTCGTCGAACACTCGGTCATCGGCGAGACCTACTTCTTTCGCCACCCCGAGCAGTTCGCAGGTCTCAAGAAGAAGCTGCTGACCGACTGGCGCGCCGAGCGGCCGCTGTCGATCTGGTCGGCCGGCTGTGCCAGCGGCGAGGAGCCCTATTCCATCGCGGGCGCCCTGGCCGAGGCGGGCCGCGAGCCGGGTGTAGACCGGATCCTCGCCACCGACATCTCGCAGCGCGCGCTCGCGCGGGCCCGCGCCGCCCGCTACGGGAGCTGGTCTATCCGCAGGCTCGATCCGCGCCTGCACAAGCTGCTCTTCCAGCCCGCGGAATCCGGCGAGGTCGAGGTCGTCGCCCCCCTGCGCTCGAGCGTGCGGTTCAAGCAGCACAACCTCGTCACCGAGCCGCCGCCCGCGCTCGGCTTTCACGCGGTCTTCTGCAGAAACGTCCTCATCTACTTCTCTCCCCAGGCCGCGGCGGCAGTCCTCCACAAGTTCGTCGAGGCGCTGCGGCCCGGCGGGCTGCTCGTGCTCGGCCCGGTCGAGGTCCCGATGGCCACGAGCCTCGGGCTCGAGTGGCTCGACTGCGAGGGCGCGACGCTGCTGCGCAAGCCGGTGCCCGGCGAGCGCAAGGTCGTGCCGGTGGCGCGCCCCTCGCCCCCTGCGCCTGCGGCGACGCTGGCCGCCCGCGGGCCTCGCGAGCCGGCTCGCCCCGTCCTCTTTGCCGCCCCCGCCGCGGTCGGCCTGCCTGCCGCCGGCTCTCGCTCTACCTCCGAGCCCGGCGGGCATCAGGAGGTGCCCAAGGGCGCGACAGGGAGCGCGCTCTTCGAGCGCGCCCGCGACGCGGCGCGCAATGGTCAAATCGAGGAGGCCGAGCGCCTCGCCCGCGACTCTGCCGCCCGCGAGCTGCTGCCCGAGTCGTACCTGCTCCTGTCGCTGACGGTCGAGAGCCGGGGAGATCTCGAAGGCGCGATCGACGCCGTGCGCCGGGCTCTGTACCTCGAGCCCAGCCTTGCGACCGGGCACGCGGCGCTCGTGCCGCTGTTCAAGCGGGCCGGCCGACCGCAAGACGCCGAGCGCGCTCGCCGCAACGCCCTGAGGGCGCTCGAAGGCGTCGACGAGTCGGTCGTGCTCCCGGGCATCGAGAGGATTACTGCCGGGGCGCTTAAGCGAGCGCTCGAGCAGGCTGTTACATGACCGGTCTGTCCGGTCGCTGAGCCCCGGTGCGCCCCCGGGGAGGAGTCGAAGGGATGCCGAAGCGCAGCTTGACGAGAAAACTCGTGCTCGTTCTGCTCGCGTGCGCCCTGGCCGTCGTCCCAGGCCTCGCGCTCGCCGGCAACGTGGTGGTCGCGCGCAGCTCCGAGCTTGGGCCTTACGTGGCGCTCGAGAAGGCTTTCGCTGGAGCGATCGGGCAGGCGACTACCTCGGTCAGCCTCGCCAACGCGGGTGGCCGGACCGAGCTCGAGAAGGCCTTGTCGGCCCAGCCCTCGCTGCTGCTGGCCATCGGCTCGGAGGCGGCGCGGGCAGCCTCCGAGATCAAGCCGAGCTGCCCGGTGATCGTCGCGCTGGTGCCCAACCCGCGGATGGCGGGGCTCGCCGCGAACACGCCGTTCTTGCCGATGTTCGTGCCCCCGGCCCGCCAGCTCAAGATAGTCCGCGCGTTCCTGCCCTCGGTCCAGAAGCTCGGGATCATCTACGACCCGGCGGTCTCCAAGGCGCTGGCCGCCGAGTGCCAGGCGGCCGCGACGGCCGCCAAGCTGACGCTGGTGCGCAAGGAGGTCAGCGCGCGCAAGGACGTCATCGGCGCCGCGCGCGAGCTCATCGGCGAGGTGGACGCGGTCTGGCTCATCCCCGACGCCACGGTCATCGCCGCCGACACGTTCAAGTTCGTGATGGTCACCTCGCTCGGGGCGAAGGTGCCCGTGATCGCCTTCTCCGAGGGCATGAGCAAGGCCGGCGCCGTGCTCGCCGTCGAGGCGGACTACGGCGAGATGGGGGTCAAGGCGGCCAAGGCCGCCCAGCGGCTGCTCGGCGGCGGCGCCGAGGGCCCGGAGGCTCCCGAGGGCACCATCTACCTGAACGCGAAGAGCGCCGCGATGCTCGGCCTGACCCTGAGCCCGGAGTTGCGCTCCCGGGCCGCCAAGATCTTCGAATAGCGACACAGAGAGGCACCGACTGTCCGTGGAACCGAAAGCACAAGCAACCGACACTCCCGCTGCAGCGCACGCTGGCTGGCGCCTGACGCTTAGGATCAAGATCATCGCGATGACCACGGTCCCGGCCGCGCTCGCCGCGCTCATCCTGACCGGCGTCTTCGTGGTGCAGGCGGGCTCGATGCTGAGAGGCGAGCTGACCAAGCGGGGCCAGTCGGTCGGCACCGAGCTGGCAAACAACCTCGCCTTCGCCGCCTTCTCCGCGGACACCGTGGGGCTGCAGGAGGCGGCGAACAAGACCCTGCGCGACATCCCCGACGTCGCCTACGTGCTGCTGCGCGGCGCCAAGGGCGAGGTGCTCGCGAAGGCCTTCTCGACCGACCTGGGCGAGGTCGAGCCGAGCAAGCTGGCGCTGCCGGCCGAGCTGCGGAGCGATCCGCTCATCGGCCATCCCTTCGAGCTTGGGCGCCTGACTCTGCTCCCTGTCGCCGCGCCCATCATCCTTGAGCACAAGCCCCAGGCCGACGCCGCGGGCGCCGATCTCGAAATGCTGGCGCTCGGCGCCGAGGAGCCCAAGGTCCAGGGCGAGGCGCCCAGCGCCAAAAAGCGCGTCGGCTCGGTGCAGATAGGCTTCGACCTCGCCGCGCTCAAGCGCGAGGCCCGCAGCGCCGCCACCACCTCGATCTTCGTCGGCCTGCTCGTGCTCGCCGCTTCCATCCTCGGCACCTACCTGTTCTCGCGCCTCATCGCCACGCCGCTCGAGCGACTGTCGACCGCTGCCTCCGGGATCGCCGGCGGCAACCTCCGCCAGCAGGTCGAGGTGGTCGGCAGCGACGAGATCGCCGACCTCGCGCACGCCTTCAAGGTGATGAGCACCGGGCTGCAGGGGATGATCGGCGACCTGCGGGCCGCCGCCTCGGAGATCGAGGGCGAAGCGGCGAACATCCTGTCGACCTCGAGCCAGCAGTCGGCGATGGCCAGCGAGCAGGCCTCGGCGATCAACGAGACCTCGACTACCGTCAGCGAGATCGCCCAGACCTCCAAGCAGGCGACCGAGCACGCCGACTCGGTCATCCAGCTCGCCCAGCGCTCAGAGGAGCTGTCGCGCGACGGCCAGAAGGTGGTCGACGAGGCGATGGAGGGCATGGAGAAGCTCGCCGATCAGGTCCGGGCGATCGCGCAGTCGATCACCGAGCTGTCCGAGCGCACGCTGCGGATCGGCGACATCATCGCGACAGTCAAGGACCTGGCCGAGCAGTCGAACCTGCTGGCGCTCAACGCCTCCATCGAGGCGGCCAAGGCCGGCGAGCACGGCCGCGGCTTCGCCGTGGTGGCGATGGAGATGCGCAACCTCGCCGAGCAGTCGAAGCTGGCAGCGGGCGAGGTCCGGGCGATCCTCGGCGAGGTGCAAAAGGGCACGCGCACCGCCGTCGCCGCGACCGAGGAGGGCAGCAAGCGGGCGCACGCGGCCATCGCGCTCGCCCGGTCGGCGGGCACGGCGATCCTCGGCCTCGCCGAGGTCATCCGCGACTCCTCGCTCGCCGCTCGCCAGATCGCCAACAACACCCGGCAACAGACCATCGGCGTCGAGCAGATCGTCTCGGCCATCACCGAGCTGTCGTCGGCGATGGCGGACACGCTCGAGGGCACCAACCGCATCGAGAGCGTCGCCGGGAATCTGACGCACCTCTCCAAGCGGCTGTCCGACCTGGTTGGCCGCTATCAGGTTTAGCGCGGCGGGCGCCAGGGGCGCCCGGAGGACTGGATGAAGATTCTCATCGTCGAAGACACCAAGACGATCACCTCGTTGCTTCAGGTCTACCTCATGGGATGGGGCCTCGAGTTCGTCGAGGCCAAGGACGGCGAGGAGGGCCTGCGAAAGGCGCGCGCCGAGAAGCCCGATCTCATCATCTCGGACGTCCGCATGCCGGTGATGGACGGCTTCGAGCTGTGCGCGGCCATCCGCTCGGACAAGGAGCTGCACGCCACGCCGGTCTTGCTGCTGACGACCCTGAAGGACGATGCCTCTCGCCAGAAGGGCAAGCTGGTGGGCGCGACCGCCTTCCTGAGCAAGCCGGTGGCGGTCGAAGAGCTGCGCGAGAAAGTCGGCCAGATCCTCAGACTCCCCAACCGCAGGTAGCCCTATGGCCGAGCAAGCCGGCTCCAAGCTCGACTTCCAGGAACTCTATCGACGGCTCGACGACGCCGAGAAGGCGCTCACGCGCGGCGGCGGCGAGAGCGCCGAGGAGCGCCAGCGGGTGCTCTCGGCGCGTGCCAAGGCGCTCTCGGGCTCGCGCTCGGACGAGGTGCGGCACGCGATGGCGCCGGTGCTCGCCTTTCGCGTCGGCGGCGAGCGCTACGCGGTGCCCATCGACGAGGTCGACGAGGTGCTGGAGGTCAAGGGGCTCGCTCCGCTTTTCGGGGCGCCTCGCCAGTTGCTCGGGGCCATCGTCGCCCGCTCGCGCATCATCCCGGTCCTGGACCTGCGCCAGTTGCTCGGATTGGAGAGAGGAGGCATGTCGGACCTGACGCGCGTGGTCGCCGTCGGGCGGGCCGACGACATCTTCGGCCTCGCGGTCGAGGAGATTGAGGGCAAGCTCGACCTGCGCGCTGACGGCTGGCAGCGCCCGCTGGCCGGTCCGTTCCTGCACGTGGCGGCCGACAGGCTCGCCGTGCTCGACCTGGCGCGGCTCAACGCCGGCGAGGCCGCCAAGGCAGGGGGGGCGCTCGCCCATGGATAGGGAGCTGCGCAAGAGAATCTGGCCCGTCTTCGTCGAGGAGGCGCGCGAGCACCTCCAGCAGATCAGCGCGGGGCTCCTCGAGCTCGAGCGCGACACGGGCGGCGCGCCTGGCCTGCTCGAGTCGCTCAAGCGCACCGCCCACGGCCTGAAGGGCTCGGCGGCCAGCCTGGGGCTGACCGACATCGAGCGGCTCGCCCACGGGCTCGAGGACGCGCTCGTCGGCCGCGAGAAGGCGGGGCTGGTCGAGGCGGGGCTGGTCGAGGCGATGCTCGCGGCGCTCGACGCGGCGGAGGCCGCGCTCGCGCGGGGCGACTCGGGCGCCGAGCCCACGGTGGAGAACCTGGCGGAGATCCTCTCTTCCCTGACCGGCGGCGCCGGCGGGGCGGAGGCCACCGCAGAGGCCAAGCCCGCCCCGGCTCCCGAGGCCGACCCGCTCGAGGAGCTCTGGCCCGTCTTTCGGGGCGAGGCGCTCGAACACCTGCAGCGGCTCGAGCGGGCGTTCGCCGCCCTCGAGGCGCGCGGCGCCGAGGCGCTCGGGGCCGAGCAGGCCGACGAGCTCAGGCGCGTCGCGGGGAACCTCCACGCCTCGGCGTCGGTGCTCGGCCTGTCGCGGATGGGCGAGCTCGCTGCCGACGTCCGGGCCCGGTTCGCGAGGACCGCCGCAGGCGAGCTGTCGCCGGGCGAGCTCGAGGGGCTGCGCGGCGCGTTGGCCGCGCTCGCCGAGGAGATCCGCGCGCTCGCTCCTGCCGGCGCTCCGAGCGGCGAGCCGGCGCCCGCGCGGCCGCCGGTGGCCGGCTCGCTCGCCGAGATCTTCTTGGGCGAAGCCCGGGATTCGCTCGCGCAGATGGAGAGGATCGTCGAGCGGCTCTGCTCGCCGTTCGAGGGCGATCGGCGCGCCGAGGCCGACGAGGGGACGCTGCGCGCCCACAACCTCAAAGGCTCGGCCGGCGCGGTCGGGGCCGCGGAGATCGCCGAGATCGCCTCGCGCATCCACGAGCAGATGCCCCTGCTCGCCGAAGCGGGCGTGGACGCGAGCCGCGCCGTCGCTCGAATCGCCGGGCTGCTGGTCGATCTCAAGGGCGCCATCGGGCGCTACGAGTCCTCGCGGGCGCCCGGCAAAGCGCGGCCCGAGGCGGCGAAACCGCCTCAACCGGCCGCAGCGCCCGAGACCGCGAGCCCCAGCGCCCCGAAGGCCACCGCCGACCGGATGGTGCGCGCCTCGGTGGGCACGCTCGAATCGCTCGCCCGCCAGATCGAGAACATCGCGCTCGTCCGCGCCCGCCAGGAGCGCCGCGCCCGCGAGATGCAAGCGCTGGCCGCCAGCGCCCGGGAGGTCCTGGCGTTGTGCGAGCAGGCGCTGACCCCGGTGCGCCTGGCGGGCGCCGGCGAGGCCGTCGCTGCGCTCGACGAGGCGACCGGGCGGCTGCGGCAGCTTCAGCGCAGCCTGCTGCGCGGGGCGCAGGAGTCGCTCCGCGACGCCGAGCAGGCGGCCTTGCTGAGCACCGTGGTGCGCGAGGACCTCAAGGACCTGCGGATGATGCCCGCGGCGATGGTGCTCGAGCCGATGCGGCGCACCGTGCGCGAGGTGATCGGTCGGGTCCAGAAGCGGGTCGAGCTGCGGATCAAGGGGGGCGAGGTCCGCCTCGATCGCCGCATCCTCGACGAGCTGAAGAACCCGCTGCTCCACATGGTGCGCAACGCCATCGACCATGGCATCGAGTCGCCCGAGATGCGCCGCGCCCTGGGCAAGCCCGAGACCGGGATCCTGGAGCTTCGCGTCGAGCGGCGCGGCCACCGGGTCGCGGTGGTGGTGCGCGACGACGGCGCAGGCCTGCCGGTCGCCAAGATCCGCGCGGCGGCCATCGACCGCGGGGTCATCAGCGCCGAGGCGGCCGCCAAGCTCACCGACGACGAGATCATCCGGTTCATCTTCCGCAGCGGCTTCTCGACGGCCGAGGCCGTCACCTCGATCTCGGGCAGAGGCGTCGGCCTGGACGTGGTCCACGAGACCATCAGCCGGCTCGGAGGCAGCGTCGACGTCTGGTCGGCGGCCGGGAAAGGCACGCAGTTTACGCTCGAGCTGCCCTTGACGCTCGCGGCGACCATGGCGGTGATCATCCGCGCGGGTGGCGAGCGGGCGGCCATCCCCTACGAGTCGGTCGAGCGCGTGTTGCTGCTCGAGCCCAAGGCGCTCGGCACCGTGGCCGGGCGCGCCAGCGCGCTGGTGGACGGGGCCCAACTGCCCTTCTCGTCGCTCGCGCGGGTGCTCGGCGTGCCCGAGGGCCGGCTCGCGCTGGAGCGCGGCGAGGTCCAGCCCGCGCTGCTGCTCGGCGTCTCGGGCCAGCGCATCGTGCTGGCGGTCGAGGACGTCCTCGGCCAGCAGGAGATAGTCGTCCACGCGCTCGGGCGCCAGGCGGCGAGCGCGCCGCACATCGGCGGCGCCGCGGTGCTCGATGACGGCCAGGTGGTCGCGGTCCTCAACTCGTACGAGGTCGTGCGGCTCGCCCAGCCGATGGCCACCGTGCAGAAGGACAATGGCAGCGCGAAGCGGCGCGTGCTCGTCGCCGACGACTCGCTGACCACCCGCTCGGCGATGAAGGCGCTGCTGGAGATCGCCGGCTACCAGGTCCTGCCGGTCGGCGACGGCGAGGAGGCCTGGCGCAGCCTGCAGGAGTCGCCCTGCCAGCTTGTCGTCACCGACGTCCAGATGCCCAGGCTCGACGGTTTCGGGCTCACCCGCCGCATCAAGGGCGACGAGAGGTTCCGCTCGGTGCCCGTCATCCTCGTCACCTCGCTCGACTCGCCGGCCGATCGTGCGGCCGGGCTCGAGGCGGGCGCCGATGGCTACCTCGTCAAGCGCGAGGTCGAGCACGGGAAGCTGCTCGAGCTGGTGCGCCAGCTCCTGCCGGCCAGCTAGCCTGCGCCGCCGGCAGGGCGCCGGCGGCGACGGCGCGCAGGGGCGTGGAGAAGCGCCCGGCGCGCGGCGGGATGCGGGCCGCCGCCCCCGCCCGGCGCGCGCTCGATGGGCGCCGCACCGGCGAGCCGGCCGAGCGACCTGTCGACAAGAGGGCCAGATGCGAATCGAGCGGTTGTCCTTGCGCGCAGGCGCCGAGGCGGCGCGAGGGACGGCGGTGATCATCGACGTCTTCCGCGCCTTCACCTGCGAGCCGCTGATGCTCGCGCTGGGCGCCGAGAGGATCGTGCTCGAGGCCGACATCGACCGCTGCCTGGCGCGCACGGGCGCGCTGCGGGTCGGCGAGCAGAACGAGCTGCCCATCGAGGGCTTTGACCTCACCAACTCGCCCTGGCTCATCCTGCAGGCCGGCGAGCCGTTCTTCCGGGGCCGCACCGTCGTGCACCGGACCACCTCCGGGGTCACCGGCGCGCTCACGGCGCTGGAGCGCTGCGAAGAGGTGTTGCTGGCTTCGTTCCTCAACACGGGCGCGGTCGCGCGCTACCTCGCGCGCCGGCGCCCGCCGGTCGTGAGCATCGTCGCCATGGGCATCCGCTCGAGCCAGCCGGCGCCCGAGGACGAGCGCTGCGGCGACGACATCGAGAGCCGGCTGTGCGGCAAGCCGTACGATCACCTCGCCGCCGTCCGGGAGATCCTCGCGCACGAGACGGCGCAGAAGTTCCTGCGAGGCGACAAGCCCTACCTGCCGCGCGAGGACGTGACCCTCTGCCTGCAGCGCGACGCGGTGGACTGGGTCTTGCGGGCCGAGCGCGACGGGCAGGACGTCGTCGCCCGGCGGGTCGAACTCTGAGGGGCGCGGGCTAGCCCGGGTCGCGCGCCCCGCGCATCGTCCGGGCGAGCATCTCGCCGGCGATGGAGCCGAGCTCGACGAGGCGCAGGCCGCGCTCCGGAAGCTGCCGCGCGGCGGCCCGGAAGCACTCCGGCGGCTTCGTCAGCGGGATGGCGGCCTCGACGCGCAGCAGGCCGTCCTTCTCGCGGCGGAAGGTCGCGCCGAGGTCGCGCGCGATGCGGATGACCGAGGCGTTCTCCTCGTGGACCCAGGCGCGGAAGCGGCGGATGCCGTTGCGCGCCGCCGAGCGCTCGAGGGCGTAGAGCAGCAAGCTCCCGAGCCCGAGCCCGTGGTGGGAATCGACGACCGCCACCGCGACCTCGCCGACCTCGGGTTCCTCGTCGAGGCGCACGTAGCGCGCCACGCCGAGCCCGAAGCGCGGGCGCGAGGCGTCGGCCGCGACCCAGGCCATGTGGTTGCGGTAGTCAACCTCGGTCAGATAGCGCAACTGCTCGTCGCTCAGGCTCTGGAGCGGAGACATGAACCGCAGCCGCCGCGAGCCGATCGACAGGCGCATGAAGCCTTCGCGCAGCGGCTCCCTGTCCTCCGGGAGGATGGGGCGAAGCACGACCCGCTGCCCGTTTCGAAGTTGTATTTTTCGACCAAACGGCCAGGTTCCGAAGAGTCGGGCGCGAATGGCCGGGCTGGCGAAGAACATGGCCTGGCTCCAGCGGTTGCAGCGGCGAATCTTATCCCGCTCGGCCGCGGCGGCCAGGTGCTCGCGACCTGGCGAGGCCGGACGGGCAACGACGGCGAGCGCCGGCCGCGGCGCCGGGCGCTTCTTCACGGCGGGCAGCCAGCCGATCGCGAGCATGGCCTTTCGCCGGGCGTCAGGCCGAGCGGTCGTTGTGCGGCCGGTTCAGCCACTCGCGAACAGCGTGGGGGCTCTTGCTATTATCTGCCGCGCACTTTCGCCTGCCCGCCCTCGGTCGTTGGAGAGCTTATGATCCGCTGCCTCATCGTCGACGATTCGCCGACCTTTCGTGGGGTCCTGCGAGGCATCCTCGCGACGGCTCCGGGGGTCAGCGTGGTCGGCGAGGCGGGAGACGGCGAGGAGGCCATCGCCCGTACTCTCGAGCTGAGCCCGGACGTCATCACCATGGACGTCCGGATGCCGCGCCGGAACGGGCTCGACGCCATCCGCGAGATCATGCGCGTCAAGCCGACGCCCATCATCGTGGTGAGCGCGGCGGCCCGCGACGCAAACGAAGGGGTGAGCTTCCAGGCGCTCAGGCTCGGGGCCATCGAGGTGCTCGAGAAGCCGCACGCGCTCGACGCGGCGCGCTTCGCCTCGCAGTCCGAGTCCATCCGGCAGGCGGTCCGCGCGGTCGCGGGGCTCAAGCTCGTCACTCGCCACTGCCGCACCAAGGCCCCGGCCCTCGCCACGCGCCAGGCCGTTCGCGGCCGGCAGCCTCCCGCGGTCATCGGCATCTGCGCCTCGACCGGCGGCCCGCCCGCCCTGCACAAGATCCTCAGCTCGCTGCCGCGCGAGTTCCCGATCCCCCTGCTCGTCGTCCAGCACATCGCCGCCGGCTTCAGCGAGGGGCTGGTCCGCTGGCTGGGCGATCAGTGCTCGCTCGAGGTCCGGCTCGCCGAGCGCGGCGAGGAGCCGCAGGCGGGCACGGTGCTCTTCGCCCCGGACGGCCACCACATGCTGCTGTCGATGGGCCGCATCCGGCTCGACGACGGACCTCCGATCAAAGGGCTCAGGCCTTCGGGGACCGTGCTCTTCGCCTCGCTCGCGCGCGAGCTGGGCGCGCGCGCTGCCGGGTTCGTGCTCACCGGGATGGGAGACGACGGCGCCGCCGGCCTCAAGCTGATGCGCGAGAGGGGCGCGTTCACCGCCTCCCAGAGCCAAGCCAGCTCGGTGGTCTACGGGATGCCGCGCGTCGCGTTCGAGAGCGGCGCCGCCGAGGTGCAGCTCGAGCTCGAGGACATCCCGGGGGCGCTGATGCGGCTCGCCGGGATGGAGATGAGCGGGGTCGGCGCGTCGCCGGTGCGCCGCAAGCGGCTGCTCCTCGCCGACGACACCGAGACCATCCTGCAGGTCGAGAGCATGCTGTTGTCCGACAGCTACGAGCTGATGCTCGCTCGAAACGGCATGGAGGCGCTCGTCGCGGCCCGCGCCCATCTTCCCGACGGCATCCTGCTCGATCACAGCATGCCGCACATGACCGGGGCGCAAGTGCTGCAGGCCCTCCGCGCCGACAGCAGGACGCGCTCCATTCCGGTGATCATGGTCTCGAGCGAGACCGACGACGCCATCGTCAAGTCCTGGTGGGCCAGCGGCTGCCAGGCCGTGGTACCCAAGCCCATCGACGAGAGGCTGCTGGTGGGAACGGTGCGCAAGCACATCTCCTGAGAGGAACCCGCATCGATGTCTGAAGTTGCCTGCGCGATCTGCCAGGCGCGCCCGGAGGAGGCAGGGCCGCTGCAGCGGCGCCCCCTCGTCGCGCCGAAGTACCTGGACACCAACCTCTTCTCCATCGACCCGCTCGGCACAGCCGGGGCCACCGTCGAGCTCTGCGCCGAATGCTCGGAATTGATCGGCTTGACGCTTCTGCACTCGTCGGACCTCGAGCAGTTCGCGAAGGCGATAGAGCTGCACCGCGACGCCCACGCTCCCGCGGGGCCGAGCGAGCAGCAGGCTGCGCGCATCCGCCTGTGGCACCGGGCGATTCACCTCGGGCTCCGGGCGCTCGTCGCCGAGCTGTCGGAGAAGCCGCCCGTGCAGCCCGCCCGCCCCGAGCCGAACCAGCTCGGGCTGTTCGTCTCGAAGACCGCCCGACTGGCCAAGGTCGAAGCGGCCCTGCTCGAAGGCGACCTTCGACTGGCGAGGGAGCTGTCGCTCGATCTGGTGCGCCGCTTCGATATGCCGGAGGCCCGCTACCTCGCCGTCAAGCTCGCATTGGTCGAGGAGCGGGTCGCGGCGCTCGAAGGCGACGCGCAGGGGCTCGCGCGCCTCGCCGAGCACCCGGAGAAGCTGCTCGAGGCCGGACAGGGCGGGCGGATAACCGTCAGCCTCGCGAGCGCCTTTGCCCGGGGCGTGCGCCGCTATCTCGAAGCGCGCTCGTAGCCCTCGGCGGGACCGGGCTGCACGGCTGGACGACGACCTGCCACCGGTCGCCCGGGCGAGCCGTGCCCAGCTTCTTCTTGCGGGCGGCCCTCGCGTCTCCGGCGTTTCGTCCGAAGCCTCGCGCGCGAGGCCGTCCGCAGGCACGGCGGAAGGTCGCTCCGGGGGGCGAAAGGTGGCAGGTTCCATTCGACGGGCGATGCGTGTCGCGGGACTGGCGGCGCTGGCGTTCGCGGGCTACCGCGTCGCCGCAGCGGCCGCGAAGCGAAGGTCCCTGCGGACGGCCGAGCACGTCGATCTGGAGCGGTACCTCGGCACCTGGTACGAGGTCGCTCGCCTGCCGGCGTTCTTCGAGCGCGGGTGCGTGGGGAGCACCGCGACCTATTCGAAGGCGCCCGACGGCCACATCCGGGTCGTCAACCGCTGCAACCGCCGCTCGTGCTCGGGCAAGCACGCCGAGGTCGAGGGCAGCGCCCGGGTCGTGGACGCGGCCACCAACGCCCGGCTGAAGGTCCGGTTCCGCGGCCCGTTCGGCGGCGACTACTGGATCCTCGATGTCGGCCCCTCCTACGACTACGCGCTCGTCGGCACCCCGAGCCGCAAGCGGCTGTGGATCCTGAGCCGCGCGCCGGCGATGGACGAGCGGCTCTTCGAGCGTCTGGTCGAGGAGGCCCGCGACCTCGGCTTCCCGACGGCAAAGCTCATCCGGGCGCCCGCCTGCGCCTCGCCCTGACCCGCGGCTCCGAGCCCGCTCCGGCCGATACGCCCGCCGCTAGTCGACCACCGCCACGGCCGCCTCGCCCTGCGCGACCCGATAGCGATAGCCGGCTCGCAGCGTGAGCTCCTGCGTCGAGAGCGCCTTGTCCGGCCAGCGGATCTTCACCCGGGCCTCGCACGCCGAGCCCAGGCCGAAGTGCAGCGTCAGGTCGTGCTGGATCCCGTAGTGGCCGTGGCCGCCGCCGACCTCCTGCGTCTGTGTCACCCCTCCGGCGCTCACCGTGACCCGCGCCCCGATGGCCGCGCGGTTGGTCCCCTCGCCGCCGACCAACGAGAGCTGGATCCAGTTGCCGTTCTGGCCGAGCAGGTTCTCGAAGTAGCGCACGTTCGCGGTCGGGTAGCACTGGTCGTCGCAGCGGGCGCGCGAGTGGCCGACGACGATGTCCAGGTCGCCGTCCCGGTCGAAGTCGGCGACCGCGACCCCGTGACTGGCCATGTGGTCGATGCCCAGCTCGATCGGGACCGGCTCGAAGGTGCCATCGGGGCGCTGCCAATAAAGGTGGCCGCGCGTTCCCGGATAGTCGGTCGAGCCGATGTAGATGTCGGGGCGCGCGTCGTTGTCGAAGTCGAAGACCGCCGCGGTGATGTCCCCGTCGTTCCAGTCGATGCGGTCGCGCTCGCGCACGAGGCCGGTGTTCTCGTTGCCCGGCCGCGTGAAGCGCACCTGCGACTCGCCCGCGTTCAGCAGCAGCTCGCTCGGATCGCTGGAGGAGCCGACGTCCCAGTGGACGATCTCCGTAGTCAGCAGATCGAGCGCCCCGTCGTTGTTCACGTCGGCGCAGACCGTCGTCCCCGAGTTGCCGCCGAGCCGGTATGGCTGGCGGTCGGTCGCGTGGTTCCAGCGGAACGCGTCCTGGTCGCTCGCGCAGCGGATGTACCTCGGCTCCGGCACCTCCGCGCAGCCGGCGTCGTCGCGGTGCCACTTGCACCAGCAGCGCGCCGACTCGTTGTCGGTCCAGTCGGTCCGCTCGTCGAAGGCGTAGCCCGAAGCTATCGATCGGTTGACGAAGGCGACCTGGTTCTCGGCGTCGTAGCCGGCCTGCCACAGGTGGTTGGGCGCGCGGCCGTACGAGGCGGCGAGCAGCTCGGCGTTGCCGTCGCCGTTCAAATCGCAGGCGGCCACGCTCCAGGCGTAGCTGTGGGCGAGGGCGTTGTTGAGCGCGCTCACCGAGCTCCAGCCGCGCGTCTGCAAGCCGCGCGCGGCGGTGACGTCCTCGAACAGCCCGCCTCCCAGGCCGCGGTAGAGCTGATCCTGGGCAGAGTAGGAGCTCTTGGTGGCGGAGTTGCCGACCCAGAGATCGATCGTCCCGTCCCGGTCGAAGTCGATGAAGGCGGCGCCGGCGCGCTCGACGAGCTCACCCTCGCGGCGCACCGCGCTCGCCTCGGGCCCGAGCTCGAAGGTGCCGTCGCCGCGGTTGAGCATGATCTCCGAGGACTCGACCTGGGGCTTTGCGGGATCGGCGTAGGACATGCCGGTGAAGGCGTCGAGATCGCCGTCGTTGTCCACGTCGGCCCAGGCGACGACCTCGGCCGGGCGGCCGATCTTCGGGTCGCTGCCCCGACGCGCTGTGACGAAGCCCGAGCTCTCGGTGACATCGACGAACCGGTCGCCGCCGTCGTTGCGCAGCAGCCAGGTCGCCCGCTGGCCGCCTTCGTTGAAGTCGTCCACAGCGAGGCCGCCCCGGCGCACCGCGAGGTCGGCCCAGCCGTCCCCGTCGAAGTCGCCGACCGACAGGCGCACGCCGGTCACGCCGACGAGCCCGAGCGCCTCGGTCGCTTCCCGGAAAGCGAGCGTCCCGGCCGTCCAGCTCGTTCCCGCGGTGCAGCGGTCCGGGAGGTCCTGCTCGCAGCGGGCGAGCTCCGCGTTGCACCTCCAGCCGCTTCCGCAGACCTCCGCGCCGCAGCGGCAGGTCCCGTCGCTCGGGTCGCAGCTCATGCCTCTGTCGCAGGTGATCGCCGCACAGTCGGCGACACAGCGGCCGAGGCTCGCGTCGCAGACCCGGCCTGCGCCGCAGACTTCGCCGCCGCACTTGCAGACGGCTTCGGCGGGGTCGCAGCTCTCGCCGGGCCCGCAATTCAGCGCCGCGCAGGGATCGACAGGGTCAGGCCGCGACTTCTCGCCACAGGCGGCGAGGACCAGCGGGGCGATGATCAGGGACAAAAGGTGGCGACGCATGGCGCTCTTTCGCGGCGAGGAGGCGGGCGACGGGATTGTCGTCGTCCCCCGCTCGGCGAGCGCGAGCATAGGACCCTGCGGCGCCCAGGCTCAACCGGCCGCCCGAGGCTAGGGCATCTGCTTGAGGGTGCCTTTCGCCCCAGCGAGCCAGTAGTCGTCAGCGCTCGTGCCGAAGATGTTGGTGAGCGTGACGCGCACCGGGCTGTAGGCGCGCGCCCACTTGGTGCCGTTCCACTTCATGATCACGCCCTCGTTGCCGACCGCGCGGACGTCGTTGGAGGCGAAGCCCCAGATGGCGCTGAGCTGGACCGTAGTGTTGCTCGGCACTTCGCTGAAGCTGGTGCCGTCCCAGTGCAGGAGCAGGCTGCCGTTGCCCACGACCCAGACGTCGTCGGGGCCTGCCGCCCACACGTCGCTCAGCCAGGCGCCGGTGCCCGAGACGATGCTCTGCCAAGCCTGACCGTCGAAGCGCAGGATCTTTCCGTCGAGCCCGACGGCCCAGGCGTCATCGGGCGCGCGCGCAAAGCAGCCGGCCAGCTCGACCGAGGTCCCGCTCTCCGAACGGCTCCAGGCGCTGCCGTCCCAGTGGAGGATGGTGCCGTTGCCGCCGGTGACCCATACGTCGGAAGCGCTGGTGCCGGTCACGCAGACGAGAGCGGACTGGACCCCGCTCTCGACCGAGGAGAGCTCGGAGCCATCCCAGTGGAGCAGAGTGCCCTTCGCTCCGGCCATCCAGACATCATCGCGGCTGCTGCCCCACACACCGGTGAGCGCCACGTCGGTGCCCGAATCCACCCAGGTCCAGCTCGCGCCGTCCCAGTGGTAGAGCAGCCCATTCTCCGCGCCGGCCCAGTAGTCGTCGGGCGCCGATCCCCAGAGGCCGAAGAACGTCTCGGTCGGCGGGAACGGATGGCCCGCGTCGACAAGGCCGGCATCCGGCACGCCGGCATCCACGACTCCCGCGTCGGCGACCGGCGCTGGCTCCGGATCCTTCTCGCCGCAGCGCCAGGAGGAGGCGGCGACGAGGACGAGTGAGGCGACCAGGGCGAGTCTCGAGGCGCGCATGTGTTCTCCGGCATCGAATGTCAATTGCCGCGCCATCCTAAGGTGGCTGGTGTTTTTTTGTAGACGATGCGGGCGGCATCTGAAAGATGCCGCCCCATGAGTCTTGGCCGTACGCCTGCTGGTGCTGACCTGTTTCGGAATCCGCGCGATTCTGTGCCGAG
>JBMNNX010000427.1:0-4090 GCA_050942745.1 Myxococcales bacterium
CCTCGTCAAGCACCATCACCGCCCAGCGCGCTCGCTGCAGCGCCTCGGCGTCGAGCCGCAGCAGCGCATAGCTGGTTATCGTGAGGTCGGCCTCCGGATCGAGCCTGCGCTGCGGGCCGTGGTAGAGGCAGACCTTCAACCCCGGGCGAAAGCGCGCGGCCTCGGCGGCCCAGTTGTGCACGACGCTCGTCGGCGCGACGACGAGCGCGGGCTTCTCGAGGACGCACAGCGTCTGCAGCGTCTTGCCCAGGCCCATGTCGTCGGCCAGCAGCGCGCCGAGCCGCGCCTTCTTGAGGAAGCTGAGCCAGCGAACGCCGGTCTCCTGATACGCGCGCAGGCTCACCTCGAGATCGGAGGGAAGCTGCGCGGTTGGCAGCCCGGTGAAGTCCTCGAGCAGCGGGCGCAGCTCGGAGAAGCGCGGCGGCATCGGCCGCTCGAGCTCTTCGCACAGCTTGGCGAGATCGGGCAGCGCGCTCGCCGGCAGCTCCTCGCGCCCCTCCTTTGCCGCAAGGAGGTCCGCGATGCGCTCGCCGAACCGCGCGAGCCAGTCGCCTGGCAGCGGCGCCCAGCCGCCGTCGAGCAGCGGCACGAGCGAGGCGCCGGCTCTCCAGGCGCGCAGCACCGCGCTCGGGTCCGCGCGGCCGATCCTCTTGCCGTCGTCGGTGATCGAGTCGAAGGACAGCGAGAAGTCCGAGTCGCGCGTCTCAAGCCGCGGCGTCAGCGCGGGGGCGAGGAAGAACTTCTCGTGCGCGTCGCCGGCTATCGAGCCCCTGCCCTTCCAGGCCTCGAGCTTTCGGGCGAAGGCCACGGCCTCCTCGCCGCGGAACCGCTCGCGCCGGCCCGGCAGCAACCCGAGATCGCTCTGGAGCTGGCGCAGCAGCCGCTCTTCCCCGAGCTCGTCGCGCACCGGCACGGCGTTCGCGAGCGCGACGAGCCGCCCTCCGTCCACCCGCGCGACGGGCGGGTCGCCGTAGACGAGCGTCGGCAGCACGCTGAGCGCCTCGCCCTCCTGCGTGACCTCGAGCTGCACCCGGGGCCTCGCGTCGCAGGTGCGCGGCAGCTTGCGGGTGCGGATTTCGACCGGGATGCGCTCCTGCAGCGACGGCAACACCTCGGTCAGCAGATCGATCACCTGCTCCGGGCCGAAGTAGCGCCCCGGCCGCAGCTCCTGCAGCTCTCGCGCGCTCAGCTTGCTCTCGCCCACCGGCCGCAAGGTGTCGCCGCACAGCACGCAGCCGTTGGAGAAGACCTCGGTGATGCTCTGGTCCTGGACCACCGAGAGCCGGAAGCCCACGCCCTGGTCCTCGAGCCGGCCCACGAGGCCGACCGGCTCGCTCGAGACCTTCAGCGGCGCGCCATCCAGGAAGATGTCGGAGCAGTCGGTCAGCGCGCCGATGAGCTTCGCCATCAGCTCGCGCGGCAGCCAGCCGCGCCCGTTGAGCCCGAGGAGCAGATCGACCGCCACCTCGGCCGCGCTGGCGACGAACGCCGGGCCCTTGATGCGCCCCGAGGAGATGGCCGAGAGGGTCGTCGCAAGCGTCTCGCGCCTGCCGCCCTCGAACGCGAAGGCGCGCTCGAACAGCAGGCCTCCCTCGGCGCGGGTGAAGAGGTAGTGGACGCGCGCGACGCTGACCGATGCCTTCGGCAGATCCTCGCCGCTCTGGCGCGCGCGCCTCAGCGCGATGGCCGCCGCGGCGACGTGCACGCAGACGTCCTCGTGCGTCGAGCAGTCGCAGCTCCAGTCCTCGTCCTCGAGGTAGAGGGTCACCGTGCGGCTGACCGCGGTGCCAGCGGTCGAGACCCTGAGGGTGACGACCTCGTCGTCGGTGCCGTCGCCGACGACCGCGCCGGCGCGCACCATCTCCACCGCGCGCGACCAGGTCGCGCGCGAACACGATTCGCGAATGGCTTCGAAGAGGGCCTGCATCTCACCGCCTGGAGCTCGGGTGCCCTGAGCGCGAGGCCTCGCCTGCCGAGGCCCGCCTCGCGCGGGCGCCGCGACGGGCCGGGAAAGAACACCAGCGGCGCCCTCGGGTCAACAGAAGGCCGCACGCGGCTCATCCGCAGGCGCGAGAGCGCAGAGCGCGCTCCTTCTAACCGAGCGCCGCATTGGTGCGAGCTCAAATCCGGTTACGGCACCGGCATGGAGCTCGGGGCGGACCGCAACGCGCCCTCGACTTGGGCCTCGCAAGCTCGGCCTACGCTCGGGCCGACCGGTGTTCGTTCAAGGTCACAGCCGGCTGCAGGACCGGCGGCAAGCTCGGAGCAGACCGCCGCTAGCTCAACAACGCCCTGCCGGAGCCCGCGAGCTTCGCCCGAAGGTGCGCGCTCCCAGGCCTCCTGCGAGCAGGCGTGGATGAACGGCCGTCGAAGGCATGCCCTGCACGTACGCCTTTGAGCCTGCCCACGCTCGGCGGCGAGGAGCCCCTTCCCGCGCCTGTCATCCGTTGCCATCGATTTCCGGGGCTGCCTGCTCGCCGAGCAGGCGGGCGTGGCGTGGGAACCAGGAAGGGGAGCCTCGATGAGAAACGCGATAGGTGTCTTCGTATTGCTTGTCGCGGCGACGACAAGCTGCTCGAGCGAGCGACCAGCGCATGAGGCGAAGTGCCTCACGCCGTGCATGCCGTGGGAGGTCTGTAAGGACGGGGTCTGCGTCGCCGATCCGCTCGATCCGGACTGGAAGCTGGATCTCTCGCCCTCGGCGCTGCCGGACGGCCAGGTGGGCGTCCAGTATCGACAGCAGCTCGAGGCGAGCGGTGGACAGGGCCCGGTCACCTTCGCGCTCGCGAGCGGGAAGCTTCCCCCGGGTCTTGCGCTCGATGCTTCCGGCCTCCTCTCGGGGACGCCCTCCGCCGCAGGGAAGTTCGCCTTCGAGGTGAGCGCCAGCGACGGCGCAGAGCCGCCAATGGAAGGCTCGCTGGCGCTCTCGCTGGTCGTCGCGCCAGCGAAGCTCGTTCTTGCCGACGCGACGCTGCCCGACGCGATCGTCAACGTCGCCTACTCGGCCTCGCTCACCGCCTCGGGCGGGACGCCGCCCTACTCCTTCGCCGCCGTCAGCGGGACCGACGTCCCGGGCCTGTCGCTCGCCGCCGACGGCACGGTCTCCGGCGTCCCGACGCTGGCGGGAGCGTTCGCTGCCGTCGTCGAGGTCTCCGACTCGGCGAAGCCTCCGCAGACAGCTCAAGCCCAGGTCTACCTGACCGTCCTCGACAGCCTCGCGATCGCACCTTCCACCTTGGCTCGAGCCACCATCGACGAGCCCTACGAGGCCCAGCTCCAGGGCGTCGGCGGCACGCCCCCGTACCTCATCGAGCTCGCCGGCGGCGCGCTGCCGCCGGGCATCGACCTCGACGCCGGAGGCCTCCTCGGCGGCGTCCCGACGGCCACGGGCGACTTCGCCTTCGACCTGCGGGTCGTCGATGCCCACGCGCGCGAGGCCCTGCAGCCCTTCACGCTCACCGTGTTGCCGCCCGCTCCGGTCTTTGCCTCGCACCCGCTTCCCGAGGGCATGGTAGGCCAGCCCTATTCGGCTCAGTTGGAAGCGACCGGCGGGCTTCAGCCCCTCGTCTTACAGGCGCGGGCCGGACACCTGCCGCCGGGGCTGCAGCTCACGCAGCAGGGCGCGCTCGAGGGGACTCCCGAGTCTTCGGGCAATTACGAGCTCGCCTTCCTCGTCATCGACGCCGCGCAGAGGACCGCCGTCGCGACCTTCGAGCTGACCATCCTCGACGCGCTGCAGGCGGGCCCTCTTCCCGACGGCGTCCTCGGCAGACCGTACTCGGCTCTCGTCGAGGTCTCGGGCGGGCGCGCCCCGATCGAGCTTCAGCTCGACAAGGGAAGCCTTCCAGACGGCCTCGAGCTGAATCCGTCGGGCCTGGTCTCCGGCGTTCCCCGCGAAGTCGGCCGGTTCGATTTCCAGGTGCTCGCCACCGATTCGTCGTCTCCGGCGTGGAGCCTGCCGCTCGCGCTGTCGATCGAAATCCTCCCGGGCTCGCTGGCGATACTCGAAGACCCGCTGCCCCGTGGCATCGTCGGAGTGCCCTATTCAGCAGCCCTTCTCGCGGAAGGCGGAATCGAGCCGCTCTCGTGG
>JBMNNX010000428.1:0-4074 GCA_050942745.1 Myxococcales bacterium
CTACGGGCCCCTACCGCCGAGCCATCACGGTGCGCCCGGGCCTGCGGCGCCGGGCGCGCTGCCATGCGCCCCTACCGCCGGCATCGTCCGACAGGCGATCACGTTGACGCCGGGCTCGCCGAGGAAGTCGCGGACGAGCACGTCGCCTCGCTTGACGGGCGCTTGGACGCGCAGCTTGTGGATCTCGCGGGCGGCCTCGAGCACGCGGCCCTTGGGGATCGGCGCCGACACCTTGACCGGCAACCGCTTCCACCGCGCGCCCTCTATCCAGACCGTCGTGGACATGCTGCGGCGCGGGTCGGTGAACTCCTGGCGCGCGTACTTCGCGCCTCGGCTGCAGCTCGCGCCCTCGATCTCGATGATCTCCCGGCCTTCGTGCGTCAGCTGCAGCGGGCAGCCGATGGGACAGCCGATGCAGACGAACTTCTCGACCTGGCTCATCGCTGACCCTCCTTTTCGTACGGAAGGATGTCGATGCGCAGCGTGTCGCCGTGGAAGCGGTCGAGCACGTCAGGCTTGATCTTGAACATGATCATCTCTGCGGGAACGACGAAGCCGAGCTTGCGCTGCATCAGGTCGCCGACCTTGATGAGGCAGGGTTTCATCGGCTCCTTGGCTCGCATGTAGATGGTGTGCTCGCGGCCGGGCGCCAGCGTGTGCGGCACGCAGTAGCGCACGTTGTTGCCGGGCACGAGCGTGATGTTGTCCTCCGGCCGGCGGATGCCCTGCGCGTACTCGCCGGCGAAGCGGCCGGCCTTCAGCGCCTCCTCGGTGACGAAATCCACGAGGTCGTGGACGTGCAGCACGTTTCCGCAGGCGAAGATGCCCGGCAGGCTGGTCTCCATCGACGAGGAGACGCGCGGGCCGCGGGTCACCACGTCGAGCTCGACGCCCAGGCTCTGCGACAGCTCGTTCTCGGGCACGAGGCCGATGGAGAGCAGCAGCGTGTCGCACTCGACGTCCCAGGCCCGCGACAGGTCGGGCGCGAAGCCGGGGCCGACCGGCGCCACGGTGATCTTCTCGAGCCGGTCGCGCCCGTGGATCTGGGCGACGGTGGTCGACAGGTGCAGCGGGATGCCGAAGTCCTCGAGGCACTGCACGACGTTGCGCGTCAGGCCGTTCGAGTAAGGCATCAGCTCGAAGACGCCCACCACCTCACAGCCCTCGAGCGTCAGGCGTCGGGCCATGATGAGCCCGATGTCCCCGGAGCCGAGGATCGCAATCCGCTTGCCGGGCAGCATGCCCATCATGTTGACGAACTTCTGGGCGAGGCCCGCGGTGAGCACGCCGGAGGGCCGGGTGCCGGGGATGCGCACCGCGCCGCGGGTGCGCTCGCGGCAGCCCATCGCGAGGACGACCGCCTTCGACTCGACCGTCGAGATGCCCTTGCCCTCGCGCAGGATGCGCACGTGCTTGTCGCCGTCGGAGTCGATACCGACCGCCGAGACGTACGAGCCGGAGATCACGTCGATGTCGCGGTCGATCACGCGCTCGAGGAACCGCTCGGCGTACTCGGGCCCGGTCAGCTCCTCCTTGAAGTAGTGCAGCCCGAAGCCCGAGTGGATGCACTGCAGGAGGATACCGCCGGTCTCCGGCTCGCGATCGACGACGAGGATGCGCTCGGCGCCCGCGTCGCGCGCGCCCAAGGCCGCCCCCAGCCCCGCCGGGCCGCCGCCGACCACCACCACGTCGTACCGGCCTTCCATGCGCCCCAGCATGATTACTTCTCCTCCGCGTTGAGTTGAGGACGCTCGCCCTGGCGAGGCGGGAGCTCCGCCGCCGCTGCCTCGACGTCGATCGGCACGGCGATGTAGGAGCCGCCGCCGCGCTTGGTGATGCTGTGGATGGGCTTCTCGAGCCGCTTGGAGAGGATCTCCATGCAGCGCGAGGTGCAGAAGCCGCCCTGGCAGCGGCCCATCCCCGCGCGGCTGCGGAACTTGATGCCGTCGAGGGTGCGCGCGCCGTGGTCGATGGCGTCGTGGATCTCGGCCTCGGTCACCAGCTCGCAGCGGCAGACGACCTTGGCGAAGAGCGGGTCCTTGTTCGCCAGCTCGTCCTGCGCGGCGTGGCTGAGCTGCGCGAAGCGCGGCGGCGGGGCGACGCGCGGGTTGAAGCGCGCCTTTCGCGACAGCTCGAGCCCCTCGCGGCTGAGGATCTCGAGCACGTACTCGGCGATGGCCGGCGACGAGGTGAGGCCCGGCGACTGCGTGCCGGCAACGTTGATGAAGCCCTTCACCTTGGTCGGGCCGATGACGAAGTCGTTGGTGTCGCTGACCGCGCGCAGGCCGGCAAAGGCGGTGATCGCGTCGCGCGCGTCGATCGCCGGGCACAGCCGCTTGACGTAGCTGAACACCTCGTCGGCGCCCTGCGGCGTGGTCGCGAAGTCGTTACGGTCCTCGACGGTCTGGGCGGTGGGGCCGACCATGATCGTCCCGTCGAAGGTCGGGATGATGAGGATGCCCTTGGTAACCTTGTTCGGCAGCGGGAAGACCAGGCGGCGCACCAAGCCCTTGAGCCGCTTGTCGAGCATGTACTCCTCGCCCTTGCGCGGCAGGATCTTGAAGTCGGCGCAGCCGACCATCGCGGCCACCTCGTCGGCGGCGACCCCGGCGCAGTTGAGGACGAAGCGGGCCTGGAGCGTGCCGCCGGGAGTGCGAACCGCAAGCCCCTCGCCGTTCGGCTCGAGGCCGAGCACGGGGCTGTCGACGCACAGCTCGACGCCGTTGGCGACCGCGTTCTCGACGAGCGCGAAGGCGAACTCATAGGGGTTGATCACGCCGGCCGACGGGCAATAGACCGCGCCGAGCAGGGCGCGGGAGAGGTTGGGCTCTTCGCGGCGCAGCCGCTCCTGGTCCCACAGCTCGATGCCGGGCACGCCCTTCTCGTCGCCGAGCGCCTTGAGGGCCTTGAGCCCCTCGAGCTCCTCCTCGGTCTGGGCGACGTTGATCTCGCAGATGCGCCTGAAGCCGAAGCCGAGCTCCTCGTGGAGCTGGTCGAACAGCGCGTTGCCGCGCACGACGAGCCGGCCCTTGAGCGTGCTCAGCGGCGTGTCGTGACCGGAGTGGATGATGCCGCTGTTGGTCTTGCTGGTGCCGAAGCCGACCTCGGCGTTCTTCTCGAGGAGGACCGTCTTCAGCCGAAAGCGCGAGAGCTCCCGCGCGATCGAGCAGCCGATCACTCCGCCCCCGATGATGGCGACGTCATAGCTGTCGGGCATCTGCTCCGCTCCTTGCCGGCCGTCCCAAAGCTGCAGGCGGCCTTGCCTTCGGTTCACGACGCAAGGCGTCGAGGCGGCACAGTCTAGTAAAAGACGAAGCTCGTGGTGTGACGAAGAAGGCTTGAGTCGAAACAACGGGGCCGCGGCCAGGCCATCCCGTTAG
This sequence comes from Myxococcales bacterium, assembly GCA_050942745.1. Classification (GTDB taxonomy): domain Bacteria; phylum Myxococcota; class Myxococcia; order Myxococcales; family UBA5297; genus UBA10939. The sequence continues at coordinate 3,381 of JBMNNX010000428.1, forward strand.
GCGGCAGGCGGCGCGAGGACGTACTCGGGGTGCGAGATCCCGAAGCGGCCGCTCTACCCTTCGGCACGTTGATCAGCGGTCGTGGCGGGCGGCGGCTCGGCGCGGTCGAACGTGTCCGTCGCTGGAAGAACCCGGTCGGAAACCGGGTTCCTAGCCCAAGCCCGAGGGCACGCCTGCGCGCCGAACAGTGGCTAGCGCCTTCGTCTCCGCACCAATCCGACGGCCAACGCGGCCCAGATCAAATCGACGGGCACAGCGGAGCTCGAACAGCCGCAACCGCTCTCGAGTGGAGCAGTGCCAGGGCTCGGCTCTCCGCCGTCGGCGTTCGGCTCTAAACCACCATCGGTCGTCGAGCCAGCGTCGATGCCCGTGCCGCCGTCGGTGCCGCTGCCGGCATCGGCGTCCGCGCCGCCGTCGGTGTCCGAGCCGCCGTCAACGTCCGCGCCGCCGTCAGCGTCCGAGCCGCCGTCAACGTCCGCGCCGCCGTCGATGTCCGAGCCGCCATCGACGTCCGCGCCGCCATCGGCATCCGAGCCGCCATCGACGTCCGAGCCGCCATCGACGTCCGAGCCGCCGTCGACATCCGAGCCGCCATCGGCGTCCGAGCCGCCGTCGATGTCCGAGCCGCCGTCGATGTCCGAGCCGCCGTCGGGGTCCGAGCCGCCGTCGGCATCCGAGCCGCCAGCGGGGTCCG
>JBMNNX010000096.1:0-21678 GCA_050942745.1 Myxococcales bacterium
GCGCGGGCCAGGGCCTGCCGGCGCCCGAGATCTGCGACGGGCTCGACAACGACTGCGACGGGCAGGTCGACGAGGGGCTCAGCCGAGCCTGCTACTCGGGCCCGGCAGGCACCGAGGGCGTCGGGGCCTGCGGCTCGGGCGTCCAGACCTGCGTGGCCGGTAGCTGGGGCCTGTGCGCCGGCCAGCAGCTCCCCGCGGCCGAAATCTGCGACGGGATAGACAACGACTGCGACGGCAAGATCGACGAGGAGCTCTCACGCGCCTGCTACTCGGGCCCGGCGGGCACCGAGGGCGTCGGCGTCTGCGCCGGCGGGACGCAGACCTGCGCGGCCGGCGCCTGGGGCGAGTGCTCGGGCCAGCAGGTGCCCTCGGCCGAGATCTGCGACGGGCTCGACAACGACTGCGACGGGCAGATCGACGAAGACCTCGCGCGCGCCTGCTACACCGGCCCTGCTGCCACGAGCGGCATCGGCCAGTGCTCCCCGGGGACACAGACCTGCGCAGCGGGCGAATGGGGCGCGTGCGAGGGGCAGACCCTGCCCGCCGCCGAGTCTTGCAACGCGCTCGACGACGACTGCGACGGCGAGGTCGACGAAGATCTCGCGCGCGCCTGCTACACCGGCCCTGCGGGCACCGAGGGCATCGGCCTCTGCGCGAACGGCACGCAGACCTGCACCTTCGGTCACTGGGGCGACTGCCAGGGCGAGGTCTTGCCCGTCGCCGAGAGCTGCAACGCGCTCGACGACGACTGCGACGGGCAGGTCGACGAGGATCTCTCCCGCGCCTGCTACGAGGGGCCCGAAGGCACCGAGGGCGTCGGCGCGTGCCACGCGGGCAGCCAGCTCTGCACCGCCGGGTATTGGGGCCCGTGCTCAGGACAGGCGCTGCCGGGGCTCGAGGTCTGCGACGGGGTGGACAACGACTGCGACCGCGGCGTTGACGAAGGGCTCTCCCAGGCCTGCTACACCGGCCCGCACGGCACCGAGGGCGTCGGCATCTGCCACGCCGGCAGCTCGGGGTGCGACGGCGGCTCGTTCGGCACGTGCATGGGCGAGGTGCTTCCCGCGCCGGAGGCGTGCAACGGGCTGGACGACGACTGCGACGGCACGGTCGACGAAGAGCTGACCGTCCCCTGCTACACCGGCCCAGACGGCACCGAGGGCGTCGGCATCTGCCGCGGCGGCACCTCGACGTGCAGCGCCGGGGTCTGGGGAAGCTGCGTGGGCGAAGTCCGGCCCTCGCTCGAGATTTGCGACGGGCTCGACAACGACTGCGACGGCGAGGTCGACGAAGGCCTCGCGCGCCACTGCTACACCGGCCCGGCCAGCACCGAGGGCGTCGGCGTCTGTGCGCCTGGAGTCCAGCGCTGCGAGGCCGGAGTCTGGGGCGCCTGCGGCGGCGAACGGGTGCCGATGGCCGAGCTGTGCGACGGGCTCGACAACGACTGCGACGGCGAGACCGACGAAGGGCTCGCGCGCGCCTGCTACGACGGCCCCGCGGCGACCTTGAGCGTGGGCGTCTGCCGCGGCGGCACCTCGGTCTGCTCGGCGGGCCAGTGGCTCGGCTGCGAGGGCCAGCAGCTGCCCGCCTACGAGATCTGCGACGGGCTCGACAACGACTGCGACGGAACGGTCGACGAGGACCTCGTCCAGGCCTGCTACACGGGCCCGGCCGGCACCGAGGGCGTCGGCGCGTGCATGGGCGGGGCGCAGCGCTGCGAGGCGGGGGGCTGGGGCGAGTGCCTGGCGCAGGTGCTGCCCACCGCGGAGAAGTGCAACGGCGTCGACGACGACTGCGACGGGCTGGTCGACGAAGACCTGATGAGAAACTGCTACGACGGCCCGGCGGGCACCGAGGGCATCGGGCTGTGCCGCGGCGGCACGCAATCCTGCTCGAACGGGACTTGGAGCGCTTGCCTTGGCCAAACCCTCCCGGAGACCGAGACCTGCGACGGGCGCGACAACGACTGTGACGGCGAGGCCGACGAGCTGCTCGCACGCGTTTGCTACTCGGGCCCCGAGGGTACCGCGGGCATCGGTGCCTGCCGCAGCGGGGTCGAGACCTGTGCCGAGGGCACGTGGGGCAGTTGCGCCGGCGAAGTGCGGCCGACCGCAGAGATCTGCGACGCGCTCGACAACGACTGCGACGGCCAGACCGACGAGGCGCTCACCCGCGCCTGCTACGGCGGGCCCGCGGGCACCGAGGGCGTGGGGCTGTGCCACGCGGGCACGCAGACCTGCGCGGCCGGAGCCTGGCTCGCGTGCGAGGGCGCAGTGCTGCCCACGACCGAGGTGTGCGATGGCGCGGACAACGACTGCGACGGCGCACCCGACGAAGAGCTGACGCGCGCCTGCTACAGCGGCCCCGTGGGCACCGAAGGCGTCGGCGTTTGCCACGCGGGCACCCAGACCTGCGCGGCCGGGGCCTGGAGCGAGTGCGCCGGCGAGGTGTTGCCGGCCGAGGAGGTGTGCGATGCGCTCGACAACGACTGCGACGGGCACGTCGACGACTCGCTGTTCCAGTCCTGCTACAGCGGCCCGCCGGGCACCGAGGGCGTCGGCGTGTGCCGGGCCGGTCTAGCCACCTGCACGTCGGGGACTTGGAGCGACTGCGAGGGCGAGGTGCTGCCGGCGCCCGAGCACTGTGACGACGTAGACAACGACTGCAACGGCGCCGAAGACGAGAACGTGACCGTCTATACCCAGGACGGCAGCAGCCAGACCGTCGAGCCGGTCTACCGGCCGGTGGACGTCATCTTCGTCGTCGACAACTCGGGGAGCATGACCGACGAGATCGTCGCGGTGGAGAACAACATCAACAACAGCTTCGCGGCGATCATGGACCAGAGCGGCCTCGACTACCGGGTGATCATGCTCTCGAAGCACGGCCGCGCCGCACAGGACCAGTCGATCTGCATCAGCGCGCCGCTCGGCGCCTCGAACAACAAGTGCAATTCGAGCTGCCCGACCAACGCGAGCCGCTTCTTCCACTACAGCATCGAGATCGGCAGCTACGACTCGCTCTTCCAAGTCCTCGACACCTACGCCAAGACCGACTCCTGCAACCGGGCGCCCGGTGGGTGGCGAAATTGGCTGCGTCCGGGTGCGGCAAGGGTCTTCATCGAGATCACCGACGACGGCCCGCGCACTGGAGCGCCGAATGGTCGCAACTCGATGACCGCCGACTACTTCGAGTCTCAGCTCTTCCAACTCAACCCGAAGGCCTTCGGCTCCTCGGCCGCGACTCGAGACTACGTCTTCCACACCATCGCTGGGCTCGAGGAGAACACCCCTCCGCTCGCGCCCTGGCTGCCGGCCGATCCGCTGGTCTACAACCGCTGCCACAACAAGAACGCCATGCAGAACGGGCTCGAGTACCAGAAGCTGAGCCAGCGCTCGGGAGGTCTGCGCTACCCGATCTGCCGGCACCAGAGCTTCGACGCGGTCTTCGAGCAGGTGGCGCTCGGCATCATCGAAGGGACGCGAATGTCGTGTGAGTTCTCGGTGCCGTCGGTGCCTGCCGACAGCAGCCTCGACAACACGCTCATCGACATGGTGCCGAGCAACGGCGGGGCGCGCGTCTCGCTCGCCCACGTCGCCAACCTGGCGGCCTGCACCGACAACGCCTTCTACGTCGAGAACGGCATCATCAAGCTGTGCCCCGGCGCCTGCGAGATCTGGCAGGAGGACCGCGAGGCGAAGGTCGAAGTGATCTTCACCTGCGAGCGGCAGATCGCGCCGTAAGCACTATCGCCGCGAGCAGGAGCGGCACCGCGAGGGAAGGTGCGAGGACAAGGCGCGGCTGGTCGCAGCCGCGCCGACCTCGCTCCCCCGGGGCAGCGCTACCGATTCGGCACAGCGGCCGGTCCGAGGACCGGCCGCTTTCTGCGAGGAAGCCGAAGAGTGTCACCTGAGGTCCCGGTCAAGAGCGTTACCTGAGCGCCCGGCCGCACAGCACGGTCGTCACCGGACCGGTCCACCCACCAACTCGGCAAAGCGCAGGTCGTTCTCGGACCGGTCCACCCACCAAAGCGGCGGAGCGCAGGTCGTCCTCGGAGCGGTCCACCCACCAACTCGGCGGAGCGCAGGTCGTCCTCGGACCAGTCCACCCACCAAAGCGGCGGAGCGCAGGTCGTCCTCGGACCGGTCCACCCACCAACTCGGGGGGGCGCAGGGTCGGCCTCGGACCGGTCCACCTACCAACTCGGGGGGGCGCACGGTCGTCCTCGGACCGGTCCACCCACCAACTCGGGGTGGCGCAGGGTCGGCCTCGGACCGGTCCACCTACCAACTCGGGGGAGCGCGCAAGAGAGGAAGCGAGAGCCGCGTTTCGGCGGCCCAGCGCTTTGCGGAACGAAGCGAATCGGCACCTTCAAGGAACCAGAGGGCCCGGGGTGCCTCCGGACGGCAAACACGCCTCGCGCCGTTCACCCCGAGCGCGCCGAGTGGCCCTTCGACTTCGCTCGCACCCGCTCGCGCGCGTGCGAGCTACGCTCAGGGTGACCGGGGAGGACGTCACGCCCGGACCGCGTCGAGGATGCCGAGCCTTGCCGCCTTGAGGGCGGGCAGGATTCCGCCGCTCAGGCCCATCCCCACGCCAAAGAGCAGCGCCGCGAGCAGGATCGTCGGCGTCGGCGCGAAGCTGAATGAGACCTGGGAGAAGGTCGCGAAGTTGAGGGTTTCGATCTTCACGAAGCGCATCGCCGTGGCAGCGACGCTTCCGAGCAGCCCGCCCACGGCGCCGAGCAGCAGCGACTCGATGACCACCCCGGCGAGCACCGTGCCGCGCGAGAAGCCGATGGCGCGCATCACCCCCAGCTCGCGGATGCGCGCCGAGACCTGCGCGAACATGGTGATCATCGCCCCGAGCACAGCGCCGATGCTGAAGACGAAGGCGACGAACAGCCCGAGCACGCGGATGAAGGTCGCCGTCGCGCTCGCCTGCTCCTCCCAGTACTCGTCCTCGCGCATCGCCTTCAGCTCGAAGCGCCGGTCGCTCTCGAGCCGCTGCTCGAACTCGGCGAACGCCTCGGGCGAGGTGAGCCGAACGACGGCCGAAGAGAGCCCGGGCCGGTTGAAGGCCTGTCCGAGCCGGTTGAGGTCGGCCCAGATCTCGGACTCGAAGGCGCCGCCGCCGGCCGACAGCCGGCCGACGACCGGCCAGCGCTGGCCGGCGAACTCGAGCTCGCCGCCGACCTCGGCGCCGCTGCTCGCGCCGATCAAGGACGAGCCGAGCGCTATCTCGAAAGTGCCCGGGCGCGGCTGTCTGCCCTCGGTGATCCTCACCGCCGGCCTCGCCTCCCAGCTCAGCTCGGTGACCCCGCGCGCGCTGATGTTGGCGAAGGTGCCGCCGCCGCGCGGCAGGCCGACTATCACCAGCAGCTCGCCGGTGGCCAGCGCGGCGCCCTCGGGCGAGCTCGCCACCTGGGGCCAATTGGCCACCACCGCGACGGCCTCGCGCGGCACGACGCTGCCTATCTCGGTGAGCGCGCCCTCGCGCAGCAGCACCACGTTCTGCGGGCTGCCGCCCGCGCGCAGCGCCGACTCGATGCCGTTCGAGAGCATCAGCACGGCGGCGAAGACGAAGACCACCAGGCTCAGGCCGAGCACGGTCAGGCTCGTCGAGAGCCGGCGGGCCGCGAGGCTGCGCGCGTTGTAGTAAAGCGGGATCATGCGATGCGCCTCAGCCCCTCGGCGACCGGGAGCTGCGCCGCCCGCAGCGCGGGCAGCAGCCCCGCCAGCAGCGCGACGCCGACCGACGCGCCGAGCGCCAGGGCGTAGGTCGGCCCGGTTATCACCACGTTGCCGACCGGGCCGAAGCTCTCGGAGATGACCCGCGTGAAGCCGTCGATCACCGGGGGCGCGAGGAGCAGCCCCACCGCGGCGCCGGCGAGCCCGAGGGTCAGCGATTCGGCGAGGACGAGCGTCGCCACGTGCCTGCGCTGAAAGCCGAGCGCGCGCAGCGTGGCAAGGTCCACGGTCTTCTCGCGCACGTTCATCGCCAGCGTGTTGCCGACCACCAGCAACAGGATGAGCAGCACGCCGTAGGCGACGACGCGCACCGCGGTGAGGATGGCCGAGCTCATCGCGATGAAGCTCATCTGGAACGAGCGCTCGCTCTCGGTGAGCGTCGGGTAGGCGCTGTTCACGAACATCGCATCTATCTGCGCCGCGACCTGCGCCGAGCGGGCCGGGTCGTCTACGACGATGGTGTAGAGGCCGACGAAGTCGCGCAGCTCCGCGGGCAGCCGCTCGTTGACGCAGCGGTAGCCGAAGGCAAACGCGGTGGTGTCCACCTGCGGCGTGCGCCCGGTGTAGAAGCCGCGGATGGTGAAGGTCCATTCGCCGGGGAAGACGTCGCTCTTGAGCGTGACCCGGTCGCCGATCTCCCAGCCGAACCTCCGGCGCAGCGCCTCGCCCGCGATCGCGCCGCAGGGATCGGCCAGCCAGGCGGCGAACTGCTCGGGCGGGACGATGTTCTCGTCGTAGACCTTCAGGTAGGTCGGCTTGTCCACGTAGAAGGTGGCGAAGAAGTCCTCGCGCCCTTCGCCGATGCGGCCGCCGAACCAGCCGGCGTAGGTGATCCGCGTGACGCCCGGGACCGACTCGATGCGCCGCCGGTAGGCGAGCGGCAGCGGCTGAGTGATCGAGATCTTGCTGCGCACCGCGAGCCGGTCGGGCTGCGTCAGCGCGAGGCCGCTGTAGAAGACGCTGATCACGGTCTGCAGGAAGACGAAGGCGAGCACGCCGATGCCGGTGGCGAGCACGGTGAGCGCGAGGCGCGTCGGGTTTCGCAGCAGGTCCTTGAGCGCGAGCCGTGCGAGCGTCACAGCAGCTTGCCCTTCTCGAGGTGGCGCACCACATCGGCCCGCTCGGCGGCGCGCGGATCGTGGGTGACCATGACGATGGTGCGCTGCAGGGCGCGGTGGAGCTCCTGCAGCATGTCAAGCACCTGCTCGGCGCCCTTGCGGTCGAGATCGCCGGTCGGCTCGTCGGCGATGATGAGCCGCGGGTCGGTGACGATGGCCCGGGCGATGGCCACCCGCTGCTGCTCGCCGCCCGAGAGCTGGGCGGGCCGATGGCGCACGCGGTGCGAGAGGCCGACGAGGTCGAGCGCGGCGGCGACGTGGCGGCGGCGCTCTTCGCGCGAGAGCGGCGCGAGCAGCAGCGGCAGCTCCACGTTCTCGGCGGCGGTGAGCACCGGGATGAGGTTGTAGAGCTGGAAGATGAAGCCGACGTTGGCCGCCCTCCACTCGGCGAGCTCGGCGTCCGAGAGCCGCCCGATGTCGCGGCCGGCGACCTCGACGACGCCCTCGGTCGGCCGATCGAGGCCGGAGATGAGGTTGAGCAGCGTGGACTTGCCCGAGCCCGACGGGCCCATGAACGCGATGAAGCTGCCCTCGGCGATCTCGAGGTCGATGTGCTCGAGCACCGGCAGCCGCATCCCGCCGCGGAAGTAGGCCTTGGAGACGTCGCGCAGCCGGACTATCGGCGCGGCGGCGACCTGCGCGGCCTCGCTCACGGCCCCTCCGCGACCGCGCGCACGCGCTGGCCGTCCTGGAGCTTCTCGCCAGGATCGAGCGCGATGCGCGTGCCGGGCTTGGGCCCGGTGACCAGCGACAGCTCGCCATCGACGCGGCGCTCGACGCGCACCGGCTCTTCGAAGGCCCGGCCGTCCTCGAGGACGAAGACGACCATGCGCCCGTCACGCTCGACGACCGCGCTCACCGGCACGCGCAGCCGCGCCTCCTCGGCGAGCGACTGCTTGGTCACCTTGTGCTCGAGGAACGAGACGGTGGCGGCCATGTCGGGCAGCACGCCGTCGGTCGGCTCGTCGAACCCGACGCGCACCACGCCGGTCGCCGTCGCGCGGTCGATGGCCGGGCGCACGAGGCCGGTCGTCGCGAGGAAGATCTTGTCGGGAAAGGCCTCGAGGAAGACGAGCGCCTGCTGTCCGACCTGCACGCGCGAGATCTGGTCCTCGCTCACCTCGGCGTCCACGGCGAGCGAGCCGAGATCGACCATCTCGAGGATGCCGCCCACGTTCGCCTCGGAGGTGATGACCGCGGGGGCAAGCACCGCGCCCTCGTCGGCGAGCTTGCGCGAGATGGTGCCGGTGAAGGGGGCGCGGATGACGGTGTACGAGAGCTGCAGCTTGGCGTTCTCGAGGGCGCGGCGAGCCTCGGCGAGTTGGGCGGCGGTGGCCTGGCGCTGGGCGCGCGCCGCGTCGAAGGCGGCCCGCGCCGAGTCGAGCTCCTCGGGCGTCGCCGCGCGGTTCTGGGCGAGCGTGCGCGTGCGGACCAGGGTGCGCGAGGCGTCGGCCTCCTGCACTTGGGCCGCTGCGAGCTGCGCGGTGGCGGCGAGGACGGCGGCCTCGGCGCGCTGCACGGCTACCTGCTGGTCCGAATCGGCGAGCGTGGCGAGCACCTGGCCCTCTTCGACCTGCTCGCCCTCCTCGACGAGGACCTTGTTCAGGCGGCCGGCGATCTGCGGCGAGACGATCGACTTGCGGGTGGCGACGACGTAGCCCGCCGCCGACAGCGCGGTCGCCGCCTCGCCCGGTCGCGCCTCGCGCACCTGGGCCACCCTCACCACCGGCGGGCGGGTCAGAAACCAGGCGAGCCCCGCGCCGATGAGGAGAAGCGCGACGATGAGCGCGATGAGCAGCTTGCGCCGGCGCCGGGTTCCCTCCTTTCGGCTGCGGTCGATCTTCAGCTCGGAAACGCGGCTCCCCGCGTCCCCCTCCGCCATCCACCCCTCCCGGCGAGCTTGCGACTGCTCCATTGAATGGTGCGCAGCCGGGCTTGACGGTGCGAGGGCCGGGCGGATCGCCGCCCTTCATGGCGCCCGCGGAAGCCTCCTCCGACGTCGGAGCGTGCAGATCGGATCGCCGCCCTTCGTGGCGGCGCCCGCAGAGGCCTCCTCCGATGGCGGGGCGTGCAGGTCGGAGCGCCGCCCTTCGTGGCGGCGCCCGCAGAGGCCTCCTCCGGATGGCGGAGGCAGGTCGGATCGCCGCCCTTCGTGGCGGCGCCCGCAGAGGCCTCCTCCGATGGCGGAGGCAGGTCGGATCGCCGCCCTTCGTGGCGGCGCCCGCGGAAGCCCTCGAACGGCGGAGCTGAATCTCCGCCCTCCAGCGAAGTCGCCCCGCCGTCGCTCCTTGTCCCGCCCCCAGCAGGGCGACCTGACCCCGCGGCGGTCCCGCAAAGAGCAGGGTTTCTGTCACTTCCTCACTCCCCGTGGGGCGCGGTTTACAACCAGGGGGTAGACGGGTATAGCAGGCGCCTTCGGGCGACTTCTTCCCTCAGCGGCTGGATGGCCCGAAGGCCGCAGTCCCCGGCCGCGACCCACCATACGGAGGCGTCATGGAGCGCAGGCCTTTGCTTGGCGACGAGGCGATCGCCCTGGGGGCCATCCACGCCGGGTTGAGCGGAGCCTTCTCCTACCCCGGCACCCCAGCGACCGAGATCTTCGAGTTCGTCGAACGCGAGTGGAAGGACGGCACTCCGGCCTCCGAAGGCGGCATCCACCACTGCTGGTCGGCCAACGAGAAGGTGGCCTACGAGGAAGCGCTCGGCATGAGCTACATCGGCCGGCGCGCGCTCGTCTCCTTCAAGCACGTCGGGCTCAACGTGGCGGCCGACGCCTTTCTGAACTCGGCGGTCACCGGGGTTGACGGCGGCCTGCTCGTCGTCTCGGCCGACGACCCGGGCATGCACAGCAGCCAAAACGAGCAGGACAGCCGCGTCTACGCCAACTTTGCGCTCATCCCCTGCTTCGAGCCCTGCAACGGCCAGGAAGCCTACGACATGACCGTCGAGGCGTTCGACCTGTCCGAGAAGCTCAAGCTGCCGATCATGATGCGGATGGTGACGCGCCTGGCGCACAGCCGCAGCGGCGTGACCGTCGGCGAGCGCCGGCCCGCAAACCCGCTCGAGATCGCCAAGGACCCGGCCCACTGGACGCTGCTGCCGGCCCACGCGCGCAGGCTCTACAAGGCGCTCACCGAGAAGCAGGCCGAGCTGCGCGCCTGGAGCGAGGGCTGCCGCTACAACAGCCTGCACCTGAACCCGAAGGGCGGGCGCGTCGGCGTCATCGCCTCGGGCGTAGCGGTCAACTACCTGCTGGAGAACTACGGGCCGGGCGACGAGGTGCCCTCGTACCTGAAGATCGGCGCCTATCCCATCCCCGTCGCGCTCGTCGAGAAGCTGCTCGACGCGGTCGACGAGGTGCTCGTCCTCGAGGACGGCTATCCGTTCATCGAAGGCGCGCTGAACGGGCTGCTCGGCAAGCCGCGCGGCAAGCTCGTCCGCGGCCGGCTGGACGGCAGCGTGCCGCGCACCGGCGAGCTGAATCCGGACAACGTGCGCGCCGCCTTGGGCCTGTCGCCGCGCGAGCGCCAGGCACCGCCCGAGCTGAAGCTGCCGCCGCGCCCGCCCAAGCTGTGCGACGGCTGCCCCCACATCGACAGCTACCTGGCCATCAAGGAGATCCTCAACGAGCACCCGACCGCGCGCGTCTTCAGCGACATCGGCTGCTACACGCTCTCCTTCCAGCCGCCGTTCCAGGCCTGCCACTCGACGGTGGACATGGGCGCGTCGATAAGCATGGCCTGCGGCGCGGCCGCCGGCGGCATGCACCCGGTGCTCGCGACCATCGGCGACTCGACCTTCATCCACTCGGGCATGACCCCGCTCATCGGCGCGGCCAAGCAGAACCTGAACATGACGGTCTTCATCCTCGACAACGGGACCACCGGCATGACCGGCGGCCAGGAGTCGATGGCCAACGACAGCAAGCTCGTCGAGGTGGTCAAGGGCCTCGGCGTCGATCCGGCGCACGTCCACACCATGGTGCCGCACCGCAAGAACCATCAGGCCAACGTCGAGCTCATCCAGCGCGAGGTGGCCTACGAGGGCCTGTCGGTGATCATCCCGGTGCGCGAGTGCATCCAGACGGCGAAGAAGAAGCAGCAGCAGTAGGCCAGCCCGACCTTTCCTGAAGAGGGACATGCCATGGAGACCAACATCATCTTGGCCGGGGTCGGCGGACAGGGAATCCTCTCGATCGCCGTCGTGATCGACACCGCCGCTCTCGAGCAGGGCCTGTACTTCAAGCAGGCCGAAGTCCACGGAATGAGCCAGCGCGGCGGCGACGTGCAGTCGCACCTGCGCATCTCCGACAAGACCATCCACTCCGACCTGGTGCCGCGCGGCAAGGCCGACCTGGTGCTGTCGATCGAGCCGCTCGAGAGCCTGCGCTACGTCGAGTTCCTCGAGCCGGGCGGGGCGCTCGTCACCGGGGTCGATCCCTTCGTGAACATCGGGGACTACCCGGAGCTCGAGAAGGTGCTCGACGCCATCGCCAGCCTGAGCCACCACACGCTGGTGCACGCCGACCGGCTCGCGCGCGAGGCGGGCAGCGGCCGGGCGCAGAACATGGTGCTGCTCGGCGCGGCGTGCCCGTTCCTCGGCCTGGAGGACGAGCGGATAGTCAACGCCATCCGCGCGGCCTTCGAGCGCAAGGGCGACAAGGTGCTGCAGACGAACATCGACGCCTACCGCGCCGGCAAGGCAGCCGGCGAGGCCTATCGGGCCTGCGTGAAGGCGGGCATTCCGGTGAAGGCAGCGCGCGAATTCGTCGGCCAGCTCAAGGGCGGCAAGCTCGCCGAGGACGCGGTGCCGGTCTGGAAGGAGCTGCTGACCGGGCCAATGAGCGGCGACATCCTCGCGCTCTTCGCCAAGGAGAAGGCGGCCAAGCTCGAGGGCTCGCTCGAGGTCGCCAGGCGCGTCGCCGAGAAGGGCGCAGGGGATCTGGCGGCGGCGTTGTTTGGGGCGTAGGCGGTTGGGCTCCGCGCCCCCTCCCCCCGGTCACCCCGAGCGTAGCCTCCCGCGGAACGCGGGAGGCGGAGTCGAGGGGCATGCTCGAGTCCGAAGAGCCCTTCGACTCCGCCCCGCCGCTGACGCGCCGGGGCTACGCTCAGGGTGACCGGGGGGCAGCCGACTGATTGATGCCCCTGAACCCTTCCAGCTTCGGAGCCACTCGGAGACACGCACATGACCGTCCAGAACGACTCCCTGAAGTCCATCCTCGACTCCGCCGCAGCCGAAGGCCGCTCCTCGCTGCTCGAGCACGAGGTCTACAGCTTCCTCGCGGCGGCCGGCTGCACGACGCCGCGCTTCCACCTGGTGAAGAAGGGCGAGCAGCCCGACGAGGCCGCTATCCGCGAGCTGGGCGGCGACCGGGTGATGTTGAAGATCGTCTCGCCGCAGATCGCCCACAAGACCGACGTCGGCGGCGTGAAGAAGGTCGCGGCCGATCCCAAGGTGGTCGCCGAGGGCATCGCGAGGATGCTCGACGAGGTGCCGCGCAACTACGCGCGCATCCTCGAGGCGAAGCCGGGCCACGGCCCCAAGGAGTACGAGGGCCTGAGCGGCAAGGCGCTCGAAGAGGCTATCGCCAAGGACATCCGCGGCGTGCTGGTCGTGGAGATGGTGCAGATCGACGGCGAGGGCGTCGGCAGCGAGGCCATCTTCGCGCTGCGCCACAACCGCGAGTTCGGCCCGGTCATCACCATGGGCATCGGCGGCGTGGACACCGAGCTGCTCGGCGAGGCCTGCAAGAAGGGCCTGGCGGTCATCAGCGCGAGCGCGGCGCTGCTCGAGCCCGAAGAGCTGCTCGCAGCCTTCAAGCCCACGCTGGCCTACCGCCGGCTCGCCGGCCTGACGCGCACCAAGCAGCGGCTCGTCGAGGACGCGGAGATCGTCAAGCTGCTCGCCGGCCTCAAGGCCATCGCGGCCGAGCTCGGCCACGACGGCGAGGGCGAAGGCTGGACGGTCACCGAGCTCGAGATGAACCCCTTCGTCGCCAGCCGCGGCCGCCTGGTGGCGCTCGACGGGCTGCTCAAGTTCCGCAAGCGCGCCCCGCTGCCCCTCCCGCGCCCGCTCGGCTCGCTCGAGCAGCTGCTCACGCCCCGCAGCCTCGGCATCATCGGCGTATCGACCAAGGGGATGAACATGGGGCGGATCATCCTCAACAACATCGTCGAGGCCGGCTTCGACCGCTCGCACATGTACGTGGTGCGCCCGGGCGCCGACGAGATCGACGGCGTGCGCTGCGTGCCTTCGGCCAAGGATCTGCCCGAGCGCGTCGACCTCTTCATCGTCGCCATCGGCGCCGAGCAGGTGCCCGGGCTGATGGAGGAGCTGGTCGAGCACGACAAGGCGGTCGGCGTCATCCTCATCCCCGGCGGCATGGCCGAGAAGGAGGGCGGCGAGGTGCACGAGGCGCGGCTCATGAGCGCGCTGCGCAAGGCCCGCGAGCTTGGCCGGCCGCTCGTCGCCAACGGCGGCAACTGCCTCGGCATCTACTCGAAGCCGGGCCGCTACCACACGCTCTTCATCCCGACGAACAAGCTCGAGCTCAGGCACGACGGCCGCTCCAACGTCGCCTACCTGAGCCAGAGCGGCGCCTACATGATCAGCCGGATGAGCAAGCTGGCGTGGCTCACCCCGCGCTACGCCGTCTCGACCGGCAACCAGGCGGACCTGACCATCGGCGACTTCGTGCGCTACCTAGCCCGCGATCCCGAGGTGAAGACCTTCGCGGTCTACATCGAGGGCTTCAAGGACGCCGACGGGCTCGAGTTCGCCAAGGCGGTGCGCGAGGTCGTCGCGCACGGCCGCGACGTCATCTTCTACAAGGCCGGCCGCACGGCCGAGGGCATGCACGCCACCAGCGGCCACACCGCCTCGCTCGCTGGCGACTACGACGTCTGCGAGGCCGTCGTGAAACAGGCCGGGGCCATCGTCGCGCGCACGTTCGAGGAGTACCTCGACCTGGTGAGGATCTCGGCGCTGATGGGCGACAAGGCGTGGAAGGGCCGCCGGCTCGCCGCGCTGTCGAACGCGGGCTTCGAGGCAGTGGGCATCTCCGACTCGCTGCGCGGCGACGGCTGGGACCTGCAGCTCGCCAGGCTCGGCCCCGAGTGCCGCGAGCTCATGAAGGCGGCGCTCGTCAAGGGCAAGCTCGACTCGCTGGTGGACGTGCGCAACCCCTTCGACCTCACGCCGATGGCCGACGACGAGGCGCACGAGGACGCGGTGCGCGCCTTCCTCGACGACGACGAGGTGGACCTGGTGCTCTGCTCGACTATCCCGCTGACCGCGCGGATGGCGACCTTGGGCCCCGACGCGCCGGAGGAGCAGTCGATCCGCTCGCCGGGCAGCCTGGTCAACCGGCTCGCGCGGGTGATGAAGGACGCCAAGAAGCCGGTCGTGGTCTCCATCGACAGCGGCTACCTCTACGACCCGATGGCGCGCGCCTTCGAGGAGAAGGGGCTGCCGACGTTCCGCTCGGCCGAGCGGGCGGTGAAGGCGATGGGCCTGTACGTCGAGAGCAAGCTGCGGCGGTAGGAGGCCGGGACGCCTGGCGATGCGCCCGGCCTGAAATCGAGCACCTGTCTCGCCGCCGAGATAAGGCCCTCTCTTCCGCTTCGGTGGAGAGGGCCTGTCGTACTCAGGGCGACCGCTGGCGTGGGCGCACGGCTGGTAGCGGCGCGTGGCAATGCGCAAGGCCTGAATTCGAGCACCTGCCTCGCCGATGGATGATCGGCCCGTCCCTCCCGATGGGCTCCTCGCCGGCGCAATCCGCCCTGCCCTCGGCCGCTCGTTCGAGCCGGATGCGCACGAGAGGGCCGGCGCGGAGAGATTTGTGCGACCATGCGCCCGCGCCACCTTCGAGGAGCAACATGATTCGCACCTGTGCCCCCATCGCGCTCATCGCCGTCGCAGCCTGTGCCGGCGTGCGCTCGAACCTCGCGGATTCGCCCCGCGCTCGCGCCATCGAGCGGGTCGCCATCGTCGGGTTCGACGCCAACCTTTCACCCGAAGTGATCAGCCAAATTCCGGCCCCGCTCTTCGGCAGCGCGGATCTGCGGCAGATGGTCCGGGCGGCGGTCAACGGCATCGAGGCCCCGCGGGGCGAGGGGTTGTACGGGGCGTTCGCGAGCGCGCTCGAGGCGAACAGCCCGTGGGAGGTCCTGCGGGCGAAGACGATCGCCTCGGACCCGGCCTATCAACGCGCTTCCGAGAAGTGGCTCGGGGCTTCGTTCGGCGCGTTGGGTGCCGAGGGCATTCTCGGCTCAGCGGCCGCCGAGCTGCTGTCGCCGGCCGAGCGCGCCGAGATCATGAGCTCGCTCGATGCGGACGCGCTCCTGATCGTGGGACTCGACTACTTCCCGGATCAGGTGTCACCGCCCCAGATCACCGGCGAGCGCCTCTGGGCTCGAATCAAGTGGGCCCTGCACGACGCCCACCCGGATCCCATCGCCTCCGATGAAGCCCACGGCCGCTACTCGGCTTCGGGGCTGCCTCCGCTCGTCGATCCGCGGGGGCTCGCCGAGCTCGGCAAGGTGATGATCGACGCGACGGCGCTCGCCGCCGAGGCTCTGCCGTTTGGTTCGCTGCCGCGGCAAGTCGGAGCTCAGCAGGAGCGCGCTCAGGCCGCTCCTGCTCTCGAGGCGGCCCCCACGCGCGACCAAGTCGAGGACCGGCCGTCCAATCAGCCGCATCCCTCGCCGCCTCCGACCGATCCGGCCGAGACGACGCCGTTGGCGAGCGAGCCGACGTCCGGCGCGCGAAGCGAGTAGAGCCTCGTCACCGGCCCATAGCAGGCCGAACGACCAGGCTCGCCCTCCTTCAGTTCCCGGCCCCGACGTCGATGAGCTCGCCGGTCGCTTCGATCCGCACGACCAGATGCTCGATCTCCCACTTGCCGCCCGAGCGGGTCGCGCGCACGTCCGCTATGCCTCTTCCCTTGGGCCCTGAGAGCGGAATGCTCATCTGCGCGCTGCCGCTCCCGTCCCCCTGGGCATTGACCTCGCCGCGGGGAAGGAAGCCGTCCTCTATCGGCGTTCCGAGCTTCTCCTTCACCTCGGCGTCGCTCGTCACGCGCGCGATGGCTTCGGCATAGAAGCCGGCCGACTTCATCGCGCCGGTGGCCACCGAGAAGATGGCCGCGGCCATGCCCGAACACAGGAGGACGCAGACGCCTCCGATGATGAGAACCAGCTTCAACACGCCTGACGACTTCTTCGGCTCTACGGCAACCTGCTCCATCGCGCCTCCCTGGTCTGGAGCGCCGGCCCGCGCGCCCGTATTTCAGCGCCCTCCGGGACGCCGCGCCGCAGACGATGGCACGCAACTTCGCGAGCCTCAAGCGGCCGAGACTGTCTGGCCACCTTCGCCAGGAGCCCGGCACCACGGCCGGCCGGCTGCACGTTCGGCGAGCGCGCGACGGCGCTCGCCACGAGGCCGCGTTGCAAAGCGCGCCCCCATCCGCCACTCTTTCCAAGCTTTGCCGCGCGGGCCGACCGCCGAGCCACGAGGTGAGACCATGCGTCGAGTGTCGATAGGTGTCCTTTCGTCCCTGTTGGTCGCTGCAAACGCCTATGGCGCGCCAGGCGACGATCTGCTCGAAGCCGCAAGCAACGGCGACGTGGCCAAGGTGAACGCGGCGCTCAAGGCCGGCGCGGCGGTGGATTTCAAGGGCAGCGACGGCACGACCGCCTTGATGCTCGCGGCTGCCGCCAACAACGCCAAGCTGCTCAACCTGCTGCTCGCCAAGGGCGCGAAGGTGGACGAGCGCGACAAGGCGGGCGTCACCGCGCTGATGGTGGCGATAGACCGCAACAACACCGCCATCGCGAAGACGCTCATCGCCAAGGGCGCTGACGCCAACGCCGTCGAAACCGAAGGGCGCACCCCGCTGCTGATCGCTGCCGCGCGCGGCAACGACGCGCTGGTCAAGCTGCTTGTCAGCAAGGGCGCCGACCCCAAAGCGAAGGCCAAGGACGGCTCGACGGCGCTGCTGCACGCGGTCAACGGCGAGAACTTCGAGATCGCCAAGCTGCTCATCGCCAAAGGCGCCGACATCAACGCGCAGGACGCCAACGGCAACTGCCCGCTGATCCGGGCCTCGCAGGGCTGCGCCGTGGACGAGATGGAGATGACCGGCCAGAAGTCGCTGCGGCCGGGCCACAGCAAGCGCTGCCCGAAAGAGATGAAGGCGCTCGTCAAGCTGCTGCTCGACAAGGGCGCCAATCCCAACGTGAAGAACTCCGACGGCTTCACGCCGCTGCTCGCCGCGATGGCCCACGAGCAGCTCGACATCGCCAAGATGCTCCTCGCGAAGAAGTGCGACACCGGCGGGGTCATCCGCGGCAAGCGCACCGCGCTGATGATCGCCTCGGCGATGGGCTACACCGAGATCGTCAAGCTGATGCTCGCCAACGGCGCCGACGTCACGCCCCGCGACTTCAACGGCACCACCGCGCTCCAGGCTGCGCGCGAGAACGGGCATGACGAGGTGGTGAAGCTCCTCGAGCAGGCCGGCGCCAAGGAGTAGCCGAGAAAGGCGCCTTTGGCCGGCTGCCCGGTCGCCCAGCGCGCGCTGCTCGGGCGCCTTGTGCCCGGCAGCGGCGCGGAGGAGACCGCTCCAGGCCCTATCGGCCTCGCAGGCACAGCCGAGGCCGCTGCGACGCGGCTCACGCTTCGCCGGCCCAGAGGTCCTGCGGCGCAAGGACCTTCTGCAGCTCCCAGGCGGCGAGCGCGTCGACGATGCGATCGAGCTCGCTGCCCAGGCTTCGGGCGCGGTCGGAGCGCAAGTACTCCTCGGCGAAGGCGTGGAGGCGCGCGCCGACGAAGAGCCTCGCGAGCGTCACCTCGGT
The DNA here is from genome assembly GCA_050942745.1 of Myxococcales bacterium. Taxonomy (GTDB): domain Bacteria; phylum Myxococcota; class Myxococcia; order Myxococcales; family UBA5297; genus UBA10939. The sequence goes on from JBMNNX010000096.1 coordinate 17,725, forward strand.
GCGGCCGAAGAACTCGACGAAGCGGACGGCGAACCCGCTGCCGCTCTCGCCCGTCCGCGCCTCGGGCCGCACCGCGCGAACTATCTCGACGAGCGCTTGAATCTCCGAGCCCGCGGGATCGAGCCGGAAGGCCGCCTGCAACTCGGTGCCGACGGGCAAGAAGAACGTGCTGGCGAGGAACGCGCCGCTGACGCTCAGGTTGACCGACCGCAGGCTGGCCGCGAAACGGGGAAGGCCGTCCTCGTCGAGGATGCTGAGGCGGAAGGGGACCTCCACCTGCGCGCGCGGGAAGCGCCGGTGTTCCGGCTCGCTCTCGTTTCCGGCTTCGAGCCTCGGGGAGGGCAGCACCGCCGGCGCCGCCGATCGCCTGGCGCGCGGCGGCGCGGATGTCGAGGGTGTGCGGACCCGGCCGGCCGGCTGCTTGTTCAGCGTCTTCGCCATGGCGTCCTCCCTTCGCTTGGGGGCGAGACATATCCGAGCCGCGCGAGGCGGGCCACCTGCGACGAGCGGACCGGCATGTGGTTGCCTTGTTGGAGGCAGACCCTTCTGCCAGGATGCGCGCGAAACGGGAGGCTGCTCGACATGCGCAAGGTCAAAATCGTCTGCACCCTCGGCCCTTCGACCACTGGCACCGATCGCCTGGTGGAGATGGTCGAAGCGGGCATGGACGTCGCCCGCCTCAACCTCTCGCATGGCGACCACGCGAGCCATCGGCGCATGTACGAGGACGTTCGCGAGGCGGCGCGCCGCGTCGGCCGGCCGGTCGCGGTGCTGCTCGATCTCTGCGGGCCGAAGATTCGCGTCGGGAGGATGGAGAACGGCGCCGTCGTGCTCGAGCGCGGCGCCGAGGTAGCCCTGACCAACGAGCAGATGCTCGGCACCGCGCAGCGCATCCCGCACTCCTACTCGCCGCTCCCGCAGGACGTGAAGCCCGGCGACCCCATCCTGCTCGACGACGGCCTCATCGAGCTGAAGGTCGAGGCCATCGAGGGCGGCGAAGTCCGATGCCGGGTCGTCACCGGAGGCACGCTCAAGGACAAGAAGGGCATGAACCTTCCGGGCTCGGCGCTTTCGACGCCCGCGCTCACCGAGAAGGACAAGCGAGACATCCTCTTCGGACGGGAGCTTGGGGTCGATTTCTTCGCCCTCTCGTTCGTGCGCACGGCCGACGACCTTCGCCAGGCAAAGGCGCTCGCCGGAGACACGCCGGTGATCGCCAAGATTGAGAAGCCCGAAGCGGTGCAGCGCCTCGACGAGGTGCTCGCGGCGGCCGACGGCGCGATGGTCGCCCGCGGTGACCTCGGGGTCGAGGCCGGTCACGAAAAGGTGCCGCTGATCCAGAAGCGCATCCTTCACGACGTGAAGCTCGGGGCGAAGCCGGCCATCACGGCGACGCAGATGCTCGACTCGATGGTGCACAACCCCCAGCCCACCCGCGCCGAGGTCTCCGACGTCGCCAACGCCGTGCTCGACGGCACCGACGCGGTGATGCTCTCGGCCGAAACCTCGGTGGGCGACTATCCGGTCAAGGCGGTCCAGACCCTCGCGCGGATCATCGAGGAGATCGAGCGCAGCGAGTACTACATGGTCTCCCTCGAGAAGCGGCCCTACGTGCGCGAGCACACCTTCTCCAACTCCGTCGCGGCCGCTGTGGACGAGATCGGCGACGAGATGGGGCTCGCGGCGATCGCCGTGTACACCGAGTCAGGTCGGTCGGCGGCGCTGATGAGCGCATATCGGCCCCGCGCCGCGATCATCGCTTTCTCGAGGCACACCCGGGTCCTCAACCGCCTCGCGCTCTACTGGGGCGTGACGCCGCTCTTCGGCGACTGGGTCACCAGCGTCGCCGGCGCGGTCGAGCAAGCCGAGCGCAAGCTGCTCGAAAGCAAGATGGTCGTGCCCGGCGACGACATCGCCATCACCTTCGGCATGACCATCGGCAACGAGCCCTTCCAGACCGACATGCTCAAGCTCTGGAAGGTTCGCTCTCCGCAGTAGGTAGACGTTCTCTGGCCTCAGGCAGTCGGGTGTCGGTGGCGCCCGGAACCGGACCGTCGCTGTCTGAACGCCGGGCCCGCTGCCGCGATGGCTGGGCGCGAGCCCGGCGGACCGCCCCGCCCGTGCCCGGCACCTGGTCTACACGTGTGCCGTCGGCTCCTCGTACGCCCCCGTGCTCAGGCCCTCCTGCTTGAGCGCGCCACTGACCGCGTGCACCACGTTGGCCATCGACGGGAACTCGTTCTCCTCGAGGTCCTCGATGATTTGGCGCAGCTTCACCGGTTGGCCCTTGCGGTATTCGATCGTCTGGTCGCCCGCGCGCTCGAGCAGCTCGTCCTTGGTCGCCGGGAAATCGAGGCCTTCGAGCGCCTGCGTTATCGCCGCGATACCGAATGCCTCGCCCTTGGCCGGCCCCGGCTTGTCGTAGGCATGGTGGCGCACCTCTTTGCGGGCGCGCAGCTCGCGCTCGTGCTGGACCTTCTTGCCTCCCAGGTGACCCGCCTCTCTCACCGTCATCTCGCCCTTGTGTTCCTTGTCGGCCATCGCGCACCTATCCGTTACGCGGCCATGCGGCCACGCCCGATCAGTCACCTTCTGAAAGGTGTTGCCGCGAAGAAGGCGCCGCCAGACGCGCTCGCCGGCTGGAGCTTCGCCCCGGAAGCCGCTCGGCTTCCCTGACTCGCTCGGCGCTCCGCCCGAGGGCCGAGATCTCCAGTCGTTCTTGGAAGTGGTGCTGCGTTCGGGAAGCCTTCGGGCTCGCAGGCTTTCGCTCGGCGACTTCCATCGCAGACTGCGGAGCCTCGAGCCCGCGATTGCGAGGAATACCGCCGAGCCTCCGAAGCGCCGGCCGCGGGCCGGAAAGCCGCACAATCGGTCTTCTCCTCGCCTGAGGCGGGTTTTCGCGAAGCTTCCGCGGAGCCAGCTCGCCCCGCGCGGCGCATCCGTGATCAACCGCCCGCGCACAGCGCCGGTAAGCAAGGGCGGTAAGCGAATCGCTTCGGGCGACCGGCGCCAGGCTCGTGCGAACAGACCGTCTGGCGCCAGGATGGCGGTGCAACTCGCGGGCGGTCGAGGCTGCGAGCCCGAACACGCTCGGCTGAGATGCAGCCGATTGCACGGCCGCCAGCGGCTCATCCCCACGCTGACGGAAAGATCGCGTCGCGGAGTTGCCGACGCAGTGATCGCCATGTCCTCGCTGCCTTGCCCCGAGCGGCCAGGCAGGCTCACACCGCGCGTTCACCCCGACTTACGCTTCTTGTTTTGGTGTGTCAGCCGGGGTGTGTGGGAGGTACCGCGGCCCGAAGCGCTCGCACTGCGCGAAGAGGTAGTCTGTCGGAGGCGTGACAATCGTTTGTCCACCGGGCGGGTGCCAGGTTTCATGCCCGGCGAGCGCTCATGCTAGAGTCACCGCCTTCTGCAGGAGGTCGACAAATGTCGAGCCGCTCGAGCACCCGGTCAAACAGCCCCGCCTTCGAGCGCAACGAGCCCCGGCCCGATTTCGCCGGCCCTTCTCACGTGCAGGCGAGCTTTGCGCCCGATGGCAAGGGCGGCGGAGTTCTGGTCGTCCAGTACACCGGGCCTTTGACGAGCTACGACCCGATCTGGGTTCGCCTGGGCGAACGACGTGAGGGAACCGACTGGCTGCAGACCCGCGATGTGTTGATGTGCCGCGACGGCAACCGGGCGACCGCGCGGATTGTCCTGGAGGCGGGCGCGCCCATCGACGGCGCCACCTTCGCCTTCTACACGGTCATCGGGCGCGCCGGTCAGGAGATCTGGGACAACGCCGGAAAGCCCTACGGTTGCTACGTCCTCGACACCAAGACCGGCGTCGTCAGCGCTCACTAGGGGCTTCGCGCGGAAACCAAGCGATCGCTCGCGGGCTGGTAAGGGCGCACGGCGACGCGCCCGTCCCAGGTTGGTTGGGGCGCATGGCAATGCGCCCGTCGCAGGTCG